>NZ_CP006842.1:1595357-1914428 GCF_000626675.1 Corynebacterium glyciniphilum AJ 3170 | reverse complement strand
TTCTCGGGTGAAAGGAGGGAGCGGGGGCCTCACCAGCCCTTTTGTCTCGACTGTCATACGGTTCACGCTACGGCGTGGACTTCGCCGCAGTCGAGTGGCATAAATGACCTGTGTCGAACAATTCGCGCCAGCCCCGTTGTGCCCATCAGGTCGTCATCCTGGCCCTTCCTGAGGTAGTCGCTTTCGATCTGTCGACTGCAGCGCAGATCTTCGGGTTCCGGGACGAAGATGAATACCAGGCCACGGTCGTCGGGGCTGCTCCAGGGGATGTGTCTACTTCCACCGGCTTCACCGTCGGGGGTGTAGTGGGCCCAGAGGCGATCCTGCAGGCGGACACCGTGATTGTTCCGGGGTTCAACAGTCGCCTCGACGTTACTGATCCGGCAACAGGTCGAGTGCTCGACCTGTTGCGTTATGCCGTCGAGGATGGCGTCCGAGTCGTCTCGATCTGCACCGGGGCATTCGCGCTTGCTGCCGCGGGGTTACTCGACGGTCGGTCGGCGACTACACACTGGTGTCGCACGGAGGAGCTGCGGTGCAGGTACCCTGCGGTCAGCGTCCACCCCGGTGTCTTGTACATCGACCATGGTGATATCGCGACCAGCGCCGGTGTCGCTGCCGGAATCGACCTCTGTCTGCACCTGGTGCGGCGTGACATGGGAGAGGACGTCGCCGCGCGTATCGCACGACGGATGGTGGTGGCACCTCATCGGACTGGCGGCCAGGCGCAGTTCATTGAGCACCCGACCCCGAAACCGGGCGTCGGTATGTCACCGGTGGTCCAGTGGATGACCGAGCACATGGCTGAACCGTTGACTGTGGCTGAGTGTGCCGACCGGGCCGGAATGTCGTTACGACATTTTCAGCGACGGTTCACCGCGGAGTTCGGGGAACCGCCGGCCGCATGGCTTAACCGTCAACGGGTGACAGAGGCCCGGCGGCTCCTCGAGGTCAGCGACCTCACGGTCGATGCTATTGCCCGACGGACCGGACTTGGCACAGCGACGAACATGCGTCGACATGTGCTGGGTCAGGTAGGGGTCACCCCCACGGCGTACCGCCGGAGTTTCCGGCGGACGCCGTGAGGAAGGCCACGGACCGTCCCACCTACTGCCGGTAACCCGACAGGAAGTTCCCCATCCTCTCCATCGCTGTGGCGAGCACCTTCTCCTCCGGTAGGAGGACGATGCGCAGGTGGTCCGGGGTCGGCCAGTTGAAGCCGGTGCCGTGGACCAGCAGAATGTGCTCACGTTCCAGCAGGTCCATGACCAGTCTCTCGTCGTCGCGGATGTCGTGGACTCCCGGATCCAGGCGGGGGAAGGCGTACAGCGCGCCACGCGGAGTCACGCAGCTCACCCCGTCCATCCTGTTCAGCGCGGTGTCGACGACGTCCCGCTGACGGGCGAGCCGCCCCTCAGGTCCGGTGAGGTCTGCAATGGAGCGGTCGGCGCCACATCCGCTGCCACCAAGCGCAGCCACCACCGCGTGCTGTCCGGGGACATTAGGACACAGGCGTGTTGATGCCATCAGTTCCATGCCGTGCAGGAAATCCGCTGCGTGGTCCTTCGGCCCGGTGACCACCATCCACCCGGCCCGGTAGCCGGCCAGGCGACTGCTCTTCGACAGGCCGGAGTACGACAGTGCCAGCACATCCGGGGCGACCGCGGCAAGGTGGGTGTGGGCTGTTCCGTCGTAGGTGATCTCGTCGTAGATCTCGTCGACCAGCAGCGTCAGTGAGTGCCGCCGGGCGATGTCAGCGATGCCCTCCAGGATGTGCCGTGGGTAGACCGCACCGGTGGGGTTGTTCGGGTTGATCACCACGATCGCCGTGGTACGCCCGGTGATGCGTGCCTCCATGTCCGCAAGGTCGGGGTTCCACCCGTCGTTCTCCTCGCACGTGTAGTGGACGGGGGTGCCGCCGGCAAGGGTCACCATCGCGGTCCACAGCGGGTAGTCGGGTGCGGGAATGAGGATCTCGTCGCCGTTGTCGACGAGGGCCTGGCAGGTCATGGTGATCAGTTCGCTGACGCCGTTGCCGAGGTAGACGTCCTCCCGGCGCAGCGTGGGGAAGCCGGCGACCGTGCTGTACCGGGCGATGACCGCGTCCAGGGCGGCGGGGACGCCGTGGGAGTCCGAGTATCCGTGGGAAACCGGGAGGGTCCGAGACATCTCCGCGGTGATCTGCGGGGGAGCGGTGAAACCGAACGGCTGCGGGTTCCCGATGTTGAGCTTGAGAATGTCGGTTCCGGAGCGCTCCATCTCTGCGGCACGGGCGGCGACAGGGCCGCGGATCTCGTAGAGGACGTTACGGAGTTTCGATGACTGGCGGACGGTCTTCCGGATGTGGTTCATGATTGTCCCTTCATGTCGGGGTGGGATCGGGATGGTGTGTTACGTGCGCGGACAGCCGTTGCCGCGCAGACGATGACGAGTAGACCACTGAGCAGGGTGGGAAGGGTGACGTGTTCCCTCAGCAGCAGCGCGGCCCAGGCGATGCTCAGCAGTGGTTGAACCAGCTGGACCTGACTGACCTGGAGCATGGGGCCGAGAGCGAGACCGCGGTACCAGGCGAAGAACCCCAGGAACATGCTCACCAGGCTGAGGTAGCCGAACGCGGCCCAGGAGTCGGTGTCCACCGCCCACCAGGCTGCCCAGGAGTCAGGCGCGCTTGCCACGGAGAGGACCGTCATCACCGGTAGCCCGAGCACCAGGGCCCAGCAGATGGTCTGCCAGGAGCCGAGGTCCCGGGAGAGCAGCCCTCCTTCCGCGTAGCCGACAGCGCCGGTGGCGACGGCGGCGAGGAGAAGGAGGTCTGCGGCGTGGAGACCCCTCCGGTTCCGCCACTGTGCAGGACGCCGGCAGTGGTGGCCGCGACTGTGCCCAGGGCAGCGGCGCACCAGAATCTGACGCCGGCGCGTTCTTTCGTACGCAGGACTGTGACAGCAGCGGTCGCTGCAGGGAGGGCTGCGATGGCCACGGCACCGTGGGTGGCAGGGACGTCCTGGAGCGCAAGTGAGGTGCATACAGGGAATCCGATCACCACGCCGCCGGTCACCAGGCCCAGTCGCAACCACTGCGGGGCGCGGGGACGTCGTCGATAGCGACCGGTGACGAGGAGCACGATGCCGGCGAGTGCCCCGGCGACGACAGCCCGCCCGGTGCCCGTGAACACCGGGGAGAGCCCTCCGGTGACGGCGACCCGGGTAAGGGGGACGGTCAAGGAGAAGGCAAGGACACCGAGCGCTCCCCACCACAGGCCCGGGGGCAGTATCGGTGGACCGTTCTCGACGGTAGCGCTACTATGATCTTTCATGTCTCAGAGTAGCAGTGCGCACCTTGTGACGGAACTCCGCCAGTGGATCGAGGGGCGTGCGCCCGGAACTAAACTTCCCGCCACCCGGACGCTCGTCCGCGACCACGGGATCGGGCCCGGTACCGTCCAGTCGGCACTGCGCACCCTCACCGCCGAAGGTCTGGTCGAAACACGACCCGGTGTCGGCACCTTCATCGCTGCGGGGCCGACCGGTCGTCGACTCCACCCCGCCGACTACTCCTGGCAGGCCGGTGCGCTCGGTGCCGCCACCTCTGTCGGAGCGACGACAGCTGCCTCCGGTGGCAGTGAGGACGGACCACTGCGCCCCACGCCCGAAGACGCCGTCAGTCTGCACAACGGTTACCCCGACCGGCGGCTGCTGCCGGAGAAAATCGTGCGGCAGGCTCTGGCCCGTGCCGCCCGTAGCGACGCAGCGGTCGCTGCAGCCCCACGTGCCGGGGTACCCGAACTGCGTCAGTGGTTCGCCCATGAACTCGGTCAACACACCCCCGCAGGGACAACGCCCGCCGCCGCTGCCGATGTCACTGTCCTGCCGGGGACGCAATCCGGTCTCGCGGCGATCTTCCGGGCCGTCGCTGCTCCCGGCGCCCCTGTCGTCATCGAGTCACCCACCTACTGGGGCGCAATCCTCGCCGCCGGGGAATCCGGGGTCCAACTGGTTCCGGCGGTGGGTAGTGACGACGGGCCGGACCCCGTCGAACTCGACAGAACATTCGCGCGTACCGGTGCCCGCGCCTTCTATGCCCAACCGCGCTACGCCAACCCCACCGGAATCACCTGGTCACCAACACGCCGAGGCGAGATCATCGAGGTCCTTGAGCGACACGGTGCCTTCCTCATCGAAGACGACTGGGCACACGATTTCGGTATGACCGACCATCCCGAGCAGGCGCCAATGGCGGCCCAGGACGATGCAGGGAGGGTGATCTACCTGCGCTCGCTGACCAAGAGCGTCTCCCCGGCGTTACGCGTGGGCACCGTCATCGCCCGAGGACCTGTCGGCGAGCGGATCCGCGCCAACGTCGCAGCCTCGGCAATGTACGTCAGCCCCCTGCTTCAGGCCGCGGCCCTGGATGTCGTCAGTCAACCGGCCTGGCGGACACACCGGGCGTCGCTCCGGGGCCAGTTGCGCTCCCGCCGCGACTTGCTGGCCGACGCGGTCCATACGCGCCTTCCGGACGCGGTGCTGTCCGGGCTGCCCGGCGGGGGCCTCAACCTGTGGGTACGGCTTCCCGACACGACCGACCTGCGCTGTCTGGTCGTCGACTGTGAACGCGCCGGGGTGATGATCGCCTCCGGTGACGGCCTGTTCCCCGCAGAACCCACCGGAAAATTCATCCGGCTCAACTTCGCCGGCCCCGACCCCGGGCGATTCGAGCCGGCTGTCAGGACGATCGCCGAGGTCTTGTCGCGCTGCCGCTGACCTGCTCGAGTACCTCTGCGACACCGTCATCGTCCGCGCTTGCGGTGACCTCGTCGGAGGCGGCGAGGACTGCCGGATCCGCATTGGCCACGGCGACGCCCCGACCTGCCCACCGCAGCATGTCGACGTCATTCAGCCCGTCGCCGAGGGCCAGCACCTCGTGGGCACCGATTCCCAGGTGGGAACACAGTCGGGCCAGCCCGGCAGCCTTGGACACTCCGGCAGCCATCACCTCCACAAACGGGGCGCCCGACAGCGTGACCTCCACCCCTCCGAGCTGGCTGACCTCGTCGGAGACTGCGGCGAACAGATCCGCAGCGGGGACCGTCGGATGGCGGAAGACGAGTTTTCCTGCAGGCACTGACACAAGCGTGCCGGTATCTGCGCGCTCCATCGATGCCGGATCGCGGCTGTGGTCGGTTGTGGATGCCAGCGCGGCGTACCCGTCCTCGGCGAGGAACCGGGCGCCGAGGTCCCGGACAGCGGCGAAGCAGGCACCGGGGACGCGACTGCGGACAGTTTCGACCACCCGGGCCAGGGAGTCCGGTGCAGCCTCGATGTTCAACAACACCTCGCCACTGTCCAGGTGCACGCCGCTGGCACCGTTGCCGCAGACCGCCCAGTCCGAGAATCGTGTACGCCCGTTGACGGCGTGGACGCCGCGGACGTTGCGCGCGGTGGCAGGAATGATCCGCACACCAGCGGCCCGGACGGCATCGAGCGCGGCGACCGTGCGGTCACTGACCGTCTTGTCGCTCCGCAACAGTGTGTTGTCCAGGTCAGTGGCGATCAGTCGGACCGCCGTCATCCTGGTGTCATTCTGGTGCGTCGCCGGGAACTGTGCCGGGAACGAGGGTGCCGAGCTCTTCGCCGTCGCGTCCGAGTACGGTGAGGACCTCGTCGTCCAGCTCCACGGAGGTGACCCCGAGCAGCCACTGTGACCAGCCGTCCCCGCAGGCCATCATCGTGGTGGGAAAAGGCTCCACCGTCGCGGTGGTGCCGTCAACGGAGTAGGTGGTGGTGATGCCGTTGCAGGCGTCGCTGCCGGTGATACCCCCGTCCCCGTCGAAGCTGAGGTAGCCTTTCCCGTCGGGATCCACCCAGGTGCCGGCGAAGTCGGCCAGGGACTCGTGCGGGGTGTCATGCGGGGTGTCGGTCACAGTGCTGGGCTCCGAAGTCTGGTTCGTTGTGGTCGTCGGGGGTGCGTCAGGCTCGTCCGAGCTGCCGCATGCCGCCAGGCCCACGGTGAGAAAGGCTGCGACGAGGGCGACGGTCGGGCGTCCTGTCTGCATCAGACAGCCGGGCGCAGGACGCCGAGGACGCCGCCGTCGTCACCGTGGACGACGAGGACCGCGCCGTAGTGGTGGATGGTGGACACACCCTGCAGCCACTGGCTCCACGGTCCGGTGCAGGCCATCATCGTGGAGAGGAAGGGGTCGACGTCGGCGACGTTGCCGGTGACGGTATAGGCCGAACCAATCCCGTTGCATCCATCGGTGCCGGAGATCCGGCCCTGGTCGAACGTAATCGTGGCCCCGCCGGTCGGGTTGGCGTCGACCCAGGTACCCGTGAAGGGGACTGCAGGCAGAGACGGCAGAGACGGTAGAGAAGACCCGGGGATCTCCGGTTGCGCGGCAGCGGTCGGGGTCCCTGCCAGGCCGACAACGGCCAGGGCCGCGACGGCTCCGGTGAGAACTTTTCGGGTGAGGGTCATGACGATCCACTCCTTGGTGGGGTCGGTGAGGCTCGCTTCTGCTATCTGTCTCATCGCCACGGGCTATCGGGGCGTTAGCCGGTGATCTCGTCGAGGGCACCGTCGCGCAGGAAGTTGCCCGCCATCTCGACAGCGGGTCCAGAGGAGTCGGCACCTTCGATGAATACACAGAATGCGAGGTCGCCGACACTACCGACGAACCAGCCGTGGGCGTCGCCGTCGCCGATCTCGGCGGTGCCGGTCTTCCCACCCAACCCGTCGACGTCGTTGAGGGAGGAGGCGGTACCGGAGGTCACTGCTTCCCGCATCATGGACCGCAGGGCGTCAACGACCTCCGGATCGAGTGCGTCGGGTGCTCGGCCGTCCAGGTCGCTGCTCGTCTCTTCTCCCTGGATCACCGACGGGGTGACCATCGTGCCGTTATTGGCGACCGAGGCCTCCATGAGCGCGAGGCCGAACGGAGAGGCCAGCACCTCGCCCTGTCCGATCGCCGACTCGACCCGTGCGGCACCAGGCTCGGTGACCGGAACGGATCCGGTCATACTCGTCATTCCCGGTGCATCGAAGTCGACCCCCAGTCCCAGCTGGGTTGCGGTGTCCTTCAGATCCGACGGTTCGAGGCCGCGGGATATCAACGCCTGGGTGGTGTTGCAGGATTCGGCGAACGCGGTGTGCATGGGCACGGTCCCCAGGTCGAAGTCATTGTCGTTGGGGATGATCCTGCCGTCGACATCGATCTCGGCGGGGCACTGGACCTCCTCGTCCGGACTGACGGTTCCCCGGCTGAGTGCTGCAGCGGTCGTCACCGTCTTGAACGTGGAGCCGGGCGGGAACTGGCCCGTCATTGCAGGGGTGCCCTGACTGTCCGCTGCGGCATTCTGTGCAGAGGCGACGAGGCCCCCGGTGGAGGGGTTGATCGCCACGATGGATGCCGCGCGGTCTTCTGCGTCCAGGGCGCGTTGCGCCGCTGCCTGGACTCCCATATCCATGGTCGTCCGGATCGGATCGGAGCTTTCTGCTTCCTCGCGTCCCAGAATCTCGCCTTCCAGGCCCTGTTCCTCGTCGCCGGTGGTGGTCAGCGTCCACCCGGAGGTGTCGTCGAGGCGCTGTTCCCAGTACGCACGCACGTCAGCGTCAACCGGGGACGACGTTCCGTCGGAGGACAGCAGGCGTCCCTCCTCCCGTGAGCTCACTCCGGCGATGTCCTCGAGGGCGTCCGCGACGTCCTCGGCGTCGTCGGGGCGCAGCGAGAACAACGTGGTGCCGTCGTCGCCTGCCTCGGTGATCTGCGAGGCGATGTCGTCGGTGTCGATGTCCTCGATCGCCGGACGTACCGCCACGGCAATGGCGGCGGCCTGTTGCTCAGGTGTCATCTCGTCGGTTCCGGCAGCGGAGAAGACAGTCACCGGGGTCCAGGACATCTGGGTGTCGTTGCGGGCGTCGAGAACGGGGAGATCGTAGGTGCGGTCGTCGGAGTAGGACACCGTTGTGTCGGGAGTCAGGGCGGAGGCGAAGATCCGCGGGTCCCAGGCCACGGGGTCACCGTCACCGTCGGTCGTCGACAATGTCCCGTCGGAGGTGACCTCGTCACCGGAGGGGACGGTCCACGTCGTTGTCGTCGCACCGTCGTCGACGTCCAGGTGCACAGCAGTGTCGCCGATGGAAGCGTCCAGGTCAGCGAGGTAGTGCTCCGCGGTGTCCGGATCGTCGGTGTGCGCGGCGGCTCCGGCCCAGTCACCGTCGTTGACCAGATCGATGAACTCGTCGGTGGAGGAGTCGCTCCACGGCGCCGAACACCCGCCGAGCAGTAAGGCGGTGGACAGGAGAGCTCCTGTAACGGGCAGGCAGGTCCGTCGGGCAGGTGTTCTCATGTCCCCAAGTTCACCGTCCCTTGTACGTGGATGCAAGCGTTCCGGAAAACGGGGTAGTTTTGATCTCAAACGGGAGTGCCGGAGAATCGGCCTTCCCACAACCGTTCCAGGAGGCTACCGGACATGATCGAGAATGACTTCTATACTGCACAGACCCAGGGTCCCTACGAGACAGCGTCCATCGGACGGCTCGACCTCGAGGACGGGGGAGTGATCGACGACTGCTGGCTGGCCTACGCCACCGCCGGCCACCTCAATGAGGACAAGACGAACGCGATCCTCATTCCCACCTGGTACTCCGGCACCCACGGGACCTGGTTCCAGCAGTACATCGGCCCCGGTCATGCACTGGACCCGGCAGAATACTTCATCATCTGCGTCAATCAGATCGGCAACGGCATGTCCGTGTCCCCGAGGAACACCGCCGACGACTCCATCGCGATGTCGTCATTCCCGAAGGTGAGGATCGGCGACGACGTCGTGGCCCAGCAGCGGCTGCTCCATCAGAAGTTTGGCATCGAGGAACTCTTCGCCGTCGTGGGCGGGTCCATGGGGGCCCAGCAGACCTATGAGTGGATCGTGCGTTTCCCGGACAGGGTTCACCGTGCCGCAGCGATCGCCGGAACGGCACAGAACACCCCCCACGACTTCCTGTTCACCCAGACCCTCAACGAGGCCATCGAATCCGATCCCGGTTATGCCGGGGGCGAGTACACCTCCCACACTGACGTCTCCGAGGGCCTGCGACGGCAGTCCCACCTGTGGGCCGTGATGGGGTTCTCTACCGAGTGGTGGAAAAAGGAGGCATGGCGTGGACTCGGTCTCGACGCGCCGGACGCCGTGCTGGCGGACTTCCTGGATCCGCTGTTCATGTCGATGGATCCGAACACTCTGCTGAACAATGCGTGGAAATGGCAGAGAGGCGATGTGTCCCGGCACACCGGCGGCGACCTTGCCGCAGCTCTCGGCCGTGTCACAGCGACGACTTTCGTGATGCCGGTCAGCGAAGACTTGTTCTTCCCGGTCCGTGACTGCGCTGCAGAACAGGAGCTGATCCCCGGCAGTGAACTGCGGGTCATCGACGACGACGCGGGACATCTCGGACTGTTCAACATCAGCCCGGACTACATGAGTCAGATCGACGCGAACCTCACCGACCTGTTCTCCCGGTAGAGCGTCCGCGCATCGTGTCACTGGAGAAATGAGAGGGCAGTCGGCGCCGTGTTCAGGACGATGACCACCCCGACGATGCCCACTGCCCACGAGAATGCTCCCGCCGCACCGCGCACACTCCAGTCGTGGACACGGGCGAGCAGACTGTCCAGACGGGCCCCGCCCACCAACCGTGCCACCGCCAGGACTGCGGCCGGAACGACCATGACGACACAGTAGGCGACAAGAATGACCGCCGAACGTCCGAGGCCGGCGCCACTGTCGACGATGATGCCGATCGCCGCTAGATAAGGGATCATCGTCGCCACTTCCGCGAGCCCCGCCACCAGCGCCAGTCCGGTCAACGCCCGGTAACTGGTGCTCGCCCCGCGGACACGCTCCGACCACCGGCGTGCACCTGCCTCCGGGTCTCCACCGCGCTTGCGGATAGCTTTCGGGTCGATCCGGAACGACCACACCACCAGAAGGACACCCAGGACGGCATACACCGTCATCGCACCCGACGAGGTCAGAGTATCGCCGAAGCGCTCGAGCAGCGGAAGGGCCCCGGCGGTGAGTGCGACGCCGACCGCCCAGTAGAAGGCGCCGATGACTGCCAGATAGTAGAAGGTCGCCGCGACGACTCTCCTGGTGGCCCCTCCGGCGCCACCACTGATGACGAGAAGCAGGAGCGGCACAACCAGCGTTCCGATGCTCGTCGAGTCGACGAGTGCCAGGACGGCCAGGGACAGGTAACTGACAGAATCTGGGAGAGAATCCATGTCTCTCATCATTCCCGGCCAGGTGACCGCGCGATCTCCTCCATCGGTAGGAGATTTCACATCCGTGCCCCTTGCTAGCCTTGCTTCCATGGACACCGGTCGTTTTCCCGTCATCAGCTGGAGTGACGTCCGTGCCGCGCTGCTCTACGCGGTCGTGGTTGTCGTGTTGTACCTGTCCGGGGTCACCAACCAACCATTCCTCAGCGGTGTATTCGACGCGACGCCGTGGCCCGCTGCCGCCTCACTGGTGTTGATGCTGGTCGGTGCGCTGGGCACCCTCGTCCGGTCCTCACATCCTGGACTGCTCCTTGTGGTGGTTGTTCCCGTGAGCCTGTTGGAACTCCTCTTCGGCGACCAGGTCAGTGCCTACATCCTTCTCGTCGAAGGGCTGTGGGCGCCGGTGGCGAGGGGCAGCGCCCGATCTGCGCGATCTGCCACGGTCACGGGGGTCGTCGTCGGTGCTGTGATGGGGATGGCGATGCTGGTGAGTTGGGGCGATGCCGTTCCTCTGGGGACCGCGGTCGTCATCGGAGCGATGATCATTGTGGTCGCCGTGTTCACCCCGTTGGCCTGGGGTTGGGAGGTACGACACCACAAGGTGGCCCAGGAGGCGGCCGAAGAACTCGCCCGTACCGAACACGAACTCGCCGGTGAACGCGCCGCCCGCGAAGTGGAGTTGGACCGGCTGCAGATCGCCCAGGACCTGCACGACGTGGTGGCAGGGCACCTGACCGCAGTCTCGCTGCACACGAGTCTGGCTCTGGAACTGGATGAACCTGTCGCCCGGGCGCGGTCCCTCGAAACCGCCAGGGACAGCGCGGAGGCGGCATTGGGTGACTTACGGGAGGTGATCGGGGTGCTGGCGGGCCCCGGCACCGCGGCGGGGCAGCAGGCGTCATCCATGGTGCCGACGCTCAACTGGGAGATCTTCCGGCAGCGTCTGGGGGAGGAGGCTGTCGTCGAGACTGACCCGCAGGTCGACGACCCCGCAATCGTGCCGACCAGCATCCGTACCGTACTACTGCATATCGGCGCGGAGGCAGTCACCAACGCCGTACGGCACGGAGCCTCACCACGTTCCCTGCGCGTGACCGTCCACTCCGGCCACGTGGAACTGGACTGCCGGAACCGCTGTCTGCCCCCGAGGCCGACAGCGACGGCGGAGACCACCACTCTCGGATTACGGGCCATGGACAACCGTGCGCGTGCGCTCGGAGGCACGGTAGTGGCAGGGACACACGGAGAAACCGGGTCTGTCCCCGACACCTGGCGGGTCCGTGCACGCCTGCCGTTGCACGCGACCGGGGACGGGGACCGGTAATGCCCAGTGCACCGATCAGAGTCGTCGTTGCCGACGACCAGGCGGCCTTCCGGGCAGGGATCCTCACCCTGGTTGCTTCTGCTCCTGACATGTCCGTGGTCGGGGAAGCAGACGACGGCCCGTCCACGGTCGACGTCGCGATCCGGGCACGTCCGGACGTCGTCCTGACTGACGTGCGGATGCCCGGTGCCAGCGGAATCGAGATCACCCCTGCCTTATGCTCCGCCGGGTGCCGGGTCCTGGTGATCTCCGCCTTCGGGCTCGACGGAGATGTTCTCGACGCCATCGGCGCAGGCGCCGACGGGTACCTGGTGAAGACGGAACGTCCGGCCAATATCCTTGCCGCAATCCGTTCCGTGGCGCAGGGAGACGCCGCGTTATCCAACGAGACCACCACCGCTGTGCTCACCGCCCTCCGGCAGCGCGCGGAACGCGCAGAGTCCGTTCACAGCAGGGGTACCAGGACCGATCACGGGTCGGACTCCGAGAGCGTTCACCTGACAGGTAGGGAAGAAGAGGTCCTGGGCCTGGTAGCCGCCGGACTGTCCAACAACCAGATCGCAGCAGAACTACACATCAGCGAAACCACGGTGAAAACCCACCTGGGGAACCTGTTCGCCAAGATCGGTGCGGTCTCGCGGCTCCAGGCAGCCCTGTGGCACCGGGAACACCGGGTACAGTGAGCCAAGTGAGCGAATACGCAGACGTCAGTGCCGTCACACCATCCGGTGACCACCTCTGGTCCGCCGAAATCGACCCGGGGTGGACGATCTTGGGCAACCCCAACGGTGGTTACCTGCAGACCGTCATGGCCCGTGCTGCGGTGGCGGAGGCCGAGGCCGGGGGAACGACCGACGATGGTTCCCACCCGCATATCGTCGCTGCGTCAACCCACTTCCTGCGGTCACCACGACCCGGTCCGGTGGAGCTGGTGTCCGAACGTATGCGCACAGGCCGGACCACCACCCAGGTTCGTGTCCGGATGATCCAGGCCAACCAGATCACCGGTGAGTCGCTGTTCACACTCGGAGAGCTCACGGCGGCGGATATCGACTGGACCACGCTGAACCTGCCTGATCCCGGAGCCCCGTTCTCGGACTGCACGCGGTTCACACCGCCGCGAGAGCAGTTTCCCGTGGAGATCCTCCACCGCGCCGGGCTGTACCTGCACCCCGGCCAGACCGCTCTTACAGAAGGAAAACCCCGCGGACTCGGTGAAGTCCGAGCATGGGTGGAACTGCCTGACGGTGAGAACTTCACCCCCGAGTCCCTGTTGCTCGCTGCAGACATCCTGCCACCGGCGCCCTTCGATATCAGGCCAGGTGGTTGGGTCCCCACCATCGAACTGTCGACCTACATCCGTGCGGTGCCTGTGCCCGGACCGGTGAACGTCCTGTTGACGGCCAATCTCATCCAGGGCGACCGGGTCGACGAATCTGCGACCGTGTGGGATGCGGCAGGCAATCTCGTCGCACAGTCCCACCAGTTCGCCGGAATCCGGTTCACGTGACCGTGAAGTACACCCACGGACACGGCCCGGCGGTTCTCGCCAACCACCTGACGCGCACTGCGCAGGATTCGTTGGCATTCGTCCTCCCGTACCTGCACCGCGATTCCCGTGTTCTCGACGTGGGGTGTGGTCACGGATCGATCACACTGGACCTTGCGGCGGTCATCGCCGGCCAGGGTGGGTCAGCGTCCCAGGTCGTCGGTGTGGAAAACACGCCGGCACCCGTGACTGCTGCCGAGGAGCTGGCACGCCGTCGCGGCATTGGTGCGGTGTTCATGACCGGAGACGCCCAGGCACTGCCGTTTCAGGACGGGACCTTCGACGTCGTCGTCGCACACCAGGTGCTGCAGCACCTGGGTGACCCGGTCGGCGCATTGCGCGAGTTCGCGCGCGTCGCTGCCCCTGGCGGCATTGTCGCGGTACGGGACGCCGACTACGAGGGCATGTTCTTCCACCCGCAGCCGGAGGGAATTCTGGAATGGCAGCGTGACTACCGGCGTCGGGCACGGGCCAACGGGGGCGAGCCCGATGCAGGGCGGCACCTGCCGCAGTGGGCCCGCGCCGCAGGTTTCAGCGCTGGGCAGCTCACCTACAGCACGACGACGTGGCAGTACAGTGCCGGAGCGGGAGCCTCGTGGCTGGCGGATAACTGGATCCGTCGCACTTGTGAGTCTGCTGCCGTCACGGCGGACGATACCGACCGGATCTGTGCCGGATGGCGGTCCTGGAGCGAAGACGATGCCGCGGTGTTCGTGATGCCGCACGGCGAGTTGTTGATCCGGGTGTGACCAGCGTGGAAGACTGGGGCGCATGAGTAACCAGCAGCCCTACCGCCAGGACCCGAACCGTGGCTACGGTCAGCAGTACGAGCCGACACGGCAGTACGCCCCGCAACAGTCGCGGCAGAACCAGGGCTACCAGCAGCAGTCTCAGTCGCCCCAGCCACCCCGGCAACAACCCGAGAACCTGCTGGCCGGACGCTTCGACACCAAGAAGGTCATCATCAACCTGGTGATCCTCGGTGTGCTCTGTGCGGTGATCTCCTTCGCCGTCCTCCTGGTGATCGACCTCATCGTCTCTGCCGTCACAGGCTGGGCCGCCCAGGGGCCGGGTGCCGCGGTGGTCTACGGGGCAATCGCCGGCATTGTCGGCGTTCTCGCCGGCCTGCTGTATATACCAGTGGTCGGCACCGGTAACGAGAATCTCTTCGGCGCCGCGATCCTCGCCCTGGCGATCGCCGCGGGCGTGGTGTATGTCCTGCTCGGTGGGCTGCTGGACGGAGACTGGAATACGCTGCTCACCCTCGGGGCGATCCTGTGCACCGCAGGTACGGCCTATGTGGCGCCGACGCGTATCGAGTCCGCCCGCGTGAGGTAGGGGCGTCGGGATCGTGCCGCGGACGTCAACTGTGGACGCTGAGATCGCCCGGGTGGTACAGGCCACCGGAGTGGCCTGGGACAGCATGGTCCGAGCCTTCGAGGCTGCCGGAGGCGCGGAGTCATCCCATGCAGACCTGGCGGCCGCGGTGCATCCACTGATGGTCGGCTCCGGAGTCGACAACCCGGGGTGGTGGGGGCAGGGGGCCACAGTGGCCTACGAGAAGCAGATCGGCCGTCGGGTCACCGGGCAGTCGAGTGCGGGGGACTTCCAGGTGGCGGCGTCACGCACGGTGGACGCGAAAACGACAGCAGGGTTGGCCGGGGACGATAGCCCGGCTGCGGTCCGCGACCGGGTCGGCGCGGTGATCACCGGCGATGCGACTGTGTGTCTGGTCGGGGAGCCACGTGTTTCTGACACACCGAAACGGTCATACTGGCGCTGCTCCCTCGAGGACGGAGCCTCGCTTGAGGTCGCGGTGGCGCCGAAGAATCAGACGCGGGTGACGGTAACGCTTACCGTCTCCGACATGGTGTCTGCCGAACAACGCGAGACGATGCGTGCAGTGCTGAAGGAGATCCTCGCCGGGCTGTGACGGGCGTGTACGATATTGCCCACACTGCATGATCAAGAAAGGCAAACCTTTGACGGGCACGATGCTGGATATTCCTCTGATCGATGTCGCGGAATGGCGCACCGCCCCCGTGGAACGCCGTGGAGAACTCGCTGAACGTCTGGACCGTGCCATGCAGGATTCCGGGTTCTTCATGGTCAGCGGGCACGGCATCGATGACACATGGTCCGCCGAGCTGCGTGCTGCGGCGGCGGAGTTCTTCCACCTGTCGGACGCCACCAAGGAGAAGTACCGGACCGTCGTCGGAGGACGCGGCTGGATACGCACCGGTGACGAAGCCAACGCCTACTACGGCGAGCAGGCCGACCCGGGTACGGCAGATCTCAAGGAGACACTCACCTTCGGTCGTGATCACCGTACCGGTGACAAGAGCATTGACGCCGCGTACTTCCGCCCCAACATGTACCCCGTTGAGGTTCCGTCGTTGGAAGCGCTGGTCACCCGCTGGGCAGAGGCAGCCCGTGAGCTCTACTGCGATCTGCTGGAAATGCTCGCCACCGCGCTCGGGCTGGACGAGCGCTACTTTGTCGACCGGGCGGAAAACTCGCCGCACACCTTCAACATCAACCGGTACCCGGCACTCTCGGTGGTCGGACGGGCCAAGCAGGGACAGTACCGGATAGCTCCGCACACGGACTGGGGGCTGGTGACGATCCTCGACCGTGAGCCCGGCTACGGCGGACTGCAGGTCCAGACCGCCGACGGAGAATGGCAGGACGCGCCCTATGTCGAGGGGGCATTGACGATCAATATCGCGGACCTGCTGGCACGATGGACCGGGGACCGGTGGCGTTCAACCCGGCACCGTGTCGTGGCACCGAGTGAGGATGCGCCGTCCGAGGAGCTGTACAGCATCATCGCGTTCATGGAGCCTGACATGACCCAGGTCGTTGAACCCCTCGCCCCTCCCGCCGGTGGGGGAGCGGACTACGCGCCGGTGCGGGCTGCGGAGTACTTCAGCGAGCGTAACGCGGCTGCGACCGTGAGAGCCCTTCCGTGACTTCCCCGATCGTGCCACACTGGCGGCATGAGTACTGCCGAGACCGTTGAGGTCGACGGACGTTCTGTGCGGGTCACACACCCGAACAAGGTGATGTACCCGTCAACCGGGACCACCAAACGCGACGTCATCGACTACCTGCTCACAGTCGCTCCATGGCTGGTGGGTCATGCGCATGACCGACCAGCCACTCGCAAGCGGTGGGTCGACGGGGTGGGGACCGCCGAACACCCGGGGCAGTTCTTCTTTGAGCGGAATCTGCGTCCGGGTAGTGCGCCGGACTGGGTGACAACGCGGCAGTTCGAGCACCAGACCCGACTGACCCGCTATCCGATGGTCAATGATGCGGCCACGCTCATCTGGCTCGCTCAGCTGGACGCGCTCGAGATCCACACGCCCCAGTGGCGTTACGGGCCGCGTGGCGGCATTCACGGCCCTGACCGGATGGTCTTCGACCTTGACCCTGGTGAGGGGGCAAGTCTGGCGCAGTGCGCGGACGTTGCACATCTCGTCCGGGAAGAACTCGATGCGCGCGACCTTATGTCAGTACCCGTGACTACGGGCAGCAGCGGGATCCATGTCTACGCGGAGGTGGCCTCAGGCCACCGCCCGTCCGTCGTCCGGGATATCGTCCATCGCATCGCTGACGATATCGCCGGGAAACACCCGGATCTCGTGGTGTCCAGGATGGCCAGGGAAGAGCGTCGGGGAAGAGTCCTGATTGACTGGAGTCAGAACGACGGGGTGAAAACCACGTGCGTACCCTATTCACTGCGCGGACGGGCGCGTCCGACGGTCGCAGCGCCCCGTACCTGGGATGAAATCGACAGTGGCGTTCGGCAACTCGGCTTCCGGCAGGTCGCCGACCGGCTGCTCAGCACCGGTGATCCGTTGGACGTCCTGCTGGGCCCCGGTGACGGCGGACCGTCCTTCGTCATCCAGGAACATGATGCATCGCACCTGCACTGGGACTTCCGCTTGGAGCATGACGGCGTGCTGGTGTCCTGGGCACTGCCGAAAGGGGTGCCCCGGGACTCCGGAACCAACCGGCTGGCGGTGCAGACCGAGGATCATCCGCTCAGCTACGGCGGATTCGAGGGCAGGATCGACGAAGGAAGCCCCGGTGCCGGCACCGTGGATATCTGGGACGCGGGGTCCTACAGCCTCGAGAAATGGCGGGACGACGAGATCGTCATGACCTTATACGGGCGACAGAATGGAGGACTCGGCGGGGAACCACAAAAGTTCTCCCTGATCCGGACACGGATGAATGACGACAGCAGAAACTGGTTGCTGCATCTGATGTCCACGAAGTGAGGTCCGGTGACCCCACCTGCCCCGTTACTGCTCGTCGAGATGGGCGTTCAGCCGTTCGACCTTTCCGCTGATTTCCCCGGTGTGCCCGGGACGCAGGTCCGCCTTCAGCACGAGCGACACCCGGGGGGAGTACTCGCCGACTGCGTCGCACGCACGCTTGACCACCGGCATCACCTCGTCCCACTCACCTTCGATCGTGGTGAACATTGACGTCGTCTCGTGGGGGAGACCCGACTCCCGAATGACGTCGACCGCCTTGGCCACGATGTGGGCCATGGAACCGTCCGGCTCCGGGGTCGTTGCCGGGGCAATGGAAAAAGCGAACAGCATACCGGTCAGCCTACATCCCCATCTTCTCTAGAGCTTTCCGCAGACGATCGACGGTGCCGTCGACGTCGGCGAGCTTGTCGAGACCGAACAGACCCAGACGGAACGTGGAGAAGTCCTCCGGCTCACCGCACTGCAGCGGTACCCCGCCGGCGACCTGCACTCCGGCCTCCTTGAACTTCGCACCGGACTTCATAGCAGGGTCGTCGGTGTAGGCGACGACAACACTGGGGGCGGCGAACTCTCCGCTGGAAATCGTGGTGATGCGGTGCTCGTCGAGCAGGGCGCGGACCTTGGCGCCGAGGTCGATCTGTGCCGCGCGCAGGTTCTCCAGGCCGAGCTCCCGGGCCTCGAGCATGAGTTCAGCGTTGTGTGCCAGGCCGTCGGTCGGCAGCGTGGCGTGGTAGGGGGTACGACCTTCGCCGTATTCATCGGTGATGAAGAGCCACTTCTTCAGGTCCACCGCGAAGCTGGAGGAGGTGGACTTGTTCACCGCGTCACGCCCTGCCTCGCTGAGCATAACGTAACCGGCGCAGGGGGTACCGCTCCAGCCCTTCTGCGGGGCGCTGACCAGGACATCGACGCCTGTGTCGGTCATGGAGACCCAGGAGGCCCCGGAGGCGACACAGTCGAGGACCACCAGCGCGCCGACCTCGTGGGCGGCCTCGGCCATGGTGGTGATGTAGCTGTCGGTGAGCTGGATGCCGGCGGCCGTTTCCACGTGCGGGGCAATGACCACCTCAGGACGCTCACGACGGATCGCGGCAGCGACGTCCTCGATCGGGGCAGGAACCCAGGTGGAGGTCGGCTCGTCGCTGGTCTGGCGTGCCTTGAGGACGGTGACGTCGTCGGTGATCCGGCCGGCCTCGATGATCTGCGACCACCGGAAGGAGAACAGTCCGTTGCGGACGATCAGTGTGCGCTTGTCGGTGACGAGCTGCCGGGCGACGGCTTCCATGGCGTAGCTGCCTCCGCCGGGGACGACGGCGACGGTGGCGGCGTCGTAGGTGCCGATCAGCACGTCGCGGATATCCTGCATGACCTTGGTGAACCGGGCCGACATGTGGTTGAGGGACCGGTCCGTGAAGACGACGGAGTACTCGAGCAGTCCATCGGGGTCGATATCATTGTGTGGGAGGTTCATGACCTTATTCTCCCACAGAGTGATCTCATTCTCAGCATGAGGGGTGACCGCGGTGCCGCGGTGATCTGACGTGTTCGAGCACGCCGAGATTCTCCATCATCAGTGCACGCTGCTTGTTCACGTCTTCGGCGACGAGCGTGCCACTCGACCGGTCCTGACCGATGATGCCGGCCGTGTATGCCACCCCGTTGTGAGTGGTCAAATGGGAGAATGGAGCCGCGGACTGGTGGAGTGTGGCGCTGAAGAAGTGGTCCATGGGGATGTATCCTAAATCAGAGGAAAGGCCTGTGCATCGGACATCGGACTGCGGCATGCTTGGTGGAATGACGATCTACCATATCGCTCATGTTTCTGACTGGACCGATGCTCTGCAAAAAGGGGAGTACCGGGTCTCGACGTCAGGACTGTCATTGGATGAGACCGGATTCATTCACGCGTCCACGAAAGAGCAGGTCGCGCCGACTGCCGAACGCTTCTACCGTGATGCGACCGCCCCTCTGTGTGTCCTGGTCATCGACGAGGAAGCTGTCCGACGTTCCGGGACGGAGGTCCGTGAGGAGCAGGGCGACGACGGACAGTGGTATCCGCATATTTACGGAGCACTGAATCCGGAGTGGATTGTTGACCTGCGTCCGGCCGCTTTGGGAGAGGACGGTCGGTTCGCCTGGTGAGTCCGTACTCCAGCCGCTGGTCACGACAGTCCCACTGCGCGTACGGTGGAGTGGTATGAAGGCGACTGATATCCTGCAAGATCTCACCGGGCGTGTGCGGGAAGCCGTGGGGGAGATTCCCCGGGATCTCCCGACGGAGGTCGTCAACGCACACCCGGCGGGGCACCCGAATTCGTTAGTCTGGCTGCTCTGGCACACCGGCAGGGAACTTGATGTGCAGTTGTCGGGACTTACGGCCGATGAAGAGGTCTGGACGTCCGAGGGATACGACAGTTCCTCCGGTGTTCAGGGCGCAGGCGAGTCGATGGGATTCGGACAGACACCCGCGCAGGCACAGGATGTGACTGCAGCCGAGGCAGGTCCTGTCACGGACTATGTGACTGCCGTCTGTGACGCAGTGGACGCCTATCTTTCGACGCTGGACGACGCGGATCTCGACGCGGTCATCGACGATGCCTGGGATCCGCCCGTCACCAGGGGTGTTCGTCTCATCAGTATCCTGCACGATGCCGTGATACACCTTGGTCAGGCTGCTTACGTGCTGGGGACTGACGCGGGGAGCAGCGCTCGAGGGTAGGCGCGTCGACAGTGCCCGACCGCTCTCATCTGATCTGCCGCACGCCCTAGTTGACTTCAGTATTAACGTATCGACTCTCCGTCGACTGAATTAACGTAGAAGTACTCATCGAAATCATCTTGATTGTCATCTCCAGATGAAGCATCGTAGTAACCTCCTCCGAGGGAAACATCATCGTCGATCGGTATTTCAACCTGTGCGGGGGACTTTAGAACGTCACTATCTGTTGAGTACGTCGTTCCCTCGGGGAAGACCATGCCAAACTGTGTTCCCTCATTCCTCTCGCCATAAACCCGTCCGCCATCGTTAGGATAGTGAAGCTTTCCCTCGAACAATGCTTCCTCTTCGCCAGTTTCGTCGTCATAGGAGTACGTGCTAAAGGTAACTTCTGCTCCGTCGCGTGGGTCTACTGGATCTTTTCCTTCGGTGCTACACGCGGAACAAAGGAAGAAGACGGTGAAAGTGGCAAAGAGTGTCTTCGGTGCAATTTTCATGGTGATGATTCCTCAACTGTTCGGATGGGGTCGTGACCGGTGGGCCTCGTAGTCACCCTTGTGCTGCCGGGAAGACGAGACTGGCGCCGGCGGTCAGATTTTCTTGACCGTACCGTCCAAGCTCGCGAGGACACGCGTCCTGTCAGGTCGGTTAGCTGGCAGTCGTCGGAAGGGCATGTGCCTGCCTCCGGAATGTGTTGTCTGCTAGTGACGCTATCTCAGGGCGACTGCGAGGGGAAGGGTAAATCCGTTCAAGGGAATGCGACCGTGTTTCAAGCCGGGGGCGAGGGCCCCGAACGACGCGGGAGGATTGTTGCTAGCTGTAGTTCCCCGTGAGGTTGTGAACACGTGCTGGGGGAGTCAGACCTCCGATCGCGGCGTGGGCTCGGTGAGATACGGTCTCGCGTAGGTCCACTCGTTCATCAGTGTGCGATTGAGCCGTTCGACCTTGCCGTTGGTCTGCGGCTGGTACGTCCTGGCAGCGTTCAGAGGCGCGGCGATGACTCCAGTCGTGGTCAATGACTAACGACACCAGTCGGGCCCTGCCGGTGGCGGTCAGGGGGTGCGTTACGGTGGGACGCGGAAGAGCTCCTGTGCGTTGTCGGTGCGTGGTTGCCCCACAACGGTTACCGGAGATCTTCCTTATGTGTCATCCTCTACGGTGTTCACAACCTCCCCGGGAAGTACACTTAGCTGATCCCGACTATGCCGGTGACGAGGTTGACGCCAGCACCGAGAATCACCATGCCGAAGACGAAAGAAATCAGGGCGTGCCGGAGCGCGATCTTCCGGATATCCCGGGACGTCACCGTCGAATCGGTGACACCGTAGGTCATTCCGACGGCGTAACTGAGGTAGATGAAGTCGACGAACGACGGTTTCTCTTCTGAACCGAAGTCCACACCGCCATCCTTCCCCGTATAGTAGTGGTACGCGTAATGCACGGCATAGGTCTGGTGTACGCACGCCCAGGCCCCGAATACGCCGACGAGCGTCATCACCGCCTCGACGATATAGCCATTCTGACCGCCAGCCGTGCCCAGATGAAGGGCGACCACGCTGACCATCGCAAGGAAAGAAACCAAGGCTACCAGCACCTCGTCGGCGATCGGTGCAAGGTCCTCGCGGGTCACATTGGCTTGAGTCTGTGACGCATCCATCGGCCAGAGAGTAGATGTCGACAGTACCAGGAAGACGACTTCACCTAGGGTGATGCCACCTAATAGTCCAAATGCCTGGCCCACGAAGTAACTGAATCCGAGGTAGCCCAGTCCGCCGATGATGATGGCGATGAGTACCTGGATTTTTGTGGTTCGCAGTAGGGGCATCGTCATGTGTCGGTCCCGCCGACGGCGCAGGCGGGTCGCCGTGTGTTCCGTTCCATATGTCTTCTCCTGGGTTGCGTATCGCGTAGTTTAGCAACCCCCTCTCCATCTGTCCGCCTATCACGGCCTCCAGATGGCCGTTTCCTGTTGGGGAAGCTGTACAATCGTGGGCAGTAGCCACGGACTGCCGCACGACGAAATGTCGGTTGCAGCGACTCGGTGCGACGACATGACAGGGTGACACCCCAGTTTGAACATAGAAGAGGACTTTCACCGTGCCTTCACAACAAGTATGTGCACTTCCCGCAAGAACATCGATGTTTCTCGTTTTTACCGTCCATGACGATAGCGCATCCCTGAGCGCAGTACGCAAGCTGCTTGCCGATTTTCCCGGTCTCACGCGATCGGTGTCTTTCCGGGCTCCGAGTGATGAGTTGATAGGTATTGTCGGTGTCGGTTCCCGCCTCTGGGATCAAGTTTTTCCCGACAGCAGGCCAACTTCCCTGCACCCGTTCGAAGAGATTCGCGGCGACCAGTACACCGCGGTTTCCACTCCGGGTGATCTACTCTTCCATCTGCGTGCAGACCACATTGACCTGTGTTTCGAACTGGCTGCACATCTCAGTAGCAGGTTAGACGGCCACGCAGAAGTCGTTGACGAGGTACACGGTTTCAAATATTTTGATGAACGTGATTTGCTGGGATTCGTCGATGGGACAGAGAATCCGGAAGGCGACGACGCGCGTAAGGCTGTCACAGTCGGTGCTGAGGATCCTGACTTCCTCGGCGGGAGTTATGTTATCGTCCAGAAGTATCTCCATGACATGACAGCATGGAACAGTTTGTCAACTGAGGGGCAAGAACGTGTTATCGGGCGGACAAAGGTAGATAATATCGAAATGTCCGATGATGTTAAACCCTCTAACTCTCATATTGCGCTGAATGACATCAGCGATGATGACGGAAATGACCTCAGCATACTCCGGGAAAACATGCCCTTCGGTTCCATTGGAGACCGAGATTTCGGCACCTACTTCATTGGCTACGCCAAAGATCCCGGGATTACTGAACAGATGTTGCGCAACATGTTCCTTGGGAATCCCATCGGTAACTACGACCGTATCCTCGACTTCTCCGCGGCAACCACCGGAAGTTTGTACTTCGTTCCTTCTGTGGAATTCCTATCGTCACTCTGATATTCGCCTTGCGGCGAAATCATGATTGGTCAGGTTTTGGACCTCGTTCGTGGTTTTGTGGGACCTGATCGACAACGTTCCACGGCTCGGTCTCCGCGTCAGGATGATCTGGAGGTGTTCACAGGCGGGGATGGAAGAGAGGAGGGAGGTGGCAATCCACCGCCGGATACCGATGAGGGTGGCGTTAGCGGGGCGTGCCGTAGGAGAAGCTCGGAGCATAAGACCGCATGTTAGACAGCTCCTCGTGAACGGGTACGCCGTGTCGTCGTTTGTGTGGAGTTCTAGGCGGCAGGGGATTGCGACTGTCGGTATTATCGGGCGGTCTCTTCCTTTTGAGGCCACTGAACACGGTCTATTCCCAATTGCGGATCGCCGAAGTGTCATAATGTATATTATCGGCGGAATAGGGTTTGTGGTCGACGGGGTGGGAGCCCGGCCCGTACCTGTGGTACATCTCGTCAGGTGCCAGTTGCGCCGCACGTCGATGTCCTGAGACTCCCGCTCTGCCGCCTCTTGCCTTCGGGTTGGGGTTGTCATCGGGAGCCTGATCGTCTGCGTGGTTCCGGCTAGGGCGTCCGCGCCTGGCTTTCGTTACCGGACGGGTAAAGGGTGCCGTCCTGAGGTAGGACGTGAAGCCCGCGGGTGCGACGTCGCTTCATGGCTTCATGGCAGCGTCTGTCTCCGTGCCGAGCGCTTGCGGCAGGTAACTCTCGTTACGTCACTGTGACGTAACGAGGGTTACTCCTTTTCCCCGTGCTCCGCAGGCTTACAACATGCTTGAGAGGATTACCTGGGCGATGCTGAAGTAGATGACAAGGCCGGTCGCGTCCACCAGGGTCGAGACCACCGGTGTCGAGAACACAGCTGGGTCCACGCCGATCTTTCGGGCGACTAGCGGGAGTACGCCACCGACGATGCATGCCCACGTGCAGATGCCCACAATCGTCAGAGCCATCACCGCTCCGATCCGCCATTCATAGAACAGCGTGATGAACGGGAAAATCAATGCGCCGAGGAAGACGCCCAGTATGAATCCGACGCGAACTTCTCGCCAGATCACCCTCCAGATGTCGCGCGGCCGGACCTCGTCAACGGCAAGCGCGCGAACCACCGACGACGCGGCCTGTGATCCTGCGTTGCCGCCCGTGCCGGTGATCATCGGCACGAAGGTCGCCAGGACAACCACCTTCGCCAAGGTGTCTTCGAAGAAGGACATGACGTTGACCGTCAGCACGGCCGTCAGGATCAGTACCAGGAGCCAGACGCCGCGTTTGCGGGCCAGGTGGAAGACCGTCGCCGTCAGGTACGGCTGCTTCAGCGGCTCGGAGCCACCGGAGCGATAAACATCCTCGGTAACCTCCAGTTCGAGAATCTCCATGGCGTCATCGACGGTGATCATGCCGAGGAAACGACCCTCATCGTCGACGACCGGCAATGCGAGCAGGTCGGCTTCCTGAACGAGCCGTGCAGCGATCTCCTGGTCCTCGGTGGCATTGACGGCATGGGTCTCGACGTTCATCAGCTCGGAAACCGGGGTGCCGTCGGCGGCGGTCACCAACGAGGCGAGATTTACGACGCCGACGAGCTGCCGCGTGGAATCCGTGACAGCGAGAACCGCTATATCGCGGTTCCTCAGTTCGCGGCCACGCAGCTTCTTCAGTGCCTGTTCCCTGCTGTTTCCCACGTCGATAACCGTAGATACCGGAGTCATCATGCGTCCGGCTGACTCGTCCGGGTAGCCCAGCAACTCCGCAGTGATTTTACGGCGGTCTTCGGGGAGGTCTGTCATCATGCGTGCGGCAACAGCCGCAGGCATTTCCCCAAGCAGTTGTGCACGGTCATCGTCGGGCAAGTTGAGCAACAGGTCCGCGAAACGCGTATCCCGCAATCCCGTCATCAGCTCGGCCTGGTGGACGACGTCCAGATACTCGAATACCTGGATCGCACGGTCTTTGTCGAGAAGTCGGAAGATCACCGCTTGCTCGTCGGTGCTCCGTCGTGACATCTCATCGGCGATGGCGACCGTCGTCATCGCCTTGAGCTCGGCCTGTAAGGTGGCCACTTCCTGGCGCTCCAGAAGGCTAGTGATGTCGTGTCCCATGGGACCTCCTGAAGTCTATGAATCTCCTGATGCTACGTACGGTACCGGTCGTCTCTGTACAGCTTCAGGAGCTGCCACACCGTGACACCGAGGAATGCCACGCAGACAGCGGCAAAAATATATGCCAGCGTACCGCCGGTGAACAGCATGAATCCCGTGGCTGCGACGAGGGCGACGAGCCGGATCCACCGGGTGAAGACCATGACGTCTCTGTCCATGTTGTTGTCCTCTCAGGAGGTCAGCTCTGTAGCCCGAAGACCAGCAGCAGGTCAACGGTGCCTTCTTCGGCGATCTGCGAGGCGACGAACTCCGGAGTGACAATTCCGAATGCTTCTCGTTCCACTGGCACCTGGCCTTGCACGATCACGTTCTCCCCTGTCCTGAGAACAGTCAGTTCAGCGGTGACATCATTGGTCTTGCCGTGCATGGTGAGTTCGCCATTGATGGTTACCGTGTCAACACTACCGTCCTCGGGAAGGGACGACAGATCCACGGGGTCGGAGATTGTGAACGTCGCTTCAGGGTACTGATCTGTGTGCAGGATGTTGTCGCGGACGTGGATGTCACGTTTCTCGATGTCAGACTCGATGCTGGCAACGTCGACCGTCACCTTGCCCTCCTCCAGGACGTCGTTCGCCACCACGAGGTCACCGCTGACCTCTGAGGTCCTGCCGGATGTGGACTTCTCCTGGCCAGGCAGCACCTCATCGAAAGTGTACCCGGCCTCGGTGGAGTTCTCCCCTGCTCCGCTTACGACATCCCAATGCCCGTCCAAGCCCACGGTGGCTGGTTCGCCACTTCCGTCGGCAATGGATGCGGTCTGTAGTCCCTCACTGGTGAGAAGCCTGTACACCGGCGGGCCGACAATGGCGATGGCCAGTGCGACGACTGTGACAACGACCAGCGTGACGATACCTTTCCGCATGTCTGTCCATGCTAGCCGCCCCTGCCCGTGAACCCTATTCGCTTCTCCCCCGGACCCCCTCCGCGTCCCTGGCGAGGGTGACGAGTTCCTGACAAAGCTCCATGACGCTGTCGGACGGTTCGCCGTCGGCGACGGCTGCCCGAATATCTTCCGCTGCACAGCGGACCTCAAAGAGACGGTCAGTGAGTTCTTCTGCGGCGGTTCTGGAGAGGATGACCGAGTCTGCAGGAATCGTGGTGTCCTTGAGGGACTGACGTTGCTCGTAGGCGCGCTGACGACAGGACTGACTGCAGTAGCGACGCCGTCGTCCGGGGCCCTCCTGCGCGATTTCGCGGCTGCACCATGCACACCGGTGAGGAGTCGTCCGCTGTGCGTCAGTGGCGTGGTCGGTCATGTCGTCCATCATTGCACTTCTGCGGTAGAGTGTTGTGGTTGAGCATTGTGGTGTCGCCCGGGAATTATTCGGGCGTCTCGTCCGTTGTATCGGACGAATGACCCACCACGTCCGCATGATGAGAAGGGTGATGCACCGATGGCAGATCGTGTACTGCGTGGCAGCCGAATGGGAGCGGTGTCCTATGAGACAGACCGTGACCACGACCTGGCCCCCCGCCAGATGACCAAATACCAGACTGAATCCGGTGAGATCTTCGAGGTCGCTTTCGCCAATGACGCAGAGATCCCCAGCGAGTGGATGTGCAAGAACGGTCAGCTCGGCCAGCTCATCGAGGGTGTCGGTCAGGACGCGAAGCCGCAGAAGCCGGCCCGTACCCACTGGGATATGCTTCGTGAGCGCCGTTCCCTCGAAGAGCTCGATGTGCTCCTCGAGGAGCGCATCGAACTGTTGCGTAAGCGTCGTCGTACGGCGATGAAGCTCATGAAGGAGCAGGCCGCGAACTCTTGAGTTCTGCGATGATGGCCTGGTAGAAGCCCTCCGGTGGTGTCGGAGGGCTTTCATTTTCGTTTCTTGTTTTTCGATCATATGTTCGGTTTATCCTCGGTCGAATCATTCTGTGTCCTCCCCTATCGGTAGTGTGTTCGACATGGATGACTCATCGTCACTGCCTGCTCCCCCGCCTCCCGAGCACGCCCCTCCACAGGCCAGGCCGGGACACCCTGATCTCGTGTTCGTTTCCGGAATCCTCATTGACTGGGGTGAACTGTACGAACCTTCGTTCAGGTTCCGACGGTGGTCGATCGAGACATCGACGGACACCGCTGCTGTCGCCGTCAGAAAGATGAACCGTGCCATGATCGAGATCGCTGTCCAGTGCGCTCCGCACGGCACCGCCGATGTTGTGGCCCATCATGCGCGACTTCAGGCCAGGCTGTCGCTGACGCGGAGCCGGGCTGAAACCTACACGGATATCGGGCTGCTGTGCGCCCGCATGCCGCGGCTCAAAGCCCACCTGCTGCGGGGGATGCTGAGCTTCGATCATCTTCGGTTACTCGCTCGCAGCGCGGACGGTATCCGACCTGACGACACCGACGCAGCGGAGAAAGCCTTGATCACAGTCCTCACTCCCCGACGGGACAGGCAGGTGATACCGGGGCCGCGTGCCATGGTGAAGAAGATTCTCAAGGCAGTGCACGGGATCGATGAGCTCGCGCGCCCCGTCGACCGCACGGATCCTGAACCACCACCCGTACGTTGCGCTGAGGTGATCGGGACGACGGAGCCGGTCCGGACGACCGATACCGTCGAGCCGCCCGCCGGTATTGATCCCCGTAACTGTGGCACACTGACCCGCCGGGTGGGTGTTGACACCTATGATCCCTGTGCCACCGTGATCACTGCGACGCTCCCACCTGAAGAAGCTGAAGAACTGGTCGCCGTTCTCGATGCGGTCTGCCGTGAAATGTCCTGCTCACGCGCCGACGGTCTGCTTCACCTGGTCCGCGGCACCGCTGACATCAGAGTGACCCTGAACATCTACCGCGAGATCACCAGTGACGTCGTGGCGACCTCGGGTGGCCACTGGCTTGATGCGATGGCGACCGACGCATTCATGGACCGCGTCACCCACCTCCGGATTCCCGGCCACGAGGGCACCGACGCCTACACTCCCACCAAGAAAATGGTGGAGTTCCTCGAGGGGGTGTACACCAGCTGTACTTTCCCTGGGTGTGAGGTTCCTGCGGCGAAGTGTGACATCGATCATGTACGCCGCTTCGACCATGCCGACCCGGACTCCGGCGGCCCGACCGACACGAGGAACCTCCAGCCTCTGTGCCGCACCCACCATCTCCTCAAGACGCTCGGTTGGGTGGATGCGACGAAAGCCGACGACGGTGCGGTGATGTGGTCCAGCGTCGATGACGGGCACGCCTACGTCACTGAACCGACCGGTCCTCTCGCAGGATTCGCCAGAACGAGTTTTGCCACCCGGGCAACCAGACGCTACCGGACGGTCCGGGAGCACAACGAGCGACGGTTGGCAGAACGTGAAGCCCAGAAGGCGGTACTCGCCGCAGCACGCAGAGCACGTGCGGAAGAGGTGCCGTTCTAACGTCCGATTTTCTGCCGGACCGAATCCCTCCCCAGCCGCCAGAATGCCCCGGCAAGTGTGCTGACCTGGGCAGCACGGTGGCGGATGCCCCATGCCGTGACCACCATCAGGCTGTCCTTGACGAAACTACCGGCTAACTTGGACTCGCCGATCTCGCGCTCGGTGAAGGTGATCGGCACTTCGTCCACGGCGAAACCGCCCTCGACCGCGCGGAACGCCAGATCGACCTGGAAGATGTACCCCGCGTTCGACAACTCATCGAGGTCCAGGGACTCCACCAGTGACCGACGGTACGCACGGTAGCCGGCGGTCATGTCGGAAAGGCCACCGCCCAACGCGATGGAGATGTAGATATTCCCCGCCTTCGACAGGAACCACCGGTTCCACGGCCAGTTGACGACCTTGCCACCGGGTACATAACGCGACCCGATGACCAGGTCCGAACCGCCGTCAATCTGGCTCAGAAGCCGGTCGAGCTGCTCAGGGGCATGGGAACCGTCGGCGTCCATCTCACACAGGACCTGGTAATCGCGGTCAAGGCCCCATCGGAAACCCGCGACATAGGCACCGCAGAGCCCGCCCTTCCCCTTACGGTGGAGCACATTAATGTGTCCATCGGCGGCGGCCAGTTCGTCGGCGAGCTGCCCGGTACCGTCCGGGCTGTTGTCGTCGACGATGAGGATATCCACGCGCTCGGGCTCAGCCGCGCGGAGGCGACCCACGATGAGCGGAAGATTCTCCAACTCCTCGTACGTCGGGATGATGACCAGGGTGCGGTCACTGGGGTGTGTCGAATGTCCCGTAGCCAACCTCTGCCTACCTCTTCTTCTGCCGGAAACCTGCATAAAGCACGAATACGGCGCCGACGGCGGAGAGGATCCACTCCCCGACGGGGCCGATGCGTGCTGACAACGTCTCAGTATCGCGCACCGGAACGTCCTCCTGCAAAAGACCAGCGCGGAAAATTTCTGTCCGGTCCGTCACAGCACCGCCCGGTGACACGATCGCTGAGACCCCCGACGTCGCCGCGACGACCACGGACCGGTCGTATTCGATCGCCCGCATCCGGCTGATCGCCAACTGCTGGAACGTCATGTCGGTAAACCCGAACGTCGCGTTGTTCGTCGGGCTGGCGAATATCGTGGCGCCGGCGCGCGTAGCGTCACGGAAAGCACCGTCGAAGCTGACCTCGTAGCAGGTCGCCACACCGACGGGTACGCCGTCCATGTCCACCACGCCGTCCCCGTCGCCGGCCTTGAAGTTCCCGGCCATGTCCACATACGGGCTGACATGACGCAGCAGATCACGGTAGGGCATGTACTCGCCGAACGGCTGCAGGAACTTTTTCACGTGCTGGTCGCCGGGGCCTGTCTCCGGATCCCACACGACCGCTGTGTTCCTGGAACCTTCCTCGTCGCGGGTAATGGTCCCCACCAGTAAGGGAGCTCCGACAGCCTCGGCAGCAGCGCTGATTTGCTGAGCAGCACTCTCATTGACGAAGGGATTGATGTCCGAGGCGTTCTCCGGCCAGATCACCAGGTCCGGGCGTGGTCGTTCACCACTGTCGATCTCCTCGGCAAGTTTGAACGTCTGTGCGAGGTGGTTGTTCAGGACGGCGCTGCGTTGGGAGTTGAAGTCCAGGCCGAGTCGTGGCACGTTGCCCTGCACTGCGACGACGTTGAGCGTCTCGTCGACCTCACCGCCCCACGACGTCGGCACGGCACCCAGGACAAGTCCCCCACCGACAGCCACTGCCACGGTAGAGACGGTGGTGATGTAGCGGCGACGCACCAGCAGCGCCAACGCCACGCCGGTAACCACCACGGCGAAGGTGACCAGAGCAGGGCCTGCCACCGTCGACCACTCGGCCAACGGGCCGGTGATCTGGCCCCACGCGACCCGGGCCCACCCGAAGCCGCCGAACGGCCACGAAGACCGAAGCCACTCAGTGGCGACGAACCATGCGGGGAGCATCACCAGCAGCAGCACTGCGCGTCCGCGCCGCGCGCGGCTTCCGTGGCCTCCTCCGAGCCAGGTCCGTGCCATGACGCAGATCAGTCCCAGACCCAGCCCGAAGAGCAGGCTGTAGAGGGACTCGAGGAGGGACAGCCCGATCCAGGCGATCGCGCCGACGTACTCGCCGACCCAGGGCAACAGGAACAGGAAACACACCAGGCCCTGGACCCAACTGAGCCACATCGCCCACCGGCGGATGCTGCGGGGCCCGGTGGCGTCCGTCGGGGCGCCTGCCACTGCACGATCCACCGCAATGAAGAAGAGGGCGAACCCCAGGGGGGCTGCCCACCACAGACCGGTGGGCTGGTAAGAGGCGAACTGAGCCACCCCGGCGACCGCTGCAGCGGCCGTCAGCAGGAGAAAACGGATCACGCCCTGTCGTCCCGCTCTTCCCGGTCGTCGAATTCGTCGGCCCGGTGGTCGATGACCTCACCCCACCCGTCGACGTCCTTCGTCTGCGGCATGCTGACGCCGGAGACCGTCGTGAAGGATGCACCGCCGAAGCTGGTGATCCTGCGGCGCAGCGCACCGCCCAGACCGCGACGTACCAGCGAGCGGGTCGGTGGCAGGAGCAGGACGATGCCGAGGACGGCGGTGACCAGACCGGGTAGGGCGACGAGGACGGCACCGACCGCGCTCAGCGCGGCGTCGGCGGTCAGTCGTCCAGGGTGCGCCCGGTCGGTCATCGACCGGCGGACGAGTTCGCGGAACTGCCACCCGGCGAGCATCATGCCGCCGATGAACGTCGCCAGGACCAGCAGAATGGTCCAACCGAACCCGATCCAGCTTCCCACCAGGAAGAATACGAGGATCTCAGCGACAACGTAGAACAGAGGCAGCAGTCTGGGCATACTCCCCACCCTACCGTGGAGCCCGGCGCCACAGGGCTCTCGGGACCAGAGGCATGATCCTGGCGAGAACCGCGAGTCTGCGGGGAACCCACACATCCGACCGCTGGGATGCCAGGGCCTGCACGGTGGCGTCGGCGACGACGTCGGGGGTCACGGACAGTGGTGCCGGATCCATTCCCTCGGTCATGCGTCCGATGACGAAACCGGGACGCACTACCGTCAGCCGCACCCCGGTACCGCGTAGCGCGTCCTGCATGCCCTGACAGAACCCGTCGAGACCAGCCTTCGCCGAACCGTAGACGTAGTTCGGCCGGCGGACACGTGCGCCAGCGATGGACGAGAAAGCGACCAGGTCACCGTGACCGCGGGTCCGCATACGGGCGGACAGGTCCGTGAGCAGCACGGCCTGGGCGGTGAAGTCTGTGTGCAGGATGCGCTCGACCTCTTCTCCGTCGCGCTCAGCAAGGTCCTGGTCGCCGAGGACACCGAAGGCGGCGACCGCGGTGTCGATCGGGCCGGACGCTTCGATGGTATCGATGACGCCAGCCTGACCGGCACAGTCAGACGCGTCGAAGTGGATGGTCTCCACGTGCGTCGCCCCGGCCTTCTGGCATGCGGCCACCAGTTCATCGAGGGCCTCGGGGCGGCGGGCAGCCAGGACGAGGTCATTGCCGGCGGCGAGTCGGGTGATGATCTCCGCTCCGATCTCACTGGTGGCGCCGAACAACACGATCCGTTTCGGCGATCTCGGGGTATTCATGCGGGCACCTCCACGGTCGTGAGGTCATGCGTCGTCGTGTTGAGAGGCTCGCAGCCGTCGGCGGTGAGGACGACGATGTCCTCGATCCGCGCACCCCACTGGCCCGGCACGTAGATCCCCGGTTCGATGGAGAAGACCATCCCCTCGGTCAGTACGGTGTCATTTCCCGCGATGATGAAGGGTTCCTCGTGGCCGGAGACTCCGATGCCGTGTCCGGTGCGATGGGTGAAGTAGTCGCCGTAACCGGCGGCCTCGATGATCGTGCGGACCACAGTGTCGAGCTCGGCGGCAGTGACGCCGGGACGGGCGGAGGTAAGACCGGCGTCCTGCGCCTGCCGCAGGACACGGTAGGCACTCTGTTGCGCGTCGGACGCGGCGCCGAGCACATAGGTGCGGGTGCAGTCGGAGTGGTAGCCGGAGTCCAGGGTGCCGCCGATGTCGACGACGACCACGTCTCCCTCGGTCAGCACCCGGTCGGAATAGCTGTGGTGCGGGTCAGCCCCGTGCGGGCCGGATCCGACGATGACGAAATCCACGGCGACGTGCTCGGCGAGGATCATCGTGGTGAGATCAGCGGCGATGTCGCGCTCGGTGCGTCCGGCCCGCAGCAGACTGGGAACCCGACGGTGCACCGCATCGATGGCATGGCCTGCGCGGGTGAGTTCGGCGATCTCGACATCGTCCTTGACCATGAACACCTCCCGGAGCACCGTGGTGGCGTTGAGGGTCTGCACTCCCCTGCTCTGGATGGTGAGCAGGTGGTCGGCGGTCATGGTGCCGGACACCGCGACGGTGGCGCCGGCGGGCAGGGCGAGCAGCTTCACCGGGTCCTCCCCGTCGTTCCACGGCACGACCTCGACCCCGGCCTCTCCCGCGACCCCGCTACGGAGCACGGCGGCATCCACGCCGGGCACGACGATCCGACGCGACGACGGGGTGATCACCAGGGCGGCGAAACGCTCGTGGGTCTCGATGTCGGAGTCGAGGAGGAAACGCAGGTCCGGACCAGGGGTGAGGATGGCCGCGGTGATGCCCCGCTCGTCGAGAAGACGTCCGACGGCGTCGAGGCGGGCGGTGTAGGTGGAGACAGGAAAGCTCATGGGAAGCCAGTGTAGGCCAGAGCCTGTCCTCTACGCGCCCAGTTCCACCACGCCTCGCCGGATCGCCGGCACGGCCTTCCTGGCGGAGGCCTTCACGGATGACGAGTAGCCGGTGTGACGGATCTGCTCGAGCAGGTCGATGACCCGGTTGCACCAGCGCACGAAATCACCGGCACTCAGCGTCGCCCCGGACGCCTCGGCGGCACGCAGGCAGTAGTCCAGGGGCGCACCGGCGGCCCACTGGTGCACCGCCGTGGCGAACCCCATGTCTGGTTCGCGGGTCACCGGCAGGCGGTGTCGTGCCTCGTCGGAGACGAGTTCGCCGTGGATGCGGAAGACCGCGCTCACCGCGTCGGCCAATGCTTCGGTGGGGACCCCGTCCTCGTGGCGGCCCTCGCTCTCCCGCCGGTTCTCGAAGAGGCACGTGGACACCACGGCGGCGAGCTCGGCCGGATCAAGGTCGTCCCACACACCGCGCCGCAGACACTGGGCGACGAGGAGATCCGCCTCATGGTGAACCTGGGCCAGACGTCGACCTTCCGCCGTGATGCGGGTCGTGGTCCGGTCAGAGGACGGGACAGCGTCGTCCTGCTCCACGTAGTCGAGCTCACCGAGGAGGTCGAGTATCCGGTCGAATGTCCGCGACAGCGACTCGGTCTCCGGTGCGGTGATCTCCAACTCGCGTTCGAGGGTGCGTCGGGCGGCGACGACCCGCTCCGCCGGTCGTACCAGGTCCTCGCGCTCCGCCAGGAGGTGCACGGGATGGACGTGCACCTTGTCGCGGAGTTCGGCGGCCTTGCGGGATCCGCTCTTCGCCTTTGGTTTGAGGACACGCGGGCGGTCGACTTTCTGCCGCCGCAGGTTGGACGCCACGGCGCGGGAGTTACGCTTCGGGCTGCGCTGCACCCCCTTGTGCAGCGACATGTGGCCCAGCGGGACGGGGACGTTACCGAAGGTCTCGGCACTCACCGGACCGCACCACCCGTCCTCGGTGATGATCCACGGCCGGGGGCGTCGGTGATCGGAATCGCTGCGGACGACGGTGGCGAGTTGCGGGTGGCGCCCCGTCGGCAGGGCGATGATGTCGCCGACAGACAGGCTGGACAGCAGCCGGGCGGTCTCGGCCTGACGGTCCGAGGCCGAGTCCTTCTTGGCCCGTCGCTCTTCCAGGGTGAGATCGCGGCGGAGGCCGGCGTACTCGATGACGTCGTCTGCGCTGACCTGGGCCCCCTTCAGGGAGGACAGGGTCTTCGACAGGTCACGTTCCAGGCTGGCCAGGTCGCGACGGCGGCGGCTGGCCCGCTCCGCCTGCTCCACCACGGTGGATGCCGCCTGGTACTGGGCGAAGGACCGGTCCAGCAGACGGTGGGACTCCGTGTACCCCTTCGTGGAGATCAGGTTGACTGCCATGTTGTATCCGGGACGGAATGTCGAGTCCAGGGGGTAGGTACGAGTCTGGGCGAGGTTCGCCACCGCATGCGGGTCGATGCCTTTGGACCACAGGACCAGAGCATGGCCTTCGGTGTCGATGCCCCGACGACCGGCACGTCCGGTGAGCTGGGTGTACTGGCCCGGTGTGAGGTCCACGTGGGCTTCACCGTTGAACTTGATGAGTTTCTCGAGCACCACGGTGCGTGCCGGCATGTTGATGCCCAGTGCCAGCGTCTCGGTGGCGAAGCAGACCTTCAGCAGCCCGCGGGAGAAGAGCTCTTCAACAATGTGCCGGAAAGCAGGCAGCATACCGGCATGGTGCGCCCCGTAGCCGTTGCCCAGGGCGCGGCGCCACTGACGGAAACCGAGAACACCGAGATCCTCGGTGGCGATCCCCTCCACTCCCCTGTCGACGGTCGCGAGGATCTCGTCGCGTTCGGCGTCGGTGGTCAGGCGTACCCGGTCGACGAGGAGCTGACGGACCGCACCGTCGCAGCCGGCGCGGGAGAAGATGAAGTAGATCGCCGGAAGCATCGATGCACCGCGCATCTGGGCGACGACGTCGGAACGTTTCGGTCCCTGCCTCCGTCCCGATTCCTCCGCCCGACTGGCCGCGGCAACGACCGCGCGGTTGACGTCAGCGTCCTTGCTCTTGCCCTTGCTTCCCCGGCCCTCTTCGTAAAGCGGCATGATCTGCGAGCCGACCATCATCGACTGGTGCAGCGGGACAGGGCGGTGGGTGGTGACCACGAGGTCAGTCTGCCCCCGCACGGTGGAGAGCCAGGCGCCGAACTCCTCGGCGTTGCTCACCGTTGCTGAGAGGCTGACCAGGATCACCGACGGGTCGAGGTTGAGGATGGTCTCCTCCCATACCGGCCCGCGGGAGGGGTCGGCGAGGAAGTGAACTTCATCCATCACGACATGGGTGAGGGTGTCGAGACGGTCGGACTCCGCATAGATCATGTTGCGCAGCACTTCGGTGGTCATGACGACCACCGGGGCATCACCATTGATGCTGACATCGCCGGTGAGCAGCCCGACGCGGTCCTCGCCGTAACGGGCGACGAGGTCGTGGTACTTCTGGTTGCTCAGCGCCTTGATCGGGGTGGTGTAGAAGCAGGTGCCGTCGCGTCGGAACGCTTCGTGCACGGCGAATTCCCCCACCACGGTCTTTCCCGCTCCGGTAGGGGCACAGACAAGGACGCCGCGCCCTTCAGCAATGGAGGTGGCGGCGGTGAGCTGGAACTCATCCAGCGGAAAGGAGTATGCGGCTGCAAAGGCCGCGACCGGTGCCGGGAGGGTGTCCGGGTCAGAGGAGGTCATCGAGATTGTTGCGGTCCATCCTGGGTGTTGTCGGGGTGGGGTTCGGTGAGGTGCGGGGTGCATTCATCGGCGCGGCAGGGGCGATGGAGGACGCTGTCTCATCGTCGAGGTCATCGGCGACCGCGTCGAGGCCGTCAATCCCGGCCTTCTTCGCGCGCCGCTTGTCGTTGATCCGGGCGATCTGGATTGCGATCTCCATCATGAGGCACATCGAGAGCGCCAGGATCAGCATGGACACCGGGTCGCCACCAGGGGTGGCGAAAGCGGCGAGCACGAAGAGAATGAGGATAATGTAGCGGCGCTTGTCCTTCAAGGTGGTGTAACTGAGCACACCTATCAGGTTGAGCATCACGGTGATCAACGGCACTTCGAAACTCACGCCGAAGACGAGGAGAAGCGTCAGGAGGAAGCTGAAGTACGCCGTTCCGTTGAGCGCCGCGATCTGAGTCTCGTCACCGATGGTGAGCAGGAACTCCAGGCCGAAGTAGAGCACGAAGTACGCGAGGACCGCGCCGAGGACGAACAGCAGGGTCGCCGCAGTCACGAAAGTGCGTGTCCACATCTTCTCGTTCTTCTTCAGCCCCGGTGTGATGAAACCCCACAACTGCATCAGCCACACCGGTGCAGACAGCACCAGGCCGGCAAGGAAACCGATCTTCAGCCGCAGCATGAACATCTCGAACGGGCTGGTGGCCAACAGGCGACACTCATTGGCGATGTCGCCGCCGAACCGCAACTCCGGTGGCAGTTCACAGTACGGGTCTTTGAGCAGGTCGCCAAGGCTGGGAGTGCCGAAGATACCATTTCCGTACCACATGTATCCGAGTATCGTGCCGACACCGATCGCCGCGAGGGCGATGAGAATCCTGCGACGGAGTTCCTTGAGGTGCTCAACGAGAGACATCTCGGCTTCCGTGGGACGACGTCCTCGTTTCAGCGAGCGTCGTGTGCGCGGCACACGGACTCGCCGAGGAGTATCGGAGGAACTGTCAGTCATTGCTGGGCGGAGCGACCTTCGGTTCAGACACGGGGGCAGCTGACGATACCGCAGGTGTACCGTCGTTCTTCATCTCGGTCATTTCAGACTTGAAGATGCGCATGGACCTGCCCAGAGACCGGGCCATGGTCGGCAGTTTCGGCGCGCTGAACAAAAGCACGATGATCAGGGCGATGATGAGCCATTCAGTAGCACCGGGCATCTGTCATCGCTCCTGGGACTGGTTGTTGTTCGGACGGAACTCCGGTTCGGCGCTGATGTCATCGGAGATACCGTCCGTGCTGGTGGTCGGTTTCGCACTCTCGACGGAAGGCTGGCCGTCGTTCTTCATCTCGGTCATTTCAGACTTGAAGATGCGCATGGAGCGGCCAGCGGAGCGCGCTAGAGTCGGCAGCTTCGACGCTCCGAAGAGGAGCAGGATAATCAGGACGATGATCAGGATTTGCCACGGGCCTATGCCACCCATCAGTACCGGCCTTTCCGTCGGTCATACAGCGTGTGTTCCACGGTGTGGATCAGATACCGGTAACCCTACGCCAGAGAACGGTAGGCATCCAGCGCAGCGCTGGCGCGGCGGGCCACGCGGTGGGCGAGATCACACTGGGGGTCTTCCGCGGTCTGTGGGACAACCGCCCGGATAGTCGGTGCGTACGCCAGCAGGAACCGTTCCAACCAGTCACCGGTGTCCGGTATCGCCGCCCGCAGGGTCCCGGGACTGTCGACCTGCCAGATGGGCAGGTACTCGAACATCCACGCCGCACCGTCCTCCAGGTCGATCTCGGCCCAGCGCTGCCCGTCCCGGTCGAAACCGAAGGGGTCCTCGGTATCGATCACACGCTCGCGTACCTCCGGAGCTCCCCGTCCTGTGACGGTGATCTGCGACATCCGGGACACGTTGAAACAGCGCTGTACGTCGGTGTCATCCCGTGCCCACAGATACGCCTGGCCGTCGATGAATTCCAGCTGGTCGGGAACCAGTGTGCGAGTGCCCACCGAATCCGAGGAGGCCGACCGGTATGTCAGTTCCAGCCACCGGCGGCTGGTCAGCGCTTCCCGTAGTGGCGGCAGATTCTCCGCCAGCACAGCCGCCGTCCTGTCCTGGACGGTGCCGGAACCGGTAGTGGGACGAGCGGGGGTGGTGAACTCGTCGGGCGTGAACTGGTCGCGACGATCCCGTATGTCCTGCTGCAGGTCACGGATCATCCCGGCAGCTGACTCGATATCAGTCCGGTCCGGCCCGGTCACGACGCTGGCAAGCCGTTCCAGGCTGAGCAGCAGCGCTCCCGACTCTGCAGCCGTCAGCGACGGCGCCCGGTCAAGCCCGAGTGAGGCGACGACATCGACATGCATTCCGGAGGTCGTGAACTCCAGCAGAGACCCAGGCAGATACGGCGGTAGTCCGCACGTGGCCGCCTGCGTCAGCTCATGGCGCAGCTGAGGGACGGTCACACCGAACTGGGCAGCCGCACGCATCAACGAGCCGTCCGGGTGGTGCCGGAACCACGCGATGACCGCCAGGATGCGGCGAACCTGCCAGGTGATGTATCCGACGCTCCGTCGGCGGGGAATGGGCTCGGTCATGTCCGGTCCTCCTCTCCCCCGAAGGTGCGCACGGCGTCCTCCAGGTGCGTGATGATGTCGGCGACGACGTCCGGCGGATCAACTACGAGGACGTCGGTGGCATAGGATGCGGCGGTACGGATCAACCACCGGCGGTCGACCGGGCCGAGCCGGCACCCACCGTCGACGTCAGCTGGCCCGGCGAGGACCCGGAGCTCCTGTGCGCCGTCAGTGAGGAACCGGACGCGGGCCGTGACCAAGGATGAGGCGGCCCGGAGCCCCTCCGTCACGAGTTCGGCGACGGGACGGTCCGGGGCGCGGTGACGGATCAGTTCCGCGGCGGCTTCCAGATCGGCGATGCGGGACAGACGGAAGGTGCGTTGCTGCTCCCGGTCGAGGTCGTATCCGGTGAGGTAGAGCCGGCCGTCGACGGCAGCGACTCCCCAGGGGTCCAGGTGGCGCTGTCGGGGTTCTTCCGTCAGAGCCGGCCAGTAGTGGAAGCGCAGACTCAGGTTGCGGTCCAGGGCAACGTTCAGGGCCTCGATGTCGGCGTCGGTGAGATCCACGGCGTCGGGCACCGGGGCGGAGAAACCCGGGCCGCCGTCGGCGTCAGAAGCCGGCGCCACGGTTGACAGCTTCTGCAGCGCGTGGCGTACCGGTGCGGCCAGTGACTGGTTCGGAACCCACTGGGCCACCGGCCGGAGCGCCTGCCACTGGGCGTCAGTGACCGTCAGGTCCGGCAGGAAGCTGGGTGCGGGGTCGATGCCGTACTGCAGTTCGGGATGACCGTCGGCATCGGTGCCGGTTGATTCGGTGACGACCAGGCCGAGTTCGCCGACCAGGGAGCGGTCTCGGTCGAAGCGTTTACGTACGGTCTCGGCATCGCCGGTGTAGCCGTCGACGTGGGCGCGGATCCACCCGACCGAGCGGGGACGGTCGGTCAGAGCGAGGACGAGGTTGAGCAGGCGGGAGGAGGCGGGATCCCAGTGGACCTCCGTCGGCCGGTTCCTGGTGCTCACCTCGGGTCCTCCCCCAGGATCTCGAGGAGTTGGTCAAGTCCGTCGGCGGAGGGGGCGAACGGGTCGGGCAGGACGATCTCGGCGCCGCCGTCACCGTTGACTTTGAGGCGGGTCCAGTCCACCGTGGTCTGACGGGAGCTGGCCTCTGCGGCGGTGAGGAAGCGGCCCCGCGCTGCGGCACGGGTGGTCGGCGGGGCCGTCTGCGCGGCGGTGTCGATCTCTGCGGGGTCCACGAGGGTGGCGGCCTGGCCCCGGCGTGCCAGCATGTGGAACAGCCCGCGGTCCGGGTTGATGTCGTGGTAGGTCAGGTCGACCTGGGCCAGCCGGGGGTCGGTGATGTCGAGGGTGCCGCGTTCGGCGACCCTGTCGATGAGCTTCTTCTTGATCACCCAGTCGATCTCGGTGTCGACCGCAGAGAAGTCGCCGGACTCTGCGCCGTCGAGCACGCGCCCCCACAGGTCGACCACCGGTAGAAGTTGATCGCGGGGAGTTCCTGTGTCACCGTCGGCAGGCTCCGGACGATCGTCCAGCCACTGTGTCGCCGCGGCGTGGAACGCACGCTGAATGCCCAGCGGGGTCGCGGTGTCTCCGTTGCGCAGTGCGAGCGGTGTGGTGCCGGTGAGGTCGCGGGCGATCTCACGGATCGAGCGGATCTCGTTCGACAGTTCACAGTCCGGCAGTGCAACCCCGGCCTCGATCATCTCCAGGACGAGCAGGGTCGAGCCGACCTTCAGCGCGGTGGTGGTCTCGGACATGTTCGAGTCACCGACGATGATGTGCAGACGACGGAACCGGGAGGAGTCCGCGTGCGGTTCATCCCGGGTATTGATGATCGGGCGTGACCGGGTGGTGGCCGAGGACACTCCTTCCCACACATGGTCGGCGCGCTGGGACAGGCAGTAGCCGGGGCCGAAGTTCTCGTTCGGGGCACCGGCGGTCGGCACGCTGATCTTCCCTGCCCCGCAGATCAATTGGCGTGTCACCAGGAAAGGCAGCAGCTGGGCCGACAGACTCTTCAGCGGCATGTCACGGCCCACCAGGTAATTCTCGTGGCAACCGTAGGAGTTGCCGACCGAGTCGGTGTTGTTCTTCAGCAGGTAGACTTTGCCGCCGATCCCGCGCTCGTTCAGTGACGCCTCGCACCGGGAGGCCAGCTCATGGAAGATCTGTTCCCCGGCACGGTCGTAGGCAACCAGCTGGTGCAGTGAGTCGCACTCGGCGGTGGCGAACTCCGGGTGCGCGCCGACGTCGAGGTACACCCGGGAGGCGTTGGGCCAGTAGACGTTGCTGCTGCGGTACTTCTCCACCACCGGGGCGAAGAGGTGCCGGGCGACCTCGTCCGGGCCGAGCCGACGGTGACTGTCGAGCACGCTGGTGATACCGAATTCGGTCTCCAGTCCCATGATCCGGCGGGTGAACACGGTCGCCGTGGCTACTGCCCGCCCTTCTGGACATACGACTTCACGAACTCCTCGGCGTTGGACTCCAACAGGCCGTCGATCTCGTCGAGCAGGTCATCGGTACCACTGACCTTGAGCTGTTCCTGGCCGGACGCCGTGGAGTCGGTGGCGCCTGGACCGTCCTCGTCGGCGGGCCCGCGGCCCCCGTGCACCTGGCCCTGGCTGGAGCCGCCCGTCGAGCCTGATCCGGCTGTCATCTGGAACCACTTCCTTCACGAATGGAGAGATGGTGAAAATACGTTCTGATGCCTACAGGCTAGCAGTCGACACCGTCGAGGGAGCCGGGAATGATCTCGCCCAGCACCCGGACGAGTCCGGCGGCGTCATCGACGTCGGCCAGGGCCTCCTGCAGTTGCTCTGCGGTTCCCTGCAACGGGTCGGCGAGCAGTACCCGAGTCGTTGATGATGCTCCGTAGGGGGTGTCGAGCACCAGCGTGTCCCAGTTCGCTGCCAGCAGCTCGCCGGAAAACCGTCGGGCGACCTCACCGCGCAACCAGGCGCGGGTGTCGGTGGGCGCCTGTGCCGCTGCGGCGGCGACATCGTCGGCAGGAACCAGGGTGCGCATCCGGCCTGTGCGAACCAGCGCGTTGTACAGCCCCTTCACAGGATCGATGTCGTGGTACTGGATGTCGACCACCGCCATCGTCGGGTGGTCCCACTCCAGGCCGCGGGCACGGTAGGCGGTGAGCAGACTGAGTTTGGCCGTCCAGTCGAGTCGGTCGGCGGTACTCATCGGATCCCGGTCGAGGTCGTCGAGGATCTCCCCCCACAGCTCGAGCACCAGGTCGTCCTTGTCGTGCCGGTGTTCGGCGGGGACCGACTCGGCGACCCGGCGGCGGATCTCACGCTGGATGTCGACCGCGGTCCGTTCCACGTTGCCGTAGAGCCGTACCGGGGCCGAACACTCCAGGTCACGGGAGATCTGGTGGACGGCGGCCACCGGCTCGTACAGGGCCAGGTCCGAGAAGTCCGCACCCGCCCCGACGGCGTCGAGTACCAGAGCGGTGGTCCCGAGTTTGAGGAAGGTCGAGTACTCCGAGAGGTTCGCGTCGCCGATGATGACGTGCATCCGGGCCCAGTCGTCACCGACGTGGGACTCGTCACGGGTGTTGATGATGCCCCGGTTCAGCGTCGTTTCCAGGGAAACGGTCGTTTCGATGTAGTCGGCGCGCTGGCTGATCTGGAAGCCCGGTGACTGGCTTTCCGCCCCAAGCCCGAGACGTCCGGCGCCGGTGTAGATCTGCCGGGTCACGAAGTGCGGGATCAGGGCGGCCTGGACACCCTCGGTGTCATAGGAGCGCGGGTAGAGGTAGTTTTCGTGGGAACCGTAGGAGGCGCCCTTGCCGTCCACATTGTTCTTGTGGATCTTTAGCGTGGGCTGGTCCTCTATGGCTCCGGACGCCTGGGCAGCGGTGTGCATCACCAGCTCCCCGGCCTTGTCCCAGATCACCGCGTCCCAGGCGTTGGTGGTCTCCGGCGAGGAATACTCGGGGTGCGCGTGGTCGACGTAGAACCGGGCACCCGAGGTGGTGACGACATTCGCCGAGCCCAGGGCGTTGGGATCGATCACCGGGGCGGTGCGGTAGCGGCGCAGGTCGAAGCCACGGACATCACGCAGCGGCGACTCGGCGTTGTAGTCCCACCGGGTCCGCCGGTTCACGCCGAGGCCCGTAGCCCCCGCATAGGCGACGACGGCCTGGGTGGAGGTCTCGATCGGGCTGGCGTGGGGGTCGTCGGGAGCGATGATGCCGAACTCGGTTTCGGTACCGATCAGCCGCCGTGGCGCATCGTTCACTGGTTGCCCTCCCTGCCAGCCATGGTGATCTCCACAACCCGGCGTGACGAGTGCCCGGAGATCCGGGCCCATTCGGCGGGGTTGGTGGTGTCCGGCAGGTCGTCGTTGTCGCGGCACTCCTCGTCCACCGCGGTGTCCACGTGGGCTTCGGTGACCCCGTCACCGTCTCCGCGCAGCACGTCCTTGATGGCGAGCTTCTTGACCCGGTCGACGATATTGGCCAGCATCGCACCCGAGGCGAAGTCCCGGAAGAACAGGTCGGTGTGGGTACCGTCGGCGTAGTGCAGCGTGAGGTACGGGCGGTCGTCGGAGTAGAGGTTGTCGATTACCCGGGCCCGCAGGCGGGCGGCAGCGCCCTCCGGGCCCCCGGCGGCGTCGCTGAGCGTACTCGACATCGGAACCGCCGCGGTGAGGTACTTCTCCAGGATGTCGGCGGCGGCGGCACGGTCGGGGCGCTCCACCCGGATCTTCACGTCGAGACGTCCCGGGCGCAGGATCGCCGGGTCAATCAGTTCCTCGCGGTTCGAGGCGCCGATGACGATGACGTTACGCAGTCCCTCCACACCGTCGATCTCGGCCAACAACTGTGGCACGACGGTGGACTCCACGTCCGAGGAGACACCGGTGCCGCGGGTGCGGAAGATGGCCTCCATCTCGTCGAAGAAGATGATCACCGGCTGGCCGGCGGAGGCGATCTTGCGGGCACGTTCAAAGATCAACCGGATCTGTCGCTCGGTTTCGCCGACGAACTTGTTGAGCAGCTCCGGACCCTTGATGTTCAGGAAGTAGGACTTCGCGTCCGGCGTGCCTGCCTCAGAATTGATCTTGCGGGACAGTGAGGACGCCACCGCCTTGGCGATCAACGTCTTACCGCAGCCGGGTGGCCCGTAGAGCAGCACGCCCTTCGGGGGCAGCAGACCGTAGTCGCGGTAGAGCTCGGGGTGCAGGAAAGGCAGCTCGACGGCATCGTGCAGCTGTTCGATCTGATTCTCCAGGCCGCCGATGTCGGTGTAGGAGACGTCCGGGACCTCCTCGAGCACCAGGTCCTCGACCTCGGCGCGGGAGATCACCTCGAAGGCGTACCCGGCGCGACGGTCGACGATGACACTGTCCCCGGGGCCTACCTGTTTCGCCGCCAGTTCTGAGGTGAGGGCCCCGGCGCATTTCATCAGCGCTTCCTCCCCGAGCTTGTCCGCGACGACGATGCGGTCGGCGTCGACGACTTCGACGACGGTGCCGATGTCCCCGGAGTCGGCGTAGCCGCAGACCTCGACGATCTGCTGGCCCTCCCCCAGTCGCACCAGGGCGCCCGGGTGGAGCTCCCCCGGGGAGACCCGGGGGCTGACGGCGAGCCGCATGCGCCGACCGGCGGTGTAGACCTCGGCGGTCAGGCCACCGTCCCCGGTGTCCAGCAGGGTGCCGTAGGTACTCGGAGGTTCGGCGAGAGCGTCCAGCCGGGAGTTGAGTTCGTCCAGCTTGTCGCGGCTGGATCTGAGCATCTCGGTGAGTTTCGCATTGCGTGTGCCCAGGGTCCGGTTGGCCAGTTGCAGCTGGCGGTAGGACTCAGGGCCGGAGTCGACCCGGGCGGTCGGTCCGTCGTGGAGATTCTGGTCCGTGGTGTGCTGCGTCATAGGGGGCCAGTCTACATGCGGAGGAAAGGTAGCCTATCCAGTACCGCGGAAATGGACTACTTCCGCGCCCGTCGCTGGGGCTTCGGTGCGACGGTGCCGTCGGCTAGCCGGCGTGCCCAGACCAGGAATGCGGTGTGGGCGTTCATCCGGTGCTCCGGGCGGGTGGCCAGGCCTTCGACCTTCCATTCGCGGACCAGGGATTCCCACGCCTTCGGCTCGGTGAAGCACCCCAGTTCGCGGATACCTTCCATGACCTTCATCAACTGCGGCACCGTAGCGACGTAGGTCATGAACACTCCCCCGGGGATCAGCAGGTCGCGGACGGTGTCCAGGCATTCCCAGGGGGCGAGCATGTCGAGGATGACTCGGTCCACCGGCCCGTCCGTGTCCTTGACGGTGACATCGTTGAGGTCACCGAGCCGCAGGTCCCAGTTCGCCGGGTGCTCCCCCATGTACTCGGCGACGTTGTTCTCCGCGTACTCCAGGTGGTCGTCGCGGATCTCGTACGAGATGAGCTGTCCGTGCTCGCCGACCGCGCGCAACAGCGTCATCGACAGTGCCCCGGAGCCGGCCCCGGCCTCGAGCACCTTGGCACCGGGGAAGATATCGCCCTCCACCAGGATCTGTGCCGCATCCTTGGGGTAGATCACCGCGGCGCCACGGGGCATCGACAGGACGTGGTCGACCAACAGGTGACGGAAGCACAGGTACTCGCCGCCGACGTGGGAGACCACCATGGTGCCCTCGTCACTGCCGATGATGTCGTCGTGCTTGATCTCGCCCTTGTGGGTGAAGTAGCTGCCACCGGTCTCCAGTGTGATGGTGTAGTGGCGGCGCTTGGCGTCGGTGAGCTGGACCCGATCGCCGGGCTGGAACGGGCCGGAGTAGGCCACAGTGTTCCCCTTTACGTTGGTGTGGCAGTGGACCCGATCAGTGTAACGGCCCGTCGTCTCCGAGGGCGGTGGGGACCCCGCAGACCCCCGCCCGGCACATCTGCACTACTGCTGCTCCGGCTGAGTCGCTGGTGCCGAGCAGTCGGGCACCCTGCTCTACCGACAGGACCAGGCAGGACGTCCCCAGCCTGGTGCGCAGCGCCGACACCTGCGACGGTGTGGCTCCGGCGACGGTGGCCTGTACCGGCCCGGCGAGGTGGCATTCCAGGGCACACAGCCAGCCACCGGCCTGGGCCAGGTGCCGGTCGACGACATCGACGTGGGCGTCGAGGATCCGGCGCGCCTCGGCGGACCACCGGGCCCCTACCGCGCGGACATCAGCGTCGTCGAGGGAGGTCGCCACCGTGCCGGCCATGCTCAGTGCCTCCGACAACACCGCTACTGCCGTGGGCGTCGCCCCGTCGTAGGGGTCCCGGGGGCGGACCCCGGTACCGGCGACCGGTGCTGCGGCGTCGTACCAGGTGCCGGGGCCACGGTGGAAGGTGACCTGGATGTGGCGTACCAGCTCCGAGACCGCTGCGGGGATCTCCACCGTGTCGGAGCAGGACCCCTGGTGTTCCCACAGGCGGACAAGGGCGAGCAACAGCCAGGCACAGTCCTCGAGAGTGCCCGGTGCCTGCGGGGACCCGGTGCATCGCACCACGTCGACGATGCTTCCCCCGGCATCGGTGGTCACCGCGTGGTTCCACAGGGCGGTGGTGACCGCCGCTCCTGACTCCGGGTCGCCGGCTTCGGTGAGCGCGACCGCAGCCATGGCGTTCCATGCCGTGACGACCTTGCCGTCGACCGCGGGACGGGGTCGGGACGAGCGTGCCTGCCGCAGAGCCTCGCGCAGCTCAGGCGAGAGCGGTAGCCCCTCGCGCCGGGTGAGTACGACGCGTCCGTCCACGTCGCCTTCCCCTGAGAGCCCCAGACTCTCCAGCTCGCCGGGCTCCCAGGTGTAGGTGTAACCCTCCACCCGGGTGCCGTCGACGACGGTGTCGGCGTCGAGTCCACTGGCCAGCAGCCCCGGTACACCGGTGCCCAACCCACGGGTCAGGAAGGACCGGGTCAGCTCGAGTGCCTCGGCGACCAGTGCGTCGTCGGGTCGTCGTGCACTGTAGGCGGCCAGGGCGCGGAGCAGGAGCGCGTTGTCGTACAACGTCTTCTCGAAATGCGGTACCGTCCAGTTCTCGTCCACGCAGTAGCGGTGGAAACCGCCGTCGACCGGGTCAACCAACCCACCCTGCAGCAGTGCCGCCATCGTGCGCCCCACGATATCCAGCACCTCGGTCCTGGCCGCGTCGGAGTTGGTGCGCTCTGCCCACCGCACCAGACCCAGCACCGCCGCGGATGGCGGGAATTTCGGTGCACCGCCGAACCCGCCGGTGGGATGCTCCGAGGCCCGCATCTTCTGCACGATCCGTGTCGGCAGCTCCGCGGTGACATCCTGGGCAGCCCAGGAGGCTTCCGCCCCGTCTTCTTCCCCACTGGCCTCGATCGCCTCGTTGAGCCGGACGGTCAGCTCGTCCACCCGCGCACGTTCATCCGACCAGGTCCGTGACACCGCCTCGAGAACCTGGCGGAATGACGGTCGCCCCTGCTTCGGCACCGGAGGGAAGTAGGTGTCGGCGAAGAACGGCCGCCCTTCGGCGTCCGTGAAGACCGTCATCGGCCAGCCACCCTGTCCACTCAGGGCGACGGCAGCCTGCAGGTAGTAGGCGTCCACGTCCGGGTGCTGCTCCCGGTCGACCTTCACCGCCACCATGTTGTCGTTGATCAGCGCGGCGGTCTCCGGGTCCATGAACGACTCCGCGGCCATCACATGGCACCAGTGACAGGTCGCGTAACCCACCGACACCAGCACAGGCACCCCACGCTCCCGCGCCTCGGCGAAAGGCTCCGGGCCCCACGGGTGCCAGTGCACCGGGTTGTCGGCGTGGGCCTGCAGATACGGGGACGTCGATCCGGAGAGACGGTTGGAGTTCATGTCCACCACGGTAGCCGGAGGAACCCGGCAACCACAGGGACGTCGCAGGGACCGGTACGACTAGAGTGGCGTCAATGACGTCTCCGACTTCCCCCGCCGTCACCGGAATCACCACACAGCTGGGCCCGCAGCTGTCCGGGTCTCTGACCACCGACCCGGACGTCCTGGCCGCCCACGCCACCGACGAATCGCTGTACAGCCCGGTGGGGACGCCTGCCGCGTTGGTCCGCGCCACGACGGTGGACGACGTGGTCGCCACCCTGCGCTACGCCCACCACCACGAGATCCCGGTGGTCCCGCAGGGAGCTCGGTCGGGTATTTCCGGGGGCGCGAACGCCGTGGACGGCTGCATCCTGCTCTCGGTGGCGTCGATGAACCGCGTCCTTGAGGTGGATGAGGCGAACATGACCGTCACCGTCGAGCCGGGGATCATCAACAAGGACCTCAAGGACGCCCTGCGTCCCCACGGCCTGGCCTATCCGCCGGACCCCGGCAGCGTCGCGATGTGCTCCATCGGCGGCAATATCGCGACCAACGCCGGTGGCATGTGCTGCGTGAAGTACGGTGTGACCCGCGAATACGTCCGGGAGCTGACCGTCGTGCTGGCTGACGGCACAGTCACCCGGCTCGGCCACCGTACGGTCAAGGGAGTTGCAGGACTCGATCTGGCGGGGTTGTTCACCGGCTCCGAAGGCACCCTCGGAATTATTGTCGAAGCCACGTTGAAGGTCGTTCCTCTGGGGCCGGACCCGCTGAGCGCTCTGGCGACCTTCCCCTCGGTCCGGTCGGCCGCCGAAGCGGTCTCGGCCTACATGGCGACCGGGGCCTCTCCTTCCCTGCTGGAGATGATGGACGCCGCCACCATCGCCATGGTCAACGAGCTCGGCGACTTCGGTCTCGACGCCGCCGTCGGCGCAGTCCTGATCATGCAGTCCGACTCCGTCACCGCGGCCGCGGACACCGAAGCCTTCGCCAGCGTCGCCGAAACGCACGGCGCGGTCGACGTCGCTTTCGCTGACAACCCCGTAGACTCCGAACTCCTCGTCGCCGCCCGGCGCTCCGCGCAGCCCGCCTGGGAGCACTACGCCAGGGCACACGGCGGGGGCCAGCTGCTCGACGACGTATGCGTCCCCCGCTCCCGCATCGCCGAGTTCTGCGACCGGGTCGAGGGCATCCGGGACGACACCGGCGCACTGGTCACGGTGATCGGCCACGCCGGCGACGGTAATATGCACCCTTCGGTCTTCTTCGACACCACCGACGACGACTCCGTGGCTTCCGCCCAGGACGCGTTCGACCGCATCATGGCTCTCGGTCTGGACCTGGGGGGCACGATCACCGGTGAACACGGTGTCGGCAACCTCAAGAACCGCTGGCTGGCCACCGAACTCGACGACGGTAACCGGCGCCTGCACCGGGAGATCAAGAACGCCGTCGACCCCACCGGGGTCCTCAACCCCGGAAAGATGCTGGAGCACCTGTGAATACCGTGCCAGACTCCCCTGCCGTGCCAGACTCACTGACCGCGCTGGCTGCCCGGCTCCGGGGCACACTGAGTACCGATCCGGACGTCATCGCCGCCTACTCCACGGATGAGTCGGTCCACCCCGGCTCCGGCGACGCCCTCGCTGTGGTGCGCGCCGGGTGTGTGGAGGACGTCGCTCTGACCATGCAGTTCGCCCGGGCCCGCGGGATCCCCGTGGTCCCGCAGGGAGCGCGCTCGGGTCTGTCGGGCGGAGCATGTGCCGAGCACGGCTGCATTCTGCTCTCGGTGGCGTCGATGAGCCGGATCCTGGACATCGACGAGGCGAACATGACCGTCACCGTCGAGCCGGGGATCATCAACAAGGATCTCAAGGACGCCCTGCGCCCCCACGGCCTGGCGTATCCGCCGGACCCTGGTTCTGTGGCGATCTCGTCGATCGGCGGCAATATCGCGACCAACGCCGGTGGCATGTGCTGCGTGAAGTACGGTGTGACCGGCGAATACGTCCGGGAGCTGACCGTCGTGCTGGCTGACGGCACGGTGACCCGGCTGGGGCACCGTACCGTCAAAGGGGTGGCGGGGTTTGACCTGGTGTCCCTGTTCACCGGTTCCGAAGGCACCTTGGGGATCATCGTGCAGGCCGTGCTGAAGGTTGTTGCGCTGGGACCGGATCCGCTCACTGCGTTGGCAACGTTCCCCGCGGTGGGAGGTGCGGTGGACACCGTCGCGTCCTATATGTCCACCGGGGCGAATCCATCGATGCTGGAGATGATGGACGGGCTGACCATCGCTCTGCTGTCCGAGATCGGTGATTTCGGTTTCGCCCCGGATCCGGACGCCGACTCGGACGTCACTGACGCCGCTGTTGGCGCCGTGCTGATCATGCAGTCCGATTCGGTCACCGCTGCCGACGACACGCGGGCGTTCGCAGAGGTTGCCGAGGCACACGGTGCGGTGGACGTCGCTTTCGCCGACAACCCTGCGGACTCCGAGCTTCTGGTGGCCGCCCGACGGTCAGTGCAGATCGCCAATGAGCGCTATGCCGCCACCCACGGTGGTGGCCAGATGATCGATGACGTATGCGTCCCGCGGAGTCGCCTGGCCGACTTCTGCGCCGGCGTCGAGGCGATCCGGGACGACACCAGGACCACCGTCGCCCTCGTGGCCCACGCCGGTGACGGCAATGTCCATCCCTCAGTCTTCTACGATCTCTCCGACGCGGCTTCCGTCGCCGCCGGAACCGACGCTTTCGACCGCATCATGCGGCTCGGCCTCGAACTCGGGGGTACCATCACCGGCGAACACGGCGTCGGGGCGCTGAAGGCGTCATGGCTCCCGCAGGAACTCGATGAGGCGAACCGCCGCCTGCACCGCAGGATCAAGGACGCTGTCGACCCGACCGCCATTCTCAACCCCGGAAAGATGTTGGAAGCCCTGTGACCCGCCGTCCCCTCGCCCTGTCTCCCTCGCGTGTCGGTGACTACCGGCAGTGTCCGTTGCTCTACCGCCTGCGGGCGATTGACCGGCTGCCGGAACCCAGCACCGTCGCCCAGGTCAAGGGCACCCTGGTGCATGCCGTCCTGGAGGACCTGCACGGCCTGCCGCGGGAGGACCGCACCTACCCCGCTGCGGTGAAGATGCTCACGCCGCACTGGGCGGCGATGAAGGAGTCGGACGCGCAGCTTGAAGAACTGGTGCCCGACGAGTCGACGACGGACTTCCTCGTCGAGGCACGGTCGTTGGTCAAAGGCTACTTCCAGATGGAGAACCCGTCCGGCTTCGATGCCGAGTCGGTGGAGAAGTTCGTGGACACCACCCTGCCGAATGGAGTCCCGGTCCGTGGTTTCATCGACCGCGTGGATGTCGCCCCCACCGGTCAGGTGCGCGTGGTCGACTACAAGACGGGGAAGAAACCGATCCCGCGGTTTTCTGCGCAGGCGGTGTTCCAGATGCGGTTCTACGCCCTGGTGTGGTGGCGCATGTTCGACCACATTCCCGAGCAACTGCGTCTGATGTACCTGAAGGTCCGGGATGACATGGTGCTCTCCCCCACCCCGTCAGAGCTCAACTACGTGGAGCGTGATCTCGAAGACATCTGGACGAAGATCGGCGAGGACGCCCGTAGCGGCGATTTCGCCCCGACGACCTCGAAGCTGTGTGGCTGGTGCTCCTTCCAGGCCATATGTCCCGCCTTTAACGGCACACCGCCTGAATACCCGGGTGTGCCGGAGGAATTCGCCTGACCGGTAGCGGTGCCTCAGGAGATGCCCAGGGCATCGATGAGGTTGAGGAACGCCGGGCCGACTGCTGTGCGCCACACGATATCGGCCTTGGGGTCGGCACGTCCCGGACCGCCGTTGATGACCGAGACGGTCTTGCCCTGCTTCTGTGCGTCCAGGACCAGGCGGTACCCGCTCATCACCGCCAGTGACGAGCCGACGACCAGCAGACTGGAGGCGTCTGTCAGCATCCGGGACGCCCGCTGTTTCCGGTGGTGAGGCACCGGCTCTCCAAAGTAGACGACATCCGGCTTGAGCAGTACGGATCCACATTGCCGGCACCCCACCATGGAGAAATCGCGGACGTGGGCTTCATCGAGCGTGACGTCACCGTCCGGGTTGACCAGGGACGGATCCAGGTCGATGCTTTCAAGGTAGCCGGGATTCCGCTCCACCAGCCGGGCGTCGAGCGACCGCCGGTCTTCGAGACACCCGCACCTCAGACAGATGACCCGGGAGAGGTCACCGTGCAGGGTGAGCAGGTTCCGGGTCCCGGCGTCGGCATGCAGGCCGTCGACATTCTGGGTCACGACCCCGGTGACCAGCCCCGCCTGCTCGAGTTCGGTAAGTATGTAGTGGGTGAGGTTCGGTCGTGCCGCCGCCATCCGACGCCATCCGACGAAGGAACGTGCCCAGTAGCGGTGTGAGGCGTCCGGATCATGGCGAAACTCCTGGAACGTCATCGGCCGGTGCCGGGTCAATGACCCCGACGGGCCACGGTAGTCCGGGACCCCGGAATCCGTAGACACCCCGGCACCGGTGACCACCAGCGCAGGCGACTGACGGAGCTGGTCGGTGACCGACGACAGGGCCAGGTCCGGTGCTGTGGGCGTCGTGGTCTCAGAGACTACGCGAGCGATCGACCGCAGGGCCGAGCGGTGCGCCGGAGCTACGAGATCAGGAAGCATCCCCTCAGGTTACGCCTGCAAGGACAACCGGAACCACGGGGAGTCGGGGTGGTTCAGCACCACGGCGATGTCGTGGACGAAGCGGACGCAGGAGTCGTCCAGACGTCCGTCGGAGACCGCACGGCCCACGACAACACCGTCGGCGAAATCCTCCCAGGTGGAGTAGGTGGACTGGGCGAGGTCGAGGGCCCGGGCAAGCATCCCGGAACACTGATCCTCGGTGACCAGCCCGCCGCCGTGGGCTAACCACAGCAGGTGCACCGCAACCGAGACATCCCAGGCGGTGGTGTCCTGCGGAGGAGTCTCGGGAAGCGCCATGGGGGCACTGTCCTGGAGGAAGGGGACGATCAGATGATGGTGGGCTGGATCGACAGGGCTGAGCACAGTGTGGGCTGCGGGACGCTCCGGACCGGTGGTGCTGCACAGAGTGTCCAGGAGAGGCAGGTGCTCCCGGTAGTCCGGGTCGCCGGCGTCCCTGAGACGGGCGGACGCGCTCTCGAGGATATCGTCGGTGGTACGGATGCCGAACACGCGGGCGAGATGGTGACGGTGGGCTTCCCCCGGGTCCACGACGAAGAGCTTCTGGAACCCCGCATTCGGGGGGTGTGCCTCCGCGGGGCCGTTGACGACCCGACCGTCCGTCAAGCCGTGCGGCAGGCTCAGGCCCCAGGCACGGCAGGAATCATCGCTGCGACCGCTCTCCCAGGTCAGTGGGAGGCCCCGGCTCGACGAAGGAAAGTTCCGCAGAATAGAGCGGTAGGTGGGGGCAGTCGTGGCGGCGGTGTCTGCAGGATATGTCACAACGACAATGTTAGCTGTATGAACTAACTGGTGGTGGGATGGCGGACGATGGCCCCCTCATCCGGGGACCCCCGGGGAACACCCCCGCTGTCCGTTCAGGACTCCACGTACAGCTTTCCGCGCCATACCGGGTGCAGGAGGTTCTCCTTGCTGAGCACCTGGTCGACCGTCTCTGCATCGAGCAGTCCACGCTCCAGCACGACCTCACGGACCGACTTGCCGGTACGGGCGCACTCCTTGCCCACCACGTCGCCGTTGTGGTGCCCGATCAGCGGATTGAGGTAGGTCACGATACCGATGGAGTGCTCCACATAGGACCGGCACACCTCCTCATTGGCCGTGATCCCCACGACACACAACGTCCGCAACGTGGTGCAGGCGCGGGCGAGCAGACGGATGGACTCGAACAACGACTGGGCGATGACCGGCTCCATCACATTGAGCTGGAGCTGGCCGGCCTCGGCCGCCATGGAGATCGTTACGTCATTGCCGAAGACCTTGAAGCAGATCTGGTTGACGACCTCCGGGATCACCGGATTCACTTTCGCCGGCATGATCGATGACCCCGCCTGGCGTTCCGGCAGGTTGATCTCGTTCAGGCCTGCACGCGGGCCGGAGGAGAGCAGACGGAGATCGTTGCAGATCTTCGACAGCTTCATCGCCACTCGCTTGACCACCGAGCTGGCGTTGACGTACGCCCCGGTGTCGCTGGTGGCTTCCAGCAGGTCATTGGCCGCGAGCACCTTAAGATCGGTGACCTCGCGCAGTGCGGCGACAACCTGCTGCTGGTATCCCGACGGGGCGTTCACTCCCGTACCGATCGCCGTACCGCCGAGATTGACCTCCAGCATGAAGTCTGCGGCCCGGTTGAGTTGTGACTGTTCCTCGGAAAGGTTCTGGGCGAAAGCGGTGAGCTCGTCACCGAGACTCACCGGCACCGCGTCCTGCAACTGGGTGCGTCCCATGGTGATGATGTCGCGGAACTCGTCGCCCTTGTTGGAGAACGCCCGCTCCAGTGCACTGAGGTGACGAATGAGGTCCTGGAAGGCGGTGTGGATGCCCAGACGGAAACCGGTCGGGTACGCGTCATTGGTGGACTGGCTCATGTTGACGTCATCGTTGGGGTTGATGATGTCGTAGCTGCCCTTGGGCTCCCCGAGATACTCCAGGGCCAGGTTCGCGACGACTTCGTTGACGTTCATGTTCGTCGAGGTGCCTGCACCACCCTGGTAGACGTCGATCGGGAACTGGTCCATGCACCGGTGCTCCACGAGGATCCGGTCACACGCCCAGACGATGGCCTCCGCTTTTTCCCGCGGCAGGGCGTGCAGGCGCTGGTTGGCGATCGCCGCGGCCTTCTTGACCTGCACCATGCCGCGGATGAACTCGGGCAACTGGTTCAGAGTCGTCCGGGAGATCTGGAAGTTGTCCACCGCGCGCAATGCGTGGATCCCATAGTAGGCGTGCTCGGGGACCTGCATCGTTCCCAGCAGGTCCTCCTCCGTGCGGAAGCTGTCGGATGCGTGGGCGCTGAGCGAGTGAGTCTCAGCCGCGGTAATCAACTGCGTCGAGGAGGTGACAGGCGTGGATTCTGGGCGGAACTCGGGAACAGTCATGGTGGTCTGAACCTTTCGTGGTGGGGTCGACTCGTGGTGTGGTCAGATACGCGCGATGCGGATGTCGCTGGCGAGAATGGCTTCGGCACCCAACGCCGAGAGATTGTCCATCAGGGTGTTGGCGTCCCGGCGGGGAACCATCGCCCGCACGGCGACCCAGTTGTCCTGGGCCAGGGGCGACACGGTCGGTGCCGAAAGACCGGGGGTGATGGCCGCGACGCTGTCGAGAATGTCGCGCGAGCAGTTGTAGTCGAGCATCACGTAGTTGCGGGCGTGCAGAATCCCCTCGATCCGCTTGAGCAGCACCTGCTGGCGCTCATCGACGGGAGCGCCCCGGCGGCCCACCACTACTGCGGTAGAGCTGATCACCGGGTCGCCGAACGGTCGCAGGCCCTGCTGTCGAAGTGTGCGACCCGTCGACACCACGTCGGCAATGGCGTCCGCCACCCCCAGACGGATGGAGATCTCCACAGCACCGTCCAACCGCACGACGGTGGCGTCGATACCGCGGGCCGTGAGGTCGCGGCGCACCAGGTTCGGGTAGGACGTGGCGATGCGACGGCCCTCGAGCGCCCCCACGGTCCAGTCCTCGTCGGCGGGGGCCGCATAACGGAACGTGGAGTCGCCGAAGCCGAGTTCGAGCAGTTCCTCGGTCTCCTCACGGGTGTCGGCCGCGAGATCGCGGCCGGTGATGCCCATGTCCAGGTGGCCGCTGGCCACGTAGATGGCGATGTCCTTCGGGCGCAGGAAATAGAACTCGACGCCGTTGTCGGCATCGACGACGGTGAGCGACTTCGAGTCGCCGCGGCCCGGGTATCCGGCTTCGGCGAGGATCTCCGTGGCGGTTTCGGACAGTGAGCCTTTATTCGGGACGGCGACACGCAGCAGGTCGGGCTGGTTTTCGGCAGCAGGCGACGAAGATTCAGACACAGTCATGACAGGACCCCTCAGAGGAACTTGTAGATGTCGGACGGATTCAGCCCGCGACCGACCATGACGACCTGAAGCCAGTAGATCAGTTGCGAGATCTCCTCGGAGAGTTCCTCGTCGGACTGGTACTCCGCAGCGAGCCAGACTTCCCCGGCCTCCTCGACGATCTTCTTGCCCTGGAAATGCACCCCGGCATCGAGTGCCTCCACGGTGCCGGAGCCGGCGGGACGATCCGCGGCACGCTGGGACAGTTCCTCAAACAGGGAGTCGAAGTTCTTCACGGCACTCATTCTGTCACATTCTGCACCGACACGGTGATGCGGTCACCCTACGCGGCGGCGCCCCAGGTGCTCCCAGAAAAACTGCAGGTCAGCGATCCCCAGACCGTCCAGTCCGGTGGAACCCCCACGTAGGGTGGACACCGGCACCGCACCCTCGGGTACCTCGGCGTCGGCGGCCGGAAGCCCGACGACCCGGCACCCTGCCCGTACCGCCGCCGTCATGCCGTTGGTGGAGTCCTCGAGTACCAGACAGTCGTCGGGTGCGATCCCCAGCCGGTCGGCGGCGGTGAGGTAGCAGGTCGGGTCGGGTTTACCGGCGGAGACCTCGTCACCGCAGATCGAGCCGACGAAACGGTCCGACCCGATCGTGTCGAGCGCCTGGTCCGTCAGGGACCGGAAGGTGTTGGTCACCACCATCATCGGGACGCCGGAGACCGCGCCCTCCGCCAGTAGGCCCGGGACGCCGGGCAGCAGGTCGAGTCCCTGGGCGAACAGGACGGAGACCCGGTCGTAGATCCAGCTGATCCACTTCTCGACCTCCTCGTCGGTGGGGTCCAGGCCCGCCCACTCTGCGCACAGACGAACCGTTCCGTCGGCGGTGCCCCCGACCGTCGCCGCCCGCACCTCAGGCGTCAGCTCGCGTCCCATGGCCGCAGCCATGGCGTAGGTCGCCTCACCCCACCGAGGCTCGGTGTCGACGAGTGTGCCGTCCATGTCCCAGAGTATTGCCTTCATCCCTGCCATCATGCCCGGATCGATAAGATCACACACCATGAGCTTCATCACCAGCGACGACACCGACGCCTACTTCCTGCAGGGCGGCTCCTCCACCGATGATTCCGGGACCGTGTGGACCGAGTACACGGCCACAGAACACACGGTGAGCCCGTGGGGACCCGACCTGCAGCACGGCGCTCCGCCGTCGGCACTGATCACCCACGCCATCGAACGCATCGCTCCAGAGGGTGGCCGGTTGGTCCGGGTGACCACCGAGCTGTTCGGCGCGGTACCGGTGGCACGACTCCACGCCACCGCCCGGGTCGTGCGGCCTGGACGTCGCATCTGCTATCTCGAAGCCGTCATCACAGACGACGCCGGACGCGAAGTCGTCCGTGGCAGCGCCTGGTGGGTGCGCACCCACGACACCACGGAACTGGAGAACCCCGGCGTCCCCAGTGCGGCCGACCTGGTTCCGCTGAGCGACGCCAGCGAGCCGGGCCCGGATACGCCGTTCCTCACGGCCTGGCCCGGCCCGTACACCGCCTCACTCGACCTTCGCCCGGCTCCGGGCCAGCTGTGGGTACGAAGCCGGATGTCGGTGGTGGCCGGTGTCGACGACACGCCGTGGAGTCGTCTGATGTCGGTGGCGGATGTCGCCAACGGAACGGACCGCGTCCTGGACCCGAAGGAGTGGCTGTTCATGAACACAGACCTCACGGTGTCCCTCCACCGCCTCCCGGTCAGCGACTGGATCGGCGTCCGTGCGGAGGCGAACTTCGGACCCGACGGGGCCGGGCTCACGATCGGACGCCTCTGCGACGAGCGTGGCCCCATCGGCTCGACGAACCAGTCGCTCCTGCTGCAGAAGTTCGGTTAGCGGTCCGTCCGGGCAGGTCACTCCTGTTCGATGATGCGGTCGAGATCGTCCAGCACCTGTTGGGCGTCCGCACCGACCTCCTCACACAACACCGTGACCAGGGTGCGGAAGTCCGCGACTTCCTCGTCCTCGTAGACAGCACCGGCATGCCGGTCGCTCAGTGCCCGTAGTGCATCGTGTGCGGAGATCACCTGCAGGACAACCTCGCCGGACGGGTCGGCGCGCACGCCGGACACCAGCCGGTGGAGGATCTCGGCGGCCTCGTCCACTGCAGAGGCCGGGAACGGCGCCTCCCAGAACTCCCGGTCCTCGTCCCGCAGGTAGCTGCCCGTCGCCATCGAGTTCAGGTTCTCGATGAACTCATGGCGGGCGGCGTCGGTGGCCGCGGCGAAGGTGTTGTCGTCAGAGGCGCTCACAGTGCCACCCCCAGCAGGGAGGCGCACAGCGTCCGTACCGTGGCACCGGCAGAGTCGTCGGACGGAACGGTGTCTGCATCCCCGTCACGGGTGGGTGCAGCGTCCGAGGCCGTGATGCTCGCACTCCAGGCGTCGATCAACGACAGCGCACGCGGGGTGTCCAGGTCGTCCGCGAGCGCAGCGCGAACGTCGGCGACGAGACCGTCGGCATGGGACTGCGGAAGCTCCCCGGCCACTACTGCAGCCCGGCGCCACCGGTTCAGTCGCTGTTCGGCTCGCTCCAGGACATCTGTGGACCAGTCGCGGTCGTGCCGGTAGTGCTCCTCGTACAGGCCCAGCCGGACCGCTGAGGGATCGTGGCCGTCGGCGGTCAGCCGGGACACGAACACCAGGTTGCCCAGCGACTTGCTCATCTTCGTGCCGTCCAGACCGATCATGCCCGTGTGCACGTAGTGACCGGCCATCCGGTCGACACCGTGTGCCGCCTCGGCGTGTGCGGCGGAGAACTCGTGGTGCGGGAAACGCAGGTCGCTGCCGCCACCCTGGATCGCGAAGGATGATCCCAGCCGGTTGGTGGCGATCGCGGAGCACTCGACGTGCCACCCGGGGCGTCCCGGGCCGAACGGAGAATCCCAGGCGGGTTCACCGTCCCGGTGGGCCCGCCACACCAGGGCGTCCATCGGATGACGCTTCCCCGGACGCTCCGGGTCCCCGCCGCGCTCGGCGAAGAAGCGGTTCATCGTCTCCTCGTCGTAACGGGACTCGTAGCCGAACTGCTCGGTGAAAGTGTAGTCGACGTAGATGTCCGGGTGCTCGTCGTCCATTCGGTAGGCGGCACCGGCGGAGAGGAGCCGGTCCACCATGTCGATGACCTCGTCCACGGACTCCATCGCCCCGATGTAGTCGCGCGGCGGGAGGACGGAAAGCGCCTCCATGTCGGAGCGGAACAGGTCGATCTGACCCGATCCGAGGTCACGCCAGTCGACTCCGTCGCGTTCGGCACGCTCGAACAGTGGATCGTCGACATCGGTGATGTTCTGGACGTAATGCACGCCGTGCCCGTTGTCGAGCAACTGACGGATCACCAGGTCGAAGGTGACATAGGTCGCCGCGTGCCCGAGGTGGGTTGAGTCGTAGGGCGTGATGCCGCAGACGTAGACACCCACCTCTCCTGCTTCGGTGAGAAGGCCGGTATCGACCGGCAGGATGCGGTCGGCGGCGGTGTCGTGGAGTGTGAGGGGGACACCGTCACCCGTGAGGGCGGGGACGTCGGGGGTGGACCATGAACGCATGGGGTCTGATTCTAGTCACCGGAACGGCGGTCCCCGACCACCGGTCCGTCCGTCAGGCGTTGATGGTTCCGGTCGCCAGGAGAATCAGCACGGCGACGCCCACCGGGATGCGCCAGAGGGCGAACCAGGCGAAGGAGTGGTTCGCGACGAACTTCAGCAGCCAGGCGATCGAGATGTAGCCCAGGACAAACGCGATCGAGGTGCCGACGATCAGCTGGACGCCGCTGGCTGCCTGGCCCGCTGCCGGTTCGAAGGCGTCGGGCAGGCTGAACAGGCCCGACGCGAGGACAGCGGGGATGGCGAGCAGGAAGGAGAACCGCGTAGCGACCTCGCGGTCCAGGTTCAGGAAAAGACCTGCAGACACCGTCGCACCGGACCGGGACACTCCCGGAACCAGGGCAAGGCACTGCGCGAAACCCATGATCAGCGCGTCCTTCATCGTCAGCTTCTCATAGGTGCGTCGGTGGGTGCCGACCTTTTCAGCCCAGATGAAGACGAAGGAGAACAGGATCAGCACGATCGCGGTGATCCAGAGGTTGCGCAGGTTGTCGCGGATCAGGTCTTTGGCCAGGAAGCCGATCAGCCCGACAGGGATTGTCGCGGCGATGACCATCCACCCCATGCGGTAGTTCAGATTGTCCCGCTTCGTCCGGTCGAAGACACCGGCGAACCATGCAGACAGAATGATCCAGATGTCTTTGGCGAAGAACACCAGGACGGCCAGCTCGGTGCCCAGCTGGACCACGGCGGTGAACGACGCACCGGCGTCCTCCCCCCAGACGAGCTGGGAGACGATACGCATGTGCCCCGAGGACGAGACCGGCAGGAACTCGGTGAGTCCCTGCACGATCGACAGGATGATGGTCTGCAGCCAGCCCATGTCGGTGGTGGTGACGGCGTCGCCGGCCTCGGCGGCGAGATGTGAGGAGAGCTCCATGGCAGAGAAGCGTACCCTGCCAGGCCGATGCCCTCACGTCGGGCGGGGGCGGTGTCCCGCGCCGGGTGTAGTAGCGTGATTGGCGTGAGAAGCCTGGTGAACCGGCCCTGGACGTGGCCGCAGAAGAGTATGGCAGCGGCAGTGGCGCTCCCGGCGGTCGCGGCCCTGACACTGACCGGATGTGCTGAGCAGATGTTCGGTACCGACGGCGAGGACGGCCCCGACGGGGAGGGCGAGACCGTGGTGGGCGTCGCTGCAGAGCCGTCGGACTCCCCCGGTTCACCCGGGGCGTCGGACGCGACGGGGACGCTCGACGACGGTGACGAGGTCCTCGGTCTGGTCCGGGCTGGTCTCGGCGACGCGGTTTCGGCAGACTCCCCCGCCCCGGTCGCCGCCCTGGAACAGGGTCGGCTGAGCATCGGGTCGCTTGACGATCTCGCCGCAGGGCGGGCCGACACGGTCGAGGTCGACGACAGCTGCACCACCATCACCGGAGCCGTGGACGGTGTCGTCCTCGGGTGTGGGACGTCGGTGCGCATCCTCGACACGGAGGGGCAGGAACAACGTCGGGTCGATGCCCCGGGTGAAGTGACCTCGGCGGCTGTCCACCCCGACGGTACGGTGGCACTGACCGTGGATTCGGACAGTGACGTGTACTGGTTCACCCCTGAGGGTGAGGAAGCACAGTCCGAGGACATGACCGCCACCGCCAGCGCGATGCAGCTGGTCGGCAACACCCGCAACGATGAGGACGGTGACCCGGAGTGGCGGGCCGCGCTGATCGACGCGGCACAGACGAGTGTCACCGATATCGACATTGCCGACCACAGTCGGCTCGCGGCACTCCGCATCGGCCAGGGTGTGGGGACCGTCTCGGCGGGAACCGAGGCGGACGGGGTGCTGGTGGCGTCCGACGCACGCCGCAACCAGGCACTGGTCTATACCCTCACTGACGTCATCCGACACACCCAGTCTGTACCCACCGGCGAGGGTGCGTGGGCGGTGTTGTGGGACTCGGAACGCGAGGTGATGTGGGTGTCCACCACCGCAGACAACATGCTGACCGGCTATGAGCTCTCCACCGGAACCCCGGTTGAGGTCGGGCAGGTGCCTACCGCGCCTGACGTGCGCCACATCATCGACGACGGTAGCGGAGATCTGCTTCTGGTGACCGCCGACGGCACACGCGAACTGATCTCTTCTGACGACCTTCCTCGAAAGGACTGACCCGTGACCCCCATGACCAGCTTCCGCCAGATTCGGGGGACGGTGTACGACGTCTCCCTGAAACAGCTCTTCCGTCTCCGCGCTGAGCGGATTCACGGGCTGATGTCGGGTGCCCTCTCCGCCGCTGCGCGGTCGGCGTCGGTGCGTGCGGTTCTACGACGGAGCCTCGTGGTCACCGACCCGGTGCTTGCCCAGACGGTGGCGGGTATCCGCTTCCCACGCCCGCTGGGGCTGGCCGCCGGATTCGACAAGAATGCTACGGAGGTCGATGTCTGGGGCCCGTTGGGATTCGGATCCGCCGAGGTCGGCACCGTCACCGCGGTACACCAGCCCGGCAACCCCACCCCCCGACTGTTCAGGTTGTCCGAGGACCGCGCCCTCCTGAACCGGATGGGTTTCAACAACGACGGGGCCCTGGCTGCGGCGAACCGTCTGCGGACCCGCGTCGAGTCCGAGCCCGTGGGCGTGAATCTCGGGAAGACGAAAGCAACTCCGGCTGGTCGGGCGCCGTCGGACTACTTCGAGTCGGCCAGGGCAGTTGACGAGGTCGCCGACTACCTGGTGATCAACGTGTCGTCCCCGAACACTCCGGGGTTGCGGGACCTGCAGGCTGTGGAGAGCCTCCGTCCCATCGTGGACGCCGTTCGCCGGGCCAGCGAGCGTCCGCTGTTCGTGAAGATCGCGCCTGACCTCACCGACGCCGATGTGGACGCGGTGACCGACCTGGCCCTGGAACTCGGGCTTACCGGGCTCATCGCCACGAACACGACCATCAGCAGGGAGAACCTGCGCACACCATCGTCCGACGTGTCGGCGCTCGGTGCCGGTGGTATCTCGGGAGCCCCCGTGGCAGCGCGGTCGCTGGAGGTCCTGCGCAGGATCCGGTCGCGTGCCGGAGACAAGCTGGTCCTCATCGGGGTCGGTGGCATTGAGACCCCGGAGCAGGCCTGGGAGCGAATCGGAGCCGGCGCGACCCTGCTCCAGGGATACACGGGCTTCATCTACGGCGGGCCGGACTGGATCCGCGACATTCACCAGGGGGTGGCCGACCAGGTTCGTCGGCACGGTCTGACGAACCTCTCGGAAGCTGTGGGCGCAGACCTCCCCTGGAGAGACTGACGCCGTTCAGCCTGTCAGTTCTCCGCCCAGCCCCACAGCAGCCCCCGGGCGGTCGCGGTGAAGTTCAGGTTGAAGCCGAGGATTGTCGGTGTGGACCTGTCGTCGATCTCCAGAAACTGGGGGACGGCGTGGACGGCGAAGATATAACGGTGGGGTCCGTGACCGGCAGGGGGCTCGGCGCCGTAGTACCCGCGACTGCCCGAGTCTCCCCGCAGGGCGACCGCACCGTCCGGGAGTCCGGCGAGTTCTGCGTCACCGATCCCCGCGTCCAGCGACGTGACGGAGGCCGGAATATTGAACACAGCCCAGTGCCAGTAGCCCGATGTCGTCGGCGCATCCGGGTCATAGCAGGAGACGGCGTAGGACACGGTGCCCTCCGGTGCCCCGGACCAGGACAGCTGCGGGGAGATGTCACTGCCGCCGAGCTGGGCGGCGGGCAGCCGGTCGCCGTCGTTGAAGTCCGCGCTGGTCACAGTGAGACTGGGGAGGTCCGTGAGCGGGGCGTAAGGGTCCGCCGCCGGAAAGCGGTCGTCGAGGTACGTGGGCTGGTGGTTACGGGGTGAGTCGCTCATGTCACCCAGTATGCCGCAGGAGTACCTGCCCCGCAGAAACTGATTCTGTTCATATATCCAGGCGGCGTCACGCTCCGACGCTCATCGCCGTTCCGGTCGCCCGGGCCCCTGGATGATGTCGCTGACCTGTGGTTCCTGCCGTCTCGAGGCGATGATTTGTCACCGTCGTGCCGACTCGTTATAGTTACCGGAGTGCGACGGACACAGGGTTGAACATCAGCCGCAACCGTGTTCGGCGTCCGCATCCATGTCCGGGTGGCGGAATGGCAGACGCGCTAGCTTGAGGTGCTAGTGTCCTATTAACGGACGTGGGGGTTCAAGTCCCCCTCCGGACACCACAGAAGAGACCCACTACGGTGGGTCTCTTTTTTCGTTCACCCGTGAGTGGAGAAAGCCGCCGTGGAAATGAGGCAGGATATGGCCAGGAGCCACTGGTTGTCGCTCATCGGGCTCGCCGTTCTCGCACTTGCCGTCGTTGCGGCGACGATCCTGCTCCCCACACCCGGCCTCGCCACGATCCGGGACAACGTGCGAGGCACCGGGCTACTCGCGTGGGGGACCTTTCTGCTGCTCATGGTGGGGGCGACACAGCTGCCCGTTCCCCGTACCGTGTGGACGGTGTCCGCAGGCGTGCTCTTCGGGCCGGTCGTGGGCAGCCTTCTCGCGCTCACAGGCATGGCGGTGTCGGTGACGTTGTCGCTGGTTCTCCTCCGGTGGATCGGCGGCCCGGCGGTAAGACGGGCCGAACGTAGTCCGCGGTTCAGGGCTCTCCAGGCGGCGTTGGAGGACCGCGGATGGGTTGCGGTCCTCGGTCTGCGGATGATCCCCGTGATCCCCTTCAGTCTGCTCAACTACGCCTGCGGGCTCAGTAGAATCCCACTGCTCCCCTGCGTGCTGGCCACCATTGCCGGATCGGCACCACTCACGGTGGCCGTGGTCGCGTCCTCCGATGTGCTTGTCAGTGGCGGCGAACCCTGGTTCCTCATGGTGAGTGCGGTCCTCGCAGCAACCGGTGTCGTGCTGACGGCGGGCGAATGGCGGCGGGTACGCGCGGAGTTGTCCGTCGAACCGACGCCGGTCAAGCCCTCACCGTAGACAGAAACTGTATGATGGCTGGCATGTACTCCGTCCACGCCACCTACCGGGGCACCTCGCTCCGACGCGCTGATTATGTCCGTCAGGTCGCTGACGCCCTGGGAAACGCCCACAATGTCGTCGAGGTCCGTGTCCACGGTCCCGAGGAGTTCACGGTTCTCGCCGATGATGCGGACAGCGCGGCCGGTGTGGTCATGAACCTTATCCAGGCCGGTGATTTCGCGATCGGGATCGGTGCAGTTCTCGGCGACGGCGGAGACAGCCCGGATGATGCTGCCCTGCGGGACCACCTTGTCGCTGCCGCGGCCCGTGCGGTCCGCGGTGCGCGTCGCCCCGGTGTGATCCAGGCGAGGGTCGAGGCTCCTGGCCCGGGGGGCGTGCAGGCGTCTGGCCTCGGGGCCGATATCGCAGGAGACATTGCGGCCGCATTCACCCTCGTCTCTCATGTGTTGAGCCGCCGCACTTCCGAAGGGCGGGAGGCGACGGCACTGGTGAGACAGGGGCACCTGCAGAGTGAAGCTGCCGAGATGGTGGGGATCTCGAAGCAGGCTATGTCTCAGCGTCTGGCTGCTGCGGGGTGGCAGGCTGAGCAGGCGGGGTGGCTCCTTGCTGTCCATATGTTGGCCAGGACGGAGACTCTTCCCCCGGCGTGATCGCGGACTGCGCCGACGGTTCGGTGCCTGACGGTGCCGGGGGGTTGTCCGGGTCATCGACCGACCTGTTGGCCACAGCGTTCGCCTCGGCCACCGCCTTGGCGATCTCCGGGGCTGACTCGGTACTGAACCAGTCTTCGGACGTCGTTTCGTTGGCGACGTCCCGCACTGACTCGTCCACGGGCGCCGGCTCATAGCGGAACGTGCCGTCGTCGTCCTTGTCCGCGAAAGCCTTGGCGAACTGCTCGAGAGAATCTCCGAACTGCATCGGCAGCATCCACACCTTGTTCGCATCTCCCTGGGCCATCTCGGGAAGTTTCTCGAGATACTGGTAGGACAGCACCTCCGGGGTGACTTGGGAAGACTTGATGGCCGCGGTGACTTTCTGAATCGCCTTCGCCTGGCCCTGCGCCTCAAGATATTTTGCGGCACGTTCACCTTCGGCGAGCAACATCCGTGCCTGTCGTTCGGCTTCCGCGGAGAGGATCTGTGCGTGCTTGTCACCTTCGGCACCGAGAATCCGGGCCTGCTTCTTGCCTTCGGCAGTCTTGATGTCGGATTCGCGCTGCCCTTCCGCGGTGAGGATCATCGCCCGCTTCTCACGGTCAGCCTTCATCTGCATCTCCATCGACTGCTGGATTGAGGGCGGCGGATCAATCGCCTTGAGCTCCACGCGGCTGATCCGCAGACCCCACCGGGTGGTGGCGGCGTCGAGTTCCCCACGCAGTCGACGGTTGATGACGTCGCGTGAGGTCAGAGTCTCCTCGAGCGTCATCCCACCGACGACGTCGCGCAGCGTAGCGACCGAGATCTGTTCGACGCCGATGATGTAGTCGTTGACCCCGTAGATCGCGCGTGCGGCATCATTGATCTGGAATGTCACCACGATATCGATGGCGACGGTCAAGTTGTCCTGGGTGATCACGGCCTGCGGGGGAAATGACACCACCTGTTCACGCGTATCCACCCGGTCGCGTACCCGGTCGATGAACGGGACGAGGATCGTCAGACCACCCGACACGGTCCTGGTGTAGCGCCCGAGACGTTCGATGACGGCTGCTTCTCCCTGGGGGATCAGCGCCACGGACTTGAACAGCGCGACAGCCACGAGAACAACGAGGACGATGAGCAGAATACTCAACGGGCCCATGGTTCACACTCCCTTCCACACCACAGCGGTGGTGCCCTCGATGGAGACGACCTGCACACGGTCCCCTTCAGCGAATGATGTTCCGGGGTGTGCCGCCCGGGCTGACCAGATGTCGCCGGCGATGCTCACCTGGCCGGTCGAACTGTCGGAGGTGACTTCGCTGAGTACCTCTGCCGGCTGTCCTTCGAGCTCCTTGGAGGTAAATTCGCGGACCTCCCCCTGAGCGATGTAGCGGCGGCGGAGCACCGGGCGCAGGAGCAGCAGAGATGCGGCCGATGTGACGCCGAACACCCCGACTTCGGCCCAGACCGGTATATCGATCGCCGAGACACCGGCCGTGGTGAGGGCGGCGACCGCAAGCATCAGCAACGTAAAGTCCATGACGAGGAACTCGCCGACCGCGAGGACGGCCGCTGCAATCAACCAGATAATCGGGCCCATGGCCGCAGGGTATCAGGTCACGGAAGGTCTGGCTCCGTGACGAAGTCAACCAGCCGCTCAACGGCGCCGATCAGGGTGGCGTCCAGATCGCGGAATGTCTTCACTTTCGAGTACACGTGCCGCCATCCGTCGGTCGGCGTCCCCCAACCCAGCCGACGGCACACACCGGTCTTCCAGTCTTCACCGTACGGAACCGTCGGCCATGCACGGATCCCCACCGTCGCCGGCTTCACGGCTTCCCAGATGTCGATGTAGGGGTGCCCGGTCACCATGACGTCCGGGCCGAGCCCCTGGGTAAGGCGGGACTCCTTGGACCCCTCCACGAGGTGGTCGGCGAGGACACCTACCCGGCGCCCCGGGCCGGGGCGGAAGTCCTCGAGCATGGCGGGGAGGTTGTCGAGCCCTTCGATGAACTCCACCACCACTCCTTCGACACGCAGGTCATGTCCCCAGACCTGCTCGACGATGGCGGCGTCGTGCAGACCTTCAACCCAGATCCGGGACGGGGCCGCGACCTTGGCACGGACATCCTGGACCCGTCGCGAACCGGAGTTCGACCGCTGCGGGTTCTGCGGGGTTTCCGCCGCCGACACATGACGGGTCAGCGTCACCAACCGCCCGTCGATGAGAAACCCGCCGGGGCGCATCTTGAACAGCCGGTCGCGCCCGTGCCGGTCCTCCAGACGGACGAACTCCCCGTCATAGGTCTTCTCGAAACCGACCACGGCTCCCACCCAGCCGCCGTCGGCAACCTCCACGACAGTGCCGGGTGCCGCCGGTACCTCGGGCACGTCAGGGCGCCGGGAGTGCCCGGAGGAGACAGAAGAGCGGGAGGACGCGGACCCTCCGAGAATGTCACGGCCGTACCTGTCGTTGAAGCTCATGGACACCGACTCTAGGCTAGGTGCAATGTCGTCCAGTAACCCCGCCGGTGACACCACCGGCATGATGAGGGGTACCCCGTTGCGTGAGCAGCTGTGGTCCCCGGTGCAGAACACCACCGTATGGCTGGGATGGTGGCTTCACGGACTGGTGTCCGCTGATGACGTCATCGACGCGTTCCAGGACGTCCAGGGGCCTGCCCATACCCTGCTCATCGATCCCGGTGGTGATGATCCTTTCGACGGGCAGTTCGGCGACCGGGCGACGGGGCTGGTCGATCTGCTGCATGCCGTGCGCGAGGTGACCAGGGATCTGCCCGTCGAGATTTCCTCGCGCCCACTGGTCAGCCTCGTCCTCGCCGGGCCCGGTGACCCGCCGGCACTCCCGGCAGGGTCGCGTGGAGCGGCCGCTGTCTCACGGGCCGGGGCAGGAATCGCTGTCGCGGACGCGGACCCCCTGGTCACCCACGTCGTGGTGCCGGAGGTCGTGGACACTTCCCTGGTGCAGTGGGTGTGGTACCGCAGTGTCGGCCCCGTCCGGGCCGGTGAATTCTACGGTCCTGGGGACGCCGACGCGAAGCTCCGGGAGGCCACTGACGCTGCGGCAACTCTGGTTGAGCAGTCCGGGAATACGCGGATCCGGCACCGCTCCCCTCGTCTGGCCGTCGGCTCACTGACGGACTTCTTCGGACTTCCCGGTCTGCCCGCCGGGGTGTCCCCGCGTGCCGAGAAACTCATGGCGCGGGCCGATGTCGTTGCCTCGGTCATCGAGGTCACCCGGTCAACGGACCAGGGCGCGACGCTCGACCCCCATCTTCTCCCCCTGGCCGGAGCCGTACGGACAGCAAGAATCACCGCAGTCGATCACGCGATGCGTGAACTCCTGCGGTGATTCCGGCCGCGGTACCGACGAGACCTGCTACTCGATCATGCGCACTGCCATGGGCTCGATGCCGTCCCACCTGACCGGAGACACCTTGACGACGTCGCCGGACTGGGGTGCCTCGAGCATCGTTCCGTCGCCGAGGTAGAGCGCCACGTGTGAGCTTCCGCCCGCTCCCCAGAAGAGCATGTCGCCGCGTTGGGCGTCGCCGACGGGAATCTGCGTGCCTGAGGTGTACTGGTAGCCGGAGTACTTCTCGAGCTGGATCCCGACCGCGGCGAACGAGTAGACCATCAGGCCGGAACAGTCGAAGCCGACCTTCGAGTAGTCCCCGTGAGAGTCGGCGACGCCGCCGTCGCGCACACCGAGAGTGGGACCGTCCTGGTTGCCACCGCCCCAGGCGTATGTCACTCCGAGCTGACTCATGCCACGGTCAATGACCCGTTCGATCTGCTCCTCGCGAGAACCGGAGGCGTCAGGTTCGGCTGGCTGTTCCCCACCGGGGTTCGACGGTGGCAGGCCGGGCTCGACGCCCTCCTGTCCCTGCGGGAGATTCTCGTACGCTTCTGCCGCCGCATCTCGCCCTGCCGTGGCCGCGGCGTCAAATGCCCCGTCCGGATTGCCTTCAAGATGGGAGTTGATGCCCGCGAACGCTGCCTGGCCCGCAGCATTGATGAGCCCGTCGATGGCGGCCTGCCGGAGTTCGTCGCCCTCAGAGCTCCCCTCGAAGCTTCCGGGGATCGCGTCCAGCCCGGGCACCTCCGCTGAGCCGGCGGCAGGATCCTCGGCGAGGTCGCCCTCGACGTCGGGGGTTCCCTCACCGTCAGGATCCACCTCAGCGTCGTCACCGGCGATGCTGCCGGTACTGCCGGTGCTTCCTTCGATGTCCGGATCCTCGGGAACCGACTGGTCATCTTCGGGAACAGCGGATCCGTCGGCGGAACCGGAGGACGGTGCGGGGGTCTCGGGGCCGACCACGTCGTCCTTCATGTCGACTGCACCGGAGGTGCCGGACGCGTCGGTGGTCCCGGTGGTTCCGGCGTCTTCAGTGTGCGCGGTGTCGTCCGCGGTCTCATCGGTCGCCGCAACACGGTCGGCGGCGGCTTCGGCGGCGCGGCGCTTGTCAAAGGAACTGGCGGCGGCATTCGCCGATAACTTGTCCACTGCCTTCTTCGCTGCCGTCAGCCGGTCCTTCGCCTCGGAGAGCGAGTTCTTGACCCGGGTGAGTTCCTTGGACTTCTCCGCGATCGACGACTGCGCGTCGGTGAACGCACGCTCGGCCGCACTGTGTGCCTCCAGGGCATCCTTGACCAGACCGTCGGCGTCATCCCGGGACACGCGGAGGGAAGATTCCTCATTGGCGGCCTGAGTCCGCGCGAGATCGAGACGGTCGATGTCCGCCTGCTGCTTCTCCGCGGCCAGCCGCATATACGTCGCGCGGTCGATGTTGTCGGCGGTTGCGTCCGACCCCGAGGCGAGGACGACGGGGGCCGCGTCTCCGCCCTGGGTGTAGGCGGAACGCGCGATGTCGTCCAGGGTGGACTGTGCGTCCTGCACGTCAGAGTCCGAGTCGTCGAGACGACTGCGGGCGTCGGTGACGTTGTCCTGGGCCTCCTGGGCGGCACGCTGGCTCCGGTCGACATCGACGCGGGCCTTGTTCACGGACTCGCGAAGACCGCCGAGTTCCAGCTCCAGGGAGGAGACCTCGCCCTCTGTCGTGGATACCGCGCCGACCAGTTCAGCGAGGTAGGCCTCAGCGGTCTGGTCTGACGAGCTCGAGGAGTTGTCGGAGGGGGCCGCGACGGCGGTCGCCGCGGGGACGGTGAGTCCTGCGGCCACCGCGAAAGACAGCAGTGCCCGAGTGGACCGGACGGTCGACCTGCGGGCCGTGCCGCGGGCGTTCAGTCGAAGTGCCACGGTGAGTCTCTCCTTGGGGTGGCGTACCGGGTCAGCTAGGTCAAGCCGTCGTCCTTGACATCCTCACGGTACGGCCACCTGTCCACCGCGCTTCCCCGCGAGGTGGTCCAGGGCCCGATACCCAGGTTCCGGAGGGCCGGTTGTTCACCGCCGGAATTGTCACGAACAGGTCTCGTTCCGATATCGGATCGTTACCAATTGACGACAACTGAACCGTAAGACACTCACGACACATGCGAAACCCGAACCCCACTAATCACATAAGAATCACGAAGAACACGTGTCACGCTGAGCGCCTTGACCTGCGGAAGAGATCGCGCATATACGTAGTGTGATCTTTGTCACATGAATGGCGCTCTCGGCGTGTCTGGTTGCGGGGTTGCAAACCACCATACTCAAAGTCTGAACCTTGACTTGAGCATCGACAAGCCACCGACCTTGACCCAGGGAGGAAGGTGGTTCCCTCTGTTCGGCCCTGGTGTCAGTCGGAATGGCGTAAAAGCAGTGCGTGTCGAGCGGTCAGCGGCGGTAGCTCACGGTGGCGAACACGGCCGAAACTGCCACCGTGAGGAGGAGGCCGACGACGATCGCCACGACGATGGCCGTGAAGTCCGGTTCGGCCGCGTCGGCATCGGCGAGGAAGTCCACGACATCCTGCGGGGCCGTTGAACCGTGGAGCGCTCCCTGGTTGGACTCGATCTGGAAACGGGACATCTCGTCGCTGACGACCTGGGTGTTGTGAGGGGCGCGCACGATCACCGTCTGTGCCCCGTCGGCATTGCCGGAACGCGTGGAGTCCTTGACGGTCTGCGCGAGATTGCGCAGTCCCGTTCCTTCTGCGGAGGTGCTGTCCAGGATGACGACATCTATCCCTTGATCTGCGAGCTCCCGGTATCCGGAGATCTCTGACGGGGTGAGGTCGTCGCCTGCCTGGGAGGCCGAGAACCCGGACTCGGCGATGTCGTCGAGCACCGCCTGAAGGTCGACATTCTCGAAATCCACGGTTGACTCATTTCCTGGCGGGCGGGAGTTGTTATCTGGCTGTATAGATTTTTAGCATCCGAGCGGGGCGTTCGGGGGTGCCGACACGCGGGTGTGCGAGGGGCGGAATCACTCCGTCCTGCGGTTATGAAGCATTACGGTCGTACTGTTATAGTGGTTCTGACGGAATCCGCGACGACTGCTGACACAATGGTGGCAGTCCGCGTCGGCGCCACTCTTCCCGGTGCCGGGACAAGGTCCAGACGAGGTCCGCAGGTCCACGCGGCGGGATGACGTCAGACGAACGTCACACAACTGACGACGATAACGAGAAGAGATTCAGGAGCACTGTCGTGACTGAAAGCAAGAATTCCTTTGGAGCAGAGGGGACTCTCGAGGTCGGTGACCGGTCCTACACGATGTACCGTCTCAGCGCGGTCCCGGGCATGGAGAAGCTTCCCTACTCGCTGAAGGTCCTCGGTGAGAACCTCCTCCGTAACGAGGACGGTGCGAACGTCACCCGTGAGCACATCGAGGCCATCGCCAACTGGGACCCTTCCGCAGAACCCAGCATCGAGATCCAGTTCACCCCCGCCCGTGTCGTCATGCAGGACTTCACCGGTGTGGCCTGTGTGGTCGACCTGGCGACGATCCGTGACGCGGTCGTCGCCCTCGGCGGCAACGCGGACGAGGTTAACCCGCTGAACCCGGCCGAGATGGTCATCGACCACTCCGTCATCATCGAGGCGTTCGGTGACGAGAACGCCCTCGAACGCAACGTCGAGATCGAGTACCAGCGCAACGAGGAGCGCTACAAGCTTCTGCGGTGGGCCACCGGTGCCTTCGACAACTTCCGCGTTGTCCCGCCCGGAACCGGCATCGTCCACCAGGTCAACATCGAGTACCTGGCGCGGTCGATTTTCGACAAGGACGGCATGGCCTACCCCGACACCTGTGTCGGTACTGACTCCCACACCACGATGGAGAACGGCCTGGGCATTCTGGGCTGGGGCGTCGGCGGCATCGAGGCCGAGGCAGCGATGCTCGGCCAGCCGATCTCCATGCTCATCCCGCGCGTCGTCGGTTTCAAGCTCTCCGGCGAGATCCCGGTGGGCGTCACCGCCACCGACGTGGTGTTGACCATCACCGACATGCTGCGCCAGCACGGTGTGGTCGGTAAGTTCGTCGAGTTCTACGGCAAGGGTGTCGCCGAGCTGCCCTTGGCCAACCGCGCAACCATCGGCAACATGTCCCCGGAGTTCGGCTCCACCGCCGCCATGTTCCCGATCGACAAGGAGACCGTCGATTACCTGGCACTGACCGGTCGCGACCAGGAGACCCTGGACCGCGTCGAGGCCTACGCCAAGGAACAGGGCATGTGGCTGGACCCGGAGAACGACGCGACGTACTCCGAGTACCTCGAGCTCGACCTCTCCACTGTCGTGCCCTCCATCGCCGGCCCGAAGCGTCCCCAGGACCGCATCGAGCTCTCCGACTCGAAGGCACAGTTCCGCAAGGACCTGCACAACTACGCCGACAGCAACTCCGGCAACCCGGACGCACAGGACTTCGTCGCTGAGGGCGGCAACGTCGGTGGACACACCGGCACTCCGACCACGGCCGCCGACGCCAAGGGCAACCTTCCGTCCGCAGCCACCGGCAACCAGGGTCGTCCGTCCAACCCGATCGAGGTCAACTACAACGGCAAGGACATGGTCCTCGACCACGGCATGGTGGGCATCGCCTCCATCACGTCCTGCACCAACACCTCGAACCCCTCCGTCATGGTCGGTGCGGGTCTGCTGGCCCGCAAGGCCGCCGAGCTTGGTCTGCAGTCCGCGCCGTGGGTCAAGACCTCCATCGCTCCCGGCTCCCAGGTCGTCACCGGTTACTTCGAGAAGGCCGACCTGTGGAAGGATCTCGAGGCCATGGGCTTCTACCTCGTGGGTTACGGCTGCACCACCTGCATCGGTAACTCCGGGCCGCTCCCCGAGCCGATCTCCGAGGGCATCAACGAGGCCGACCTGGCCGCCACCGCCGTGCTGTCGGGTAACCGTAACTTCGAGGGACGCATCTCCCCCGACATCAAGATGAACTACCTGGCGTCCCCGATCCTCGTGATCGCCTACGCCATCGCCGGCACCATGGACTTCGACTTCGAGACCCAGCCGCTCGGTCAGGACAACGACGGCAACGACGTCTTCCTCAAGGACATCTGGCCGTCCACCGAGGAGATCGAGTCCGTCATCAAGTCCTCCATCACCAAGGAGCTCTACTCCGAGGACTACGCCGACGTCTTCAAGGGCGACGAGCGCTGGCAGTCCCTGCCCGTGCCGGAGGGCAAGACCTTCGCGTGGGACGAGAACTCGTCCTACATCCGCAAGGCCCCCTACTTCGACGGCATGGAGCCCACCCCGGGCCCGGTGTCCGACGTCGAGGGCGCCCGCGTCCTGGCACTGCTGGGAGACTCGGTCACCACCGACCACATCTCCCCCGCATCGTCGATCAAGCCGGGCACCCCTGCCGCCCAGTACCTGGACTCCAAGGGTGTTGAGCGTAAGGACTACAATTCCCTGGGCGCCCGTCGTGGTAACCACGAGGTCATGGTCCGCGGCACTTTCGCCAACATCCGCCTGCAGAACCAGCTTCTCGACGGCGTGACCGGCGGCTACACCCGCGACTTCACCCAGGAGGGTGGACCGCAGTCCTTCATCTACGACGCCTCGGTCAACTACCGCGAGCAGGGCACGCCCCTCGTGGTGCTCGGCGGCAAGGAGTACGGCACCGGTTCCTCCCGTGACTGGGCTGCCAAGGGCACCCTGCTGCTCGGCGTCAAGGCTGTCATCGCCGAGAGCTTCGAGCGTATCCACCGCTCGAACCTTGTCGGCATGGGCGTCATCCCGCTGCAGTTCCCGGAGGGCGAGTCCTGGAAGTCCCTGGGCCTGGACGGCACCGAGACCTTCGACCTGGACGGTATCGAGGCGCTGAACGAGGGATCCACCCCGGACACCGTCCACGTCACCGCGACCAAGGAAGACGGCACCGTCATCGAGTTTGACGCGGTCACCCGGATCGACACCCCCGGTGAAGCCGACTACTACCGCAATGGCGGCATCCTGCAGTACGTCCTGCGCAACATGATGAACAACAAGTAAGACCCGTGTTCATCCCCCGCCCGCCCCGCGGCTTCCGTGAGGCGGGCGGACGTGTACCGGAAAGGGGCACTGTCCATGCCTAAGGTCAGTGAAACCGACCTTTCCGAGCGGCGCACCGACATCCTGCGTGCGGCCAGGACCTGTTTTGTCACCTACGGGTACGACGGTGCCACGGTCTCGCGCCTGGAGAAGGAGACCGGCAAGTCGCGGGGGGCGATCTTCCACCACTTCCGGAACAAGGAGACCCTGTTCCGGGAAGTGGCCCACCGCGACATGGTCCGTATGACCGACCTCGCCGGGAACCGGGGCATGATCGGCCTGATCCGTTACCTCCTGGAGGATCCCGAACTCGCCGAATGGTGGGGCCTGCGAGTGGAGATCACCCGCAGGATCCGCCACGACGATCAGTTGCGGGACGCCTGGGAACAGGACCAGATGGCCCTGCGCACGGCAGTTACCGAGCGACTCGAGGAGCAACGCGAGTCCGGACGACTCCGGACCGACATCTCCACCGCCACCACGCTCCAACTCCTGGAACTGGTGCTGGAGGGGGTTATGGCGCACCTGGTGTCGGACCGCGAGAGCGGACTGCTCCCCGAGGCACTCGATATCGTCGAGCAGTCCCTGCGTTCCACGGAGAACCGGAACTGACCACCACGCCCACGCACCGCTCGGCACACGGCGCCCACCGATCAGAGCCCTACAGGCCCGGTGGGTGCCGTTCTTTATCAGACAAGTAGCATGGTGTCCCATGATCGCGATCATGACCGTTACAGGACGGGACCACACCGGAATCATCGCAGCCGTGTCGACCGCATGTGCTGAGCTGGAGATCAACATCCGGAATGTCTCCCAGACCATCATGGACGACTGGTTCACGATGATCCTGCACGTTGAACTTCCCGACACACTGTCGGTCACCGACGTCAACGGGCGGATGTCCGAGGTGGAGCAGAGGGAGAAACTGGTCATCACCATCCAGTCCCAGGCGATCTTCGACGCGATGCACGAAATCTGAGGTACGCCGACCAATGACTGCATTCCTGCCTTCGTCCTCCATCCTCGAAACCATCGAGATGATCCAGCGCTACCGTCTGGACATACGTACGGTAACGATGGGGATCAACCTTCTTCCGGCCGTCCGTGCCACCCCGGAAGCCACCTGTGAGGCCGTCTACGACCTGGTGACCGCCCGCGCCGAACAGCTCGTGCCCGTCTGCAGCGGCATCGAGGAGGAACTCGGCGTCCCGATCGTCAACAAGCGGATCGCCGTCACCCCGGTGGCGCTGGTGTCGTCGGCGGTACCGGGGTGCGACCCCGTTGACCTCGCCCGTGCTCTCGATCGCGCGGCCGTGGCCGTCGGCGTGAACTTCATCGGTGGATACTCTGCGCTGGTGGAGAAGGGCGGCTCCGCCGGTGACAAGCGCCTGATCCGGTCGATTCCGGAGGCACTCAGCGAGACCGACGTGGTCTGTTCTTCGGTCAACATCGCGTCCTCGCGTGCCGGCATCAACATGAACGCCGTGCGTGAGATGGGGCAGGTCGTCAAGGACTGCGCCGAGGCGACCTCGGACCGTAGTTCCATCGCCTGCGCGAAACTGGTGGTTTTCGCCAACTCTGTCGGGGACAACCCGTTCATGGCCGGTGCGTTCCATGGGATCGAAGAACCCGACTGTGTGATCAGCGTCGGTGTCTCCGGCCCGGGGGTCGTCGACCGTGCCGTTGCCGCCCTGGGGCCGGAGGCCTCGCTCAACGAGATCGCCGAGGAGATCAAGAAGGCGGCGTTCAAGGTGACCCGCACCGGCCAGCTCGTCGGGACGATGGCCGCCGACCGACTCGGCGTCCCCTTCGGGATCGTGGATCTGTCCCTCGCCCCGACCGCTGACATCGGTGATTCGGTCGCCCACATTCTGGAGCACATGGGGCTCGAGCAGGTCGGCGGACACGGCACCACCGCTGCCCTGGCACTGCTCAACGACGCGGTGAAGAAGGGTGGCATGATGGCCTGCTCACGTGTCGGCGGCCTCTCCGGCTCGTTCATCCCGGTGTCGGAGGACGCCGGAATGATCGACGCTGTCCGTGCGGGAAACCTGACCATCGAGAAACTCGAGGCGATGACTGCGATTTGTTCGGTCGGCCTGGACATGATCGCGATTCCCGGAGACACACCTGCCTCCTCCATCGCAGGCATGATCGCCGACGAGGCGGCCATCGGCGTGATGAATCACAAGACCACCGCCGTGCGGGTGGTTCCAGCGGCCGGTACTGTCCCCGGTGACGACGTCGACTTCGGCGGGCTGCTCGGTCACGCCCCGGTCATGCCGGTCAGTACCGTCAGCAGCGCGGAGTTCATTGCACGCGGCGGATACATTCCCGCCCCGGTCCACGGTTTCCGTAACTGAGGGAGGGGGTGGACGTGCCACGGATATTCACCCACGCCCGAAGTGCCACCGTTATTGCTGACCCGGGTGATCTGATCTCGACGGAGTATGCGGCGGGGCGATTCAACACGCCCTGTCCCCTGCCGCCGGACGACGTTGCGGTGACAGAGGCGCTCCGGGACACCGGGACGATGCCCGTCGCCGGTGCCCGGCTCTTCGGACTGGCAACCGCTCAACTCGTGCTCGTTGTGTCCGCCTGCGCTGTCGCTGTGGTCGGACTGCTGCTTCTCGGTGCGGGTTCGGTGTCCGGTACTGGCGTGGGGAGCGTTCTGCTGGTGTTGGGGGCCGGAATACTCGTGTTCACGGTGGTGTCTGCCCGGAGTCGCAGGAAGCGGCTTGTCGCGCTCGCGACGGCGTGGCAGAACGGCTGGCTGCGCTTCGCACCAGCCCGCGTGGGGGCGGTGTGGGTCGACCGCCGGGTGACGCATGGCAGGGCCAACAGCCAGGGCGCCAACCAGGACAACAGGTACTGGTTCCGGGCCGTGGCCGAGGTGCACCCTACTGACGGGACCCCGACGTTCACCGTGGTCACGGATCCTTTTCAGGCGTTGGCCAACCGTGACGGCATCCCGCATGACCTGGTCAGTGCCCCCAATCCGGTGGATGCATTCGAACCCGAGTACACCAACGGGTGGACTGTCGTGCGGTACGTGGCAGGCTCGAAGGAGACCATGGCAGGTTCTGCGACCGTCACCACGAACCTGTCGTTGACGCAGATCGGTGCCGCCCTCAGAGCTGCCGGCGTGCGCTGACGCGGGACGGGCCCGGGGCTGAGCGCCGCAGCTCCATCTGCCGGAGTCCGGCGATGTCCGGGGCCCCGACCAGTGCCATGGTCAAGTCCAGGTCCGCCAGAACATTCTCCACGACCTCCCGGACGCCCTGCTCGCCCGCCACGGCGAGCCCGTACATGTGGGGCCTCCCCAGCAGGACGGCATCCGCACCGAGGGCCACTGCGACAGCGACGTCCCTCCCGGTCCGGATGCCGGAGTCGAGCAGGACGGTCGGCCCCTCACCGATGCGTTCCCTGATCTCGACCAGGGCATCGAGCGACGCTACGGCACCGTCCACCTGACGTCCCCCGTGGTTGGACACGATGATCGCGTCCGCGCCGACCTCGAAGGCGCGCTCCGCATCGTCGGGATGCAGGATTCCCTTGAACACGACGGGCAGCGACGTGCGCTGCGTCAGTGTGGCCAGCAGGTCCCAGTCCAGGCCGGGGTTCGAGTAGATGTCCAGGAACGTCTCCACGGACGCCCGTGGCTCCGGAGCCAGAAGATTGCGCAGCGTGGGGCCCGGATGGTGGCGGGCGATGGAGAGCAGGGACGCCACCGCCGCCGGCGTGACGCGGACTCCGCCGGTGCCACCGGAGACGTGATCACGGAGACGCTGTCGGACGATCCGGAGGAAGCGGTTGTCAGACGTGTACTGGGCGATGCCTTGTCCCCGGGAGAACGGCAGAGAGCCCAGGTTCAGGTCCTGCGGTCGCCAGCCCAACACGGTGGTGTCGAGCGTGACCACGAGTGCTCCCGCACCGCTGTCCTCGGCGCGTGCGATGAGGTTGTCGACCAACTGTTCATCTGTCGACCAGTACAACTGGAACCAGTGTCCAGCATATTCCCTTGACTTATCGGGGTTGCGCGCATTCCGGCATGCCGCGGCGATGTCCTCCAACGGAGAGCTACCCTGGTTGCTCACCACGTACGGTACGTCAGCACGTCCGGCGGCGCGGGCGATCATCAGATCGCTGTCCGGATGGACGAGTGCGCCGGCGCCGACGGGGGCGAGGAGGAGTGGTGACGACAGCTCCTGCCCTAACACTGTCGTCGACAAGCTTCGATCCTTGACGCCATGTGCCATACGGGGAAGGATGCGGTAGCTGTCGAAAGCGCTCCGGTTATTGTCGTACGTCCGACCCTCCCCGGCGCTGCCGTTGATGTAGGCCCACGCTTTCCTGGACAGTGCCCGGCGTGCCGCCCGCTCCAGACCTGCGGCGTCGGTAGGCACTCGTGGACGGATGCCGGACACGCCGGAGCGGTAGATAGCGTCCTGCCGGGCACGTCCGGGCCCGGGTCGGGAGGGTGGGGCGGTGTCGGGAGTGCCGTTTGTTTCCATCCCCCGACAGTATCGTCCGGGAAAGCCCGGTCAGGCGAGTTCCACGATATCCATGTAAGCGTCCGACCACAGGTCCTCGTCGCCGTCCGGCAACACGATCACGCGTTCCGGCTCGAGCGCCTTCACCGCCCCCGGGTCGTGCGTGACGAGGATGACCGCGCCGGTGTAGGTACGCAGTGCGTTGAGCACCTGTTCGCGCGATTGCGGGTCGAGGTTGTTGGTCGGCTCGTCCAGCAGCAGGACATTCGCCCGCGAACTCACCAGCGTCGCCAGGGCGAGTCGGGTCTTCTCGCCGCCGGAGAGCGTCCCCGCCGGCTGGTTGAGCTGCTCTCCGGAGAACATGAATGCGCCGAGAAGGCCACGGAGATCCTGCTCACCAGCTTCAGGACAGGCCTGGATAGCGTTGTCCCAGACGCTGGCAGCCGGGTCGATCGTGTCGTGCTCCTGGGCGAAGTAGCCCACCTTGAGACCGTATCCGCTGACGATGCCGCCTTCTCCGTCGGTTCGCTCCACACCGGCGAGGAGTTTCAGCAGGGTCGTCTTACCGGCACCATTGAAGCCCAGGACAACCACACGCGAACCGCGGTCCACCGCAAGGTCGACGCCGGCGAACACCTCCAGTGAGCCGTACATCTTCGTCAGACCCGTCGCGTTCATCGGTGTCTTCCCGCAGGGAGCGGGCTCAGGGAAGGAGATGTTGGCGTACTTGTCGTCCTGGCGGACCTCGTCGAGATCATCGATCATGCGGTCCGCGCGGGCGATCATCTGCTTCGCGGCGGCCGCCTTGGTGGCCTTCGCGCCGAGCTTCGCGGCCTGCTGACGCAGCGCTCCGGCCTTCTTCTCCGCATTGGCTTTTTCGCGGCGGCGACGAGCCTCGTCGGTGGCCCGGGCGTCCAGGTACTTCTTCCAGGTCATGTTGTAGACATCGGCCTCACCGCGCACGGCGTCGAGGAACCAGACCTTGTTGACGACGGCCTCGAGGAGTTCGACGTCGTGGGAGATCATGACCAGGCCACCTTCGTGGCGCTGGAGGAAGTCCCGGAGCCAGGAGATCGAATCCGCGTCAAGGTGGTTGGTGGGCTCATCAAGCAGGAGCGTCGTCGCCGACCGTCCCGACCCCGACGTCGCGGCGAAGAGGATCTGCGCGAGCTCCACACGACGACGCTGGCCACCTGAGAGAGTTTTGAGTTGCTGATCGAGGATGCGCTGGGGCAGGCCGAGACCGTCACAGATCCTGGCTGCTTCGGAGTCTGCCTCATAGCCGCCGAGAGAGGCGTAGCGCTCCTCGAGGCGGCTGTACTTGATGATGGCGGCGTCACGCTGCGAGTCGGTGCCGGACTCCATGAGCTCCTGTTGACGATCCATGGAGGACCGCAACTGGTCCAGGCCGCGGGCGGAGAGCACACGGTCACGGGCGGTCTGTTCGATATCACCCTCCTTGGAGTCCTGCGGGAGGTAGCCGATCTCACCGGCACGCGTCACGGTGCCGCCGTAGGGCTCGCCCTCGCCGGCGAGGATGCGCATAGAGGTCGTCTTCCCGGCGCCGTTACGGCCGACGAGGCCGATACGGTCGCCCGGTTGGACGCGGAGCTGCTGGCCGGGCGCGTTGAGGAGGGTGCGAGCCCCCACCCGCACCTCGAGGTCCTGAGTAACAATCACAACGGTCCATCGTATCACCGACGCCCGGCAGTCGTGGAGGTGGGCGCCGCGCTCTCCTTCTCCCCCCTAGGGAGAGAGCCGCGTCGATCCTCTGGTCGAGGTTCGCGGGCGACCCACCCACCACTTCCGCTGAGTTCCGGAACAACAGGCCCCCCTGAGCCTCCGGACATCTGGTCCTTCCGGCCGGGGCCTGTCGGACAGATATCAATATAAACTTTCCAGGCTGATTTGGATAGTGTTTCGTGAACGATACTTACCCTCTGCGTTAAGCTCGGGGGTAAAGCCCCGGAGCCGGGGCTGATGTGGCGTCGCTCCGCTGTGGTACGTTCGCGCCTATGAGCATACCTTTTGCTGATGCTAAGTAAGCCTATAGAAAAGCTGCGGGTGCGGGGGTGCCGCCGGGTCTGGCGTCAGTGACCCGCCCGTACTCTGGGACCGAACTCTGGTGACCGATCAATCCAGGAGGCCACTCGCATGCACATCGCCGTCATCGGCCTCGGCCCGGCCGGAGCGCTTCTTGCCCACCGCGCCGCGGCGATCGGCTGGACGGTGGACGGTTACGACCCCCGGTGCGAGGTGACCCCTGCGGGTGGCCTCCTGCTTCCCCGGTGGACCAACACCTATGGGGTTTTCCTGGACGGCCTCCCCCCGTGGACGCGCTCCGTGCTCGCCTTCTCTGCTGTCTCTTCGTCCCTTGACGTGAACACGCCCCGGCGTCGTGCCTTGAGCGGCCGGCCGTACGGAATAATTGACCGGGACGCCACCCGGGGGCGACTGACTGCCGCCGGGAACCGGCTGCGACTGCACCGCCGCAGGATTACTGACCTCAGTCCGGAAGCGCTCGGTGTCGAGGTTGTCGTGGACTGCCGGGGCGTCGTCGACCGTCCCGGGGACATCCGTCAGATCGCGTACGGCGTTGTCCTGGAATCACCGGCTGGCCTGCACTCCCCCGCTGTGTTCATGGACTGGCGTCCCGCCTGCCCGGACGAAGACTCTGCAGAGCCCCCCAGTTTCCTCTATGTACAACCTGTCGAGGGCGGGACGCTGTATGAGGAGACGGTCCTGGTGACCAGGCAGCGAACGCGCCCGATGATCGACCTACTGAAGCAACGGCTCGCCGCCCGCGTCCCCGGAACTGTTCCGGTGTCGGGACCGTCGCATGTCATCACCACCGAGACGGTCCACTTCCCTGTCGCACGCCGCGCACGCGGGTGGTACACGGGACTCCGCGACGGCGTTGCGGTCTTCGGAGCAGCGGGTGGGATGACCCACCCGGCGACCGGCTACTCCGTCGCCGAATCAGCGGCGACCGTCGACCGGATGCTCCACCTTCTCGACCGTGGTTCACTCCCCTGGCAGGAACGGTTCTCGGCTGCACTGGCCTACCGTCTCCGACTGTTCGGTGCGGAACTGGTCACTATGTCCGACGGGGCGACGCTCCAGCAGTTCTTCGATGCCTTTTTCGACCTGCCTCCGCGACGGCAGACCTTCTACCTGGCCGGGCAACACGGTGGACGCGTGGCCGTGACGATGCTGTCGCTGGCCCGGTTTCCCCGGCGGGTCCTGCCGTTCCTTCGCCCGGTGCCCCGGGTGCTGTGGGGCATGGCTGTCGGGCGCTCTGCTTCCTGACGAGAAAACCACCATGTGGGGTCCGCCTACAGGCCTGTAGGCGGACCCCACATGGTGGTTATTTCCGGGGTGGGGACGTGTCGGACGTGTCTCGGTGCTCCGCTACACGCTGAAGCCGAGATAACGCAGCTGCTCGCGCCCGTCGGCGTTGATCATGTGCGGGCCCCACGGCGGGGACCAGACCCAGTTGATCCGCAAGGCCGAGACCTGTTCGATCCCGTCCACCACGGCGGTCGTGGCCTGGTCCTCCAGCATGTCGGTCAACGGACACGCCGGCGAGGTCAACGTCATGTTGATGACCGCCTCGGTGCCCTTGTCGGTGCGCTCCACCCAGACCTGGTACACGAGGCCGAGGTCCACGACGTTGATCCCCAGCTCAGGGTCGATGACGTCGAGCATCGCCTCCTCGATCTGGTCGGAGAGCATCACATCCTCCTGTGAGATCTCCTTCGGGGGCTCCGGGACAGCGTCCAGTGGATTGGGGTCCATCTGCGGGGACGACGGCTCAGCGGCGGTGCCGGTGGCCGTGTCGGTAGTGGTGTCGTCAGTCATGGTGGATCCTTACTTCTTGTTGGTTGACTCGCTCGTGGCGGCCTCGAAGGCCTTCCAGCCCAACAGCGCGCATTTCACTCGGGCAGGGTATTTTGACACGCCGGCGAAGGCCACACCGTCGCCGATAATGTCTTCGTCACCCTCGACGGTGCCGCGGGAGGTCACCATTTTCTCGAACTCCGCCAGCTTCGCCATGGCCTCGGGCACGCTCAGCCCGGTGAGCTCCTCAGCCATCACCGATGTCGCCGCCTGACTGATCGAGCATCCTGTGGCGTCATAGGAGATGTCGGTGACCGTACCCAGGTCCTCTGACAGGGTGACACGGAGGGTGACCTCGTCGCCGCAGGAGGTGTTGACGTGGTGGACTTCGGCATTGAACGGCGTCCTGAGCCCCGCATACTGTGGATGCTTGTAGTGGTCCAGGATGACCTCCTGGTACATCTGCTCAAGTTTCACTGGGGCTGCCTCACGTTCTGGTCCTCCTCGGCGACGGTACCGAAGAACCGTTGGGCGGCGCGGATGGCGTCGACCAGTGCATCGACCTCGTCTTCGGTGTTGTACAGGTAGAAGCTGGCGCGGGCCGTCGCCTGGACACCGAGCGCCCGGTGCGCCGGCCAGGCACAGTGGTGGCCGACACGGATGCACACGCCGTTGTCGTCGAGGACCTGACCGAGGTCGTGCGGGTGGATTCCGTCGACGACGAAACTGACCGCCGAACCCCGGTCCACGTTCTCGGTCGGTCCGATGATCCGCAGTCCGTCCACCGCGGACAGACGCTCGAGGGCATAACCGGTGAGGCCGTGCTCATGCGCGGCAACGTTGTCCATGCCGATCTTCTGGAGGTACTCGACGGCCGCACCCAGACCGACGACCTGTGAGGTCATCTGGGTGCCGGCCTCGAAACGCTGCGGCGGCGCCGCGTACGTCGTCTTCTCCATGGTGACGATCTCGATCATGGAGCCACCGGTGAGGAACGGCGGCAGGCTCTCCAGCAGGTGTGACTTGCCGTAGAGCACGCCGACGCCGTTGGGGCCGAGCATCTTGTGCCCGGAGAATGCGGCGAAGTCGACGTCCAGGGCGTGGAAGTCCACCGCCATGTGCGGCACCGACTGGCACGCGTCCAGGACGAAGAGAGCGCCGACGGCGCGGGCACGTCGTACGGCCTCCGTGACGTCGAGCTGGGCTCCGGTCACGTTGGACTGGTGGCTCAGTGCGACGACCTTGGTGCGCTCCGAAAGCTCGAGACTGTCGAGGTCGATGCGCCCGTCCGGGGTGGCCGAGTACCACCGCAGGGTGGCACCCGTGCGTTGCGCGAGTTCCTGCCACGGCACCAGGTTAGCGTGGTGCTCGATCTCCGAGATGACGATCTCGTCGTCGGGGCCGACCGCCAGGTCGCCCGCGCGGGGGTCGCCCAGCATGAAGGCGACCTCGTTGAGCGCCTCCGTCGCATTCTTGGTGAACGCGATCTCCTCGTCGGCGGCGCCGACGAACCGGGCAACGGCATCGCGTGCCGACTCGTAGGAGTCGGTCGCCTCCTCGGCGATCTCGTAGGCACCACGGTGGACCGGGGCGTTGTGCTCCGTGAGGAAGGTCCGCTCGGCGTCGAGGACCTGGAGCGGCCGTTGCGCGGTCGCACCGGAATCCAGGTACACGAGTGGACGACCGTCCCGTACCGTGCGTGACAGGATCGGGAAGTCCGCCCTGATGGCGGCGGTGTCCAGTGGGGTCATTCGTTATCAGGCCTTTGCGGTGAATCGCTCGTAGCCGTGCTCCTCGAGTTCCTGGGCGAGCTCGGGGCCACCGGACTCGACGACACGTCCCTTGGCGAAGACATGGACGAAGTCGGGCTTCACGTAGTTCAGGATGCGCTGGTAGTGGGTGATCATGATCAGGCCACCGTCCTCACGCTCCTTGTAGCGGTTGATGCCCTCAGAGACGGTGCGCAGGGCGTCGACGTCGAGGCCGGAGTCGGTCTCGTCGAGAATGGCGAACTTCGGCTTCAGCAGCGACAGCTGCAGGATCTCGTGGCGCTTCTTCTCGCCGCCGGAGAACCCCTCGTTGACGGAACGCTCGGAGAACGCCGGATCGATCTCCAGCTCGTCCATGGCGGTGCGTGCCTCCTTGACCCACTGGCGCAGCTTCGGCGCCTCGCCGCGCACGGCGGTGGCCGCGGAACGCAGGAAGTTGGCCATGGACACGCCGGGGACCTCCACCGGGTACTGCATGGCGAGGAAGAGTCCGGCGCGTGCGCGCTCGGAGACATCCATGTCCAGCAGGTTCTCGCCGTCGAGGAGGACCTCGCCTTCGGTGATCTCGTACCGGGGGTGGCCGGCGATCGCGTAGGACAGGGTGGATTTGCCGGAGCCGTTCGGGCCCATGATGGCGTGCGTCTCACCGGAGTTCACGGTGAGGTTGACGCCGTGGAGGATCGGCTTGGGATCCTCGTTCTCGTCCTGGGGGACCACCTGTGCGTGGAGGTTCTTGATCTCGAGAGTGCTCATTGTGTGTTCGTTGTTCCTTACCGGGAGTATGGAGAATGTTCAGCTGGATCAGAGGACGGTGTTGGCGAGTTCCTGCTCGACGACGTCCTCGAGGTTCTCGCGGATGCTCTTGACCGGGACACGGCGGATGACATCGGTGAAGAAGCCGCGGATGATCAGTCGGCGGGCGTCTTCGTCGGAGATGCCGCGGGACTTCAGGTAGAACATGTGCTCGTCGTCGAAGCGTCCGACGGTGGCGGCGTGTCCGGCACCGACGATCTCACCGGTCTGGATCTCCAGGTTCGGCACGGCATCGGCGCGCGCGCCCTCCGTGAGCACGAGGTTCTTGTTCGTCTCGTAGGTGTCCGTGCCGGTTGCCTCGGGACGGATCAGCACGTCGCCGATCCATACGGTGCGGGCCTCGGAGCCGTGGCGCCCGGTTTCGCCCTGCAGCGCCGACTTGTAGAGCACGTTGGAGCGGCAGTTCGGCATGCTGTGGTCGACCAGCAGGCGCTGTTCGAAGTACTGTCCGGCATCGGCGAAGGACACACCCAGCAGTTCCGCATCCCCGCCGGGGCCGGTGAAACGGACGTGCGGGACGGATCGCACGACATCGCCGCCGAAGGTGGCGACGGTGTGACGCACCGTGGCGTCGCGACCGACGAGGATATGCGAGTTGGACAGGTGCACCGCGGTACGGCCCCAGTCCTCCCACACCACCGTGGTCAGCCGGGCGCCGTCGCCGACGACGAACTCCAGGTTGTCGGAGTGGACCCCCTCGCCCTGGTATCGCAGGACGACGATCGCCTCGGCATGTGCCTCGAGTTCGATAACGGTGGTGCCGTAGGTCGTCACATCGTCGCCCGAACCGGTAAGGGTGACGATGACCGGCGCGTCAAGGACGGTGTTCTTCGCCACGAGCACGTGATCGGCCACGGTGCTGTTGACCCATGCCTCAGCGGCGGGACGGTCGACGGGCAGTCCGGCGCGGCCCGTGCGCTCGTCGTCCATGGCGAGTTCGGTGTAGCTCACACCGGCCTGGTCACCGGTGTCCACGGTGACGGTGGGCCGGGCGGCCGGGGCTGCCTTCCCCGCCGAGGTGTCCTCAAGGCCGCGCAGGCGGCGTAGCGGGGTGAAACGCCAGTCCTCGTCCTTGCCGTGCGGGACCGGGAATGCCGCCGGGTCGGCGGACTGGAACCGGTCGCCCTTGGTGGGCATGCTGTTGGCGGGGGTGGTCGCCGGAGTTGTTACGGGAGTGGTCATCGGTTAACCCACCGATCCTTCCATCTGCAGTTCGATCAGGCGGTTGAGCTCCAGGGCGTACTCCATCGGGAGCTCCTTGGCGATGGGCTCGACGAAGCCGCGGACGATCATTGCCATCGCCTCGTCCTCCTCGAGCCCACGGCTCATGAGGTAGAACAGCTGGTCCTCGGACACCTGGGAGACGGTGGCCTCGTGACCGAGGGTGACGTGGTCGTTGCGGATGTCGTTGTACGGGTATGTGTCCGACCGCGAGATCGAGTCGACCAGGAGGGCGTCACACTCCACGTTCGCCTTGGAGTGGTGGGCCTCCTTGTTGATCTGGACCAGGCCGCGGTAGGCGGCACGCCCACCGGAGCGGGCCACGGACTTGGAGACGATGTTGCTGGAGGTGTACGGCGCCATGTGCACCATCTTCGCGCCGGTGTCCTGCACCTGGTTCTCGCCGGCGAAAGCGACGGAGAGGACCTCACCCTTGGCGTGCGGCCCGGTCATCCACACGGCCGGGTACTTCATGGTGACCTTGGAGCCGATGTTGCCGTCGACCCACTCCATGGTGGCGCCTTCCTCGGCACGGGTGCGCTTGGTGACGAGGTTGTAGACGTTGTTCGACCAGTTCTGGATCGTCGTGTAGCGGCAGCGGCCGCCCTTCTTCACGACGATCTCCACGACTGCGGAGTGCAGCGAGTCTGACTTGTAGATCGGGGCGGTGCAGCCCTCGACGTAATGGACGTAGGCATCCTCGTCGACGATGATGAGCGTGCGCTCGAACTGGCCCATGTTCTCGGTGTTGATCCGGAAGTAGGCCTGCAGCGGGATGTCGACGTGCACACCCTTGGGCACGTAGATGAACGATCCGCCGGACCACACGGCGGTGTTCAGTGCGGAGAACTTGTTGTCGCCGGCCGGGATGACCGTGCCGAAGTGCTCCTTGAACAGCTCCGGGTACTCCTTGAGCGCGGTGTCGGTGTCCAGGAAGATCACGCCCTGGCCCTCCAGGTCCTCACGGATCTGGTGGTAGACCACCTCGGACTCGTACTGGGCGGCGACACCGGCGACCAGTCGCTGCTTCTCCGCCTCGGGGATACCGAGCCTGTCGTAGGTCTCCTTGATGTCATCCGGCAGGTCTTCCCACGTCTGGGCCTGCTTCTCCGTGGAGCGGACGAAGTACTTGATGTTGTCGAAGTCGATGCCCTCGAGATCGGCTCCCCAGGTCGGCATCGGCTTACGGTCGAAGGTGTTCAGAGCCTTGAGACGACGCTCGAGCATCCACTCGGGCTCGTTCTTCTTGGCCGAGATGTCCCGGACGACGGCCTCAGACAGACCGCGCTCGGCAGCGGCGCCGGCGGCGTCGGAGTCGTGCCAGCCATAGCCGTAGGCACCGATGGAGTCAATGATCTCGTCATCGGTCTGTGGCTTGTTCTGGGCCTTGTTGTCGGGTAATTGTGCAGCTTGAGTCATGTCAGCTCTCCTTCGTGGATGAAGGGTGGATTGTGGTCAGCGGGATATGCGTCGTGCAGATTCCGTTGCCGTCGGCGATGGTCGCCAGCGGTTGGGTGTGGTGGCCGAGGAGTTCGGTGACCACCCGGTGCTCCGCCGCGCAGAGTTCGGGGAACTCATGGGCGACATCCTGGATCGGACAGTGGTGACGACAGATCTGGACGCCGGTTGCCGCTTCGTCGACCGTGGCGGCGTAGCCGCGCTCGGTCAGTGCCTCGGCGATGCGTTCCGCCCGGTCTACGACAGTCTCCGGGACGGAGTCGTCGACTGACCCGAACAGATCCTGCATCCGCTGGTCGGCGAAGTCGGCGACCGCGTCATCACCACCCGTCTCCCGGAGGGCCCGCAGGGCCAGGAGCGCGAGTGTGTCGTAATCATGGCCGAAACGTCCTCGTCCAGCGTCGGTCAACCGGTACAGTCTGGCAGGGCGACCACGGGTCCGTCCTCCGACGGAGCGGGGCGCCTCGATCGTCTCGGCGAGTCCGTCGGAGACGATGTTGTCCAGGTGCCGACGGACACCGGCGGCACTCAAGCCGAGTGCTTCGCTGATGTCGGTGGCACTGACCGGACCGTTCCGGAGGATCTGCGCCAGAACTTCACGGCGGGTGTCCCGTTCGCTCATGAGCTGTTCCCTCCTCGACGACAGTTGTGACAGTGGGTCATGATTAGACAACACGAGTGTCGCGTAAATCATTCCCGTTGTCTAATAAGGGCAGCCTGACCTGTTGTTTCTCTGTTCTACCGAACCCCGTATTTTCGCAACAGACGGGTGTCCTGCCCGCCGCGCGTACCCCGGCCCGTAGAATGCCGGTGTGACCCAGCCACCTCCCTCTGACAGCACCGTCTCCGCCGGCGCAGGTCGACGGATCCGCGGCCTCGGGGGCATGTTCGGCCTCCTGCCGAACATCGGTACCGCCGGCTCGCGCAGTGCCCTCCTGCACACCGACAGCCCTGTCGGTACCGCGCGTCGTTTCACCGGTGCCGAACTGCTGCGGCTGCGCCTCGGGATCGTCACCGGGATCGTAGGATCGGTCCTGATCGGTGTCGGTGGTGTCGGCGCAGGGGCGCTGCCGGTGGTCGGCAACTCGCTGTGGTCGCTGCCGGTGAGCGGATTCCTCTCCCGCATGCTGCACACCACCACCGTCGCCGTGTTCGTCGGGATCAGCCTGCTGATCGTGGGCTGGTTGCTGCTCTGGCGGTACTGTGTGCCCGCCAAGGACGCGTCCTCTCCCCTGCTGCCGATGGCCTCGCTGGTCCGCATCGGTGTGCTCTGGGTGCTTCCGCTGCTGGTGACCGCACCGATGTTCACCCAGGACATCTACTCCTATCTCGCACAGGGGTCGATCGCAGCCCAGGGTTTGGACCCCTACTCCGCCGGGCCGGTCGACCTGCTCGGGGTGGACAATGACCTCGCCCGGTCGGTCCCTTTCGAATGGTCGCACTCCCCTGCCCCCTACGGTCCGGTGGCTGTCGGTATGGCGGCGATCATCTCGAAACTGACCGGCGACGTTATTGCCGCCGGGGTGATCATCCACCGGCTGATGTCGGTGGCCGGGGTCTTCGTCGCCGCGTGGGCGCTCGTCCGGCTGGCGCGTCGCTGCGGTGTGCAGCCGCAGGCGGCCCTGTGGCTCGGCATCCTGAACCCGCTGGTGTACCTGCATCTGGTGGCAGGTGTCCATAATGAGGCGATCATGATGGGACTGCTCCTTGCCGGAGTGGAATGCGGTCTACGTGCCGTGGATCCTGGTCGCGCTTCCGTATCCGGCCGCTGGCTGTGGGGCTCTGCCGGTGTCATCCTGATCAGCGCTGCCGGAATGGTGAAAGTCACCGCATTCCTGGCGCTCGGCTTCGTCGGCGTCGCCCTCGCCCGCTACCTCGGCGGACGGTTTCGCGACCTGGTTGTCGCGGCGCTGGTGTACGCCGTCGGGACGGCCGTGGTGGTCGTCGTCGTGTCCCTGGGGTCCGGTCTGGGTTTCGGATGGATTCTGGTCCAGGGCGGTGCGACCGAGGTGATCAGTTGGATGTCGGTGACCACCGACATCGGGCTGCTCACCGCGAACAGTGGATCGTGGCTGGGGCTGGGTGACCACACCGACGCGGCATTGTCGACAGCGCGGTTGATCGGTCTGCTGATCGGTGGTTTCTGGGTGGTGCGTATGCTGTGGGCCTCATTCCGGGGGCGGGTCCACCCCGTCGGCGGCCTGGGCGTGGCCACCTTCTTCCTCGTGGTGTTCTTCCCGGTCGTCCACCCCTGGTATGTGCTTTGGGCCGTCATGCCGCTGGCCGCGTGGGCCAACCGCAGTACCTTCCGGGTGGCCGTGGTCGCGTACTCAGTGATCCTCAGTTACTTCATCCTGCCCCGGGGCCTGAACCTGCCGCCGTCGACCGTGTCGGTGATGTACCTGATGTCGGCGTTGTTCTCGGTGGTGTTCATCATCATCGGCTGGCTGCTTTACCAACGCAGGAAGGCCACCAGCTAGACTCTGGGACCGTGGTTAGCGCAGGGATGGACGCGGGCAGTCGATCTGCACTCCGCTTGCGGGGTGTCGTCAAACGGTACGGGGACGTCACCGCGGTCAACGGTCTTGACCTGACGGTCGGACGGGCCGAGGTGCTCGCGCTCCTGGGGCCCAACGGTGCCGGTAAGACGACGACCGTCGAGATGTGCGAGGGCTTCCTCGTGCCCGACGAAGGGACCGTCGACGTGCTCGGCACTGATCCCAGCCAAGACACCGACCGCCTGAGGGGACGTATCGGGGTGATGCTCCAGGGGGGCGGAGCCTACCCGGGGATCCGCGTCGGCGAGATGCTCGGTCTTGCGGCGTCCTACTCCGCAGACCCCCTGGATCCGGCGTGGTTGCTGGAGACGGTGGGGCTCAGTGGCCATGAAAAGGCCAACTACCGCCGTTTGTCCGGTGGGCAGCAGCAGCGGCTCTCCCTGGCGCTTGCCCTGGTGGGGCGTCCTGAACTTGTCTTTCTCGATGAACCGACGGCAGGGCTGGACGCGCAGTCCCGCCTGGCGGTGTGGGACCTGATCTCCGCCCTGCGTAACGACGGGGTCTCCGTGGTCCTCACCACCCACCTGATGGACGAGGCAGAGGCACTGGCTGACCAGGTCGTGATCATCGACCACGGCCGTGCCGTGGCGCAGGGGACGATCAGCGAACTCACCAGCAGCGCCGATCCCCGGGTGGCGGTGTCCACGGATCGGGAGATCGACCTCGACGCGATGGCTGCGCGGCTCGCGCCGCTGGGCGCAACGGTCTCCGTGACCCGCCCGACCCTGGTCTCGGTCTCGGCGACGGTCACCCCGGCGTTGATCAGTGAGATCACCGCGGAAGCGGCACGCCAGGAGATCCTCGTCACTTCGTTGGACGTTGATCAGCGCAGTCTCGAGAGTGTTTTCCTCGACATCACCGGAAGGGAGATCCGGGCATGAACCGGTCCCGACAGACTACGCAGACTACGGGGCGTTTCGCTCCAGGCCAGTTCACCCCCCGCCCTCGCCAGGCCCCCGCCGGACGCATGCTTCTGGCCCAGGCCAGGATCGAGACGCTGCTGTTCCTCCGCCACGGGGAACAGCAGCTGTTGTCCCTGGTGATCCCGCTGGGCCTGTTGATCGCGCTGAGTCTGATCCCGATGGTCCCGCTGGATGACCCGGTGCAGCAGGTCTACCCGATGACGGTGGGGATCGCGTTGATGAGTGCGGGATTCACCGGCCAGGCCATCGCTGTGGCCTTCGACCGACGCTACGGTGCGCTGAAACGTATCGGTGCCTGTGGCGTCCCCCGTCGGATCCTGATCAGCGGAAAGGTGATGGCCGTCGGGGCCGCCGTGCTCGTCCAGCTCGTTGTCCTGACGATCGTCGCTCTGGTGCTCGGATGGACGCCGAGTGCGGCAGGGGCCCTGCCCGCACTGGCGTTCATCCTTGTCGGCATCGCGACGTTCACCGCGCTCGGTCTGCTGCTCGGCGGGACGCTGAGCTCGGAACTTGTCCTGGCACTGGGCAACACGATCTGGTTCGTCCTGATGGGTGCTGCCGTACTGACTGCTCTGGACACGGACATTCCCGGCCCGGTGCACGCCGTCCTCCGGGCGCTGCCGTCTGTGGCACTGACCGACGGCCTGGTCGACGCCGCGTCCGGGACACTGAATCTCGCGGCGCTTCTCGTCCTGGCCGTCTGGGGCGCGGTCGGCGGGGTGCTGGCGGTCCGGTTCTTCTCCTTCACCATGGACGACGACTGATCGCTGATTACGGACGGCGTGCCCGGGAGCGATAGACTGGACGACCGTGATGGTCTCGCAGAAAACCCAGGACGACAGCCCGACGGCCAGCGAAAAGCCGGCCCCCGCCCCCAGGGTGAGAGACACCACCCTGGTCCGGATGCGCGAGCGGGTGTCCGCCACCACCCACCCCGTCAACCGGTTCTTCCTCCGGCTCTACACCGCGATCCTGGTGCTGTGCGCGAAGAGTCCCGTGCCCACCGTGCGTCGCCAGCGGTTGTACGCGGTCATCCTGATGGTGTGCCAGGGCGGGATCACCTTCACCGGTGCCCTGGTCCGGGTCACCGGCTCGGGGCTGGGGTGCCCGACCTGGCCCCAGTGCCACCCGGGGTCGCTGGTCCCCGAGTCCGGGACGACACCGGGCATCCACCAGGCCATCGAGTTCGGCAACCGCATGCTCACCTTCGTGCTCATCATCGCCGCGCTGGTGGCGTTCCTCGCTGTCTTGCGGGCCGCACGGCGGAACACCATCCTGCACATTGCCTTCCTGCAGGGAATCGGCATCATTGCGCAGGCAGTCATCGGTGGCATAACGGTGCACCTGGATCTGGCGTGGTGGATCGTGATGGCACACTTCCTGCCGTCGATGGTGCTCGTGTTCTTCGCCGCGGTGATGGTGGTCAAGATCGGTGAGGACGACGACGCCCCCCGTCGGGCGACGATGCCGAAGCCGCTGCGGTGGGCGACATGGGGGTCGGCGCTGGGGCTGGCCGTGACCCTGGTGACCGGCACCATGACCACCAGCTCAGGCCCACATGCCGGCGACGAGGCGATCCAGGAAGGCGACCGCCTGCAGATCGCCCTCTTCGAGATCGCGAACATGCACGCCCATGCGATGTACCTCTACATGGGCATCACGATCGGCCTGTTGGCCGGCCTGCTGGCCGTGCACGTGGACCGGCGGATCAAGACGGCGGCACTGGTGTTGATCGCGGGGATCATCGTCCAAGGCATTGTCGGGGTCGTCCAGTACAATCTCGGTGTCCCCCGGTGGACCGTCCCGCCGCACGTGGTCGGCTCGGCCATTGTCACGGCAGCGACTGGACTTCTCTGGGCCATGCGCTTTCGGCGCGGGGAGGCCGCCGCTGACCGCGACTACGACATCGAAGACGCCGTCAGTGAGAACGCCGCAGTGTCCAGCTGATCACGGCGCCACTTACTTACTCAGGGGCGCGGAGCGCGCTCTGGGGCGGTAACTGCAGGGTGGTCGCATGGGGGTGGAACCACCCTGGAACGTCGACCCGGGGGCCGGGGTAGATGTCGTTGTGCTTCGACCCGCTGACACGGCAATTCCAGGGTGGTGTCAGGCACACGTGCGGCACCCGGGGGTTTCGCTGCTGCAGCGCGGACGGACGGTAGCGGGTCGGCCTCAGAGGCCGAGCATCTCGGAGACGGTCTCCAGCCCGAGGACCGCGTCAACGGACAGGCCGACAAACAGGACGGAGAGGTAGTTGTTCGACAGGAAGAAGAGGTTCATCGGCTTGACCTTGACCCCCTTCTTCACCCCGTTGTGCAGCCCGTGGGCGCGCAGGATGAACCAGGCGCCACTGAGAAGTGCCACGACGGCGTAAATCCAACCGGTGGCGGGGACCAGCAACAGGGAGGTGATCACCGTCGCCCACGTGTACCAGAGGATCTGACGTGTGACCTCGAGGGGAGGCTTGACGACGGGCATCATCGGCACACCGGCAGCTTCGTAATCCTCGCGGTAGCGCATGCCCAACGCCCAGGTGTGCGGGGGCGTCCAGAAGAAGATGATGAGGAACAGCAGCAACGCCTGACCCCAGGACATCCACCCTGCGTTGAAGGATCCGCCGTTGGCCTCGGTCACGGTGGCCCACCCGACCATGACAGGCATACAGCCGGCGGCGCCGCCCCAGATCACGTTCTGCCACGTACGACGCTTGAGCCACTTGGTGTAGACGAAGATGTAGAACCAGATCGTCAGCAGGATGAAGCCGGACGCCAGCCACGAGTTGCAGAGGAACCCGAGCCACAGCACACTGGCCACCGTCAGCGACCAGGCGAAGATTCTCGCCTCGGTCTTGTTCACGGTGTGCTTGGCGAGGGGGCGCCGGTGTGTACGGCGCATCTTCTGGTCGATGTCGTAGTCCGCGACCATGTTGAAGGTGTTGGCCGCAGCTGCGCCCATCCATCCGCCGACCAGTGTCAGCAGGATCAGCCCGAGGTTGATCTCCCCCCGCTGTGCCTGGAGCATCGACGGGATGGCGGCGACAAGCAGCAGCTCGATGACTCGGGGTTTCGTCAGCGCGATATACGCCTTGATCTTGTCCACCGGTCAGTCCGCCTCCATAAACGCCATAGGTCACCGTGGGTACTGGAACGTCAGAACCCCACGGATCTGCCAAACGGACAGGTTACCTGAGCCGGTCGTGGGACCGAAAACCGTTGTTCTCCGTGCGGGCGACCGAGGAGCCACCTGATCCACCAGTGACACGGTCGACGTCGGGACACTACACTGGTTCGGGTTACACGGGCCGCGTTCTGCGACCAGCTGTGGTCAGTGCGCCCGTGTCCTCTTATGTCCCCAGATGACAGGAAGGCTACCCAGCGTGACACTCCCCAAGGACCTCGAAGCCCGCACGGTCCGGAAGTACCCGGATGACTGGACTGAGCTGGATACCCGTGCAGTCGACACGGTTCGCGTCCTCGCGGCCGACGCTGTGGAGAAGTGCGGTTCCGGTCACCCCGGTACTGCGATGTCCCTCGCCCCGCTGGCCTACACGCTCTACCAGCGCGTGATGCGCCATGATCCGTCGGACCACAACTGGCCGGGCCGCGACCGGTTCGTCCTGTCCGCCGGTCACAGCTCGCTGACGCAGTACATTCAGCTGTACCTCGGCGGATTCGGGCTCGAGTTGGACGACATCAAGGCGCTGCGCACCTGGGGGTCGAAGACCCCGGGGCACCCCGAGGTCGGTCATACCGACGGAGTCGAGATCACCACAGGTCCCCTGGGCCAGGGTCTTGCCTCGGCGGTAGGAATGGCCGTCGCGTCCCGTCGCGAGCGGGGCCTGTTTGACCCGGACGCCGCCGAGGGCGAGTCGCCGTTCGACCACCACATCTACGTCATCGCCTCCGACGGCGACCTGCAGGAGGGTGTCACCTCCGAGGCGTCGTCTTTCGCTGGTACCCAGCAGCTGGGCAACCTGATCGTCTTCTGGGACGACAACAGCATCTCCATCGAGGACAACACCGACATCGCCTTCGGCGAGAACGTCGTCGCCCGCTACGAGGCCTACGGCTGGCAGACCCTCGAGGTCAACGCCGAGGACGTCACCGCGATTCTCGCCGCCGCGGAGAAGGCGAAGGCGGACACCGACCGTCCGAGCTTCATCCGGGTCCGTTCGGTGATCGGTTACCCCGCGCCGACGAAGATGAACACCGGCGCCGCCCACGGTGCCGCTCTCGGTGGCGACGAGATCGCCGCTGTCAAGGAGACCCTGGGCTTCCCTGCCGACGAGGACTTCCCCGTCGAGTCGGAGGTTCTCGACCACGCCCGTGAGCTGGTCGCCCGCGGCCACGAGGCACACCGTGCGTGGCAGAGCGACTTTGACGCGTGGACGGAGAAGAACCCCGAGGCCCGTGCACTGCATGACCGCATTGCCGCCCGTGAGCTGCCGGAAGGCTTCGACGCGGAACTCCCGTCGTGGAACGCCGGCGACAACCTTGCGACCCGTAAGGCCTCTGAAGCTGCTCTCCAGGTGCTGGGGGCGACCCTGCCGGAGTTGTGGGGTGGTTCTGCCGACCTCGCCGGTTCCACGAACACGATCATCAAGGGTGACAAGAGCGTCGGGCCTGAGTCCATCTCCACCGATGCCTGGTCCGCCCACCCCTACGGGCGTAACCTGCACTTCGGAATCCGTGAGCACGGCATGGCCGCAATCCTCAACGGCATCGCCCTGCACGGCGCCACCCGTCCCTACGGCGCGACGTTCCTGCAGTTCTCGGACTACGCCCGCGGTGCGGTGCGCTTGGGCGCCCTCATGAGCAGCGACGTCTACCACGTCTGGACCCACGACTCGATCGGGCTGGGCGAGGACGGCCCCACCCACCAGCCGGTCGAGCATCTTGCGGCGCTGCGGGCGATCCCGAACCTCTCGGTGATCCGTCCGGCGGACGCCAACGAGACGGCACAGGCCTGGTCCGCCGCGCTGAAGGCCCCTGCCGCGCCGAAGGCTCTCGTGCTCACCCGTCAAGGTGTACCGGTGCTCGATGGCACGCAGGAGAAGGCCGCCGAGGGCGTCGCACGTGGTGCCTACGTCCTGGCGGAGTCTTCCACCGACACCCCCCAGGTCATCCTCATGGGATCGGGTTCCGAGGTGCAGCTCGCCGTGGAAGCCGCCGCGGCACTCGAGTCCGAGGGCATCGGAACCCGCGTTGTCTCCGTGCCCTGCATGGAATGGTTCGACCAGCAGGACGCCGGCTACCGCGAGTCCGTGCTTCCCGCCTCGGTCACCGCCCGGGTGTCCGTCGAAGCCGGTATCGCCATGCCGTGGAAGGGCTACACCGGCACCGCGGGACGCAACGTCTCCCTGGAGCACTTCGGTGCCTCCGCCGACTACAAGACGCTGTACCGCGAGTTCGGCATCACCGCTGAGGCGGTCGCAGCCGCCGCACGCGAGATCCTCTGACCCGCACCGCATACCACCACCTGTCACCACATCTCTGACACCCTCAGAAAACCCACGCACAGAAAGCTGGTTGATCACCCGTGAACCACGTAACCGAACTCGCCGCCGCCGGTACCTCCGTGTGGCTGGACGACCTGTCCCGCGACCGACTCACCACCGGTAATCTTGCTGAGCTGATCAGCGACTCCGGCATCGTCGGGGTCACCACCAACCCGGCGATCTTCGCCAAGGCCATGTCCGCGGGCACTGCCTACGACGCCCAGGTCGGCGAACTCAAGACCTCCGGCGCCGATGTCACCGACGCTGTGTTCGCCATGGCCGTCGAGGACGTCCGCAACGCCTGCGACGCCTTCGCCGCCGTCCACTCGGCCTCCGACGGCGTCGACGGACGCGTCTCCATCGAGGTCGACCCCCGACTCGCCGATGACCGCGAGGCCACGGTGGCACAGGCCAAGAAGCTGCACGCGGATGTCGGACGCGACAACGTGATGATCAAGATCCCCGCCACCGAGGCGTGCCTGCCGGCGATCACCGAGGTGCTGGCCGCCGGGATCAGCGTGAATGTCACCCTGATCTTCAGCGTCGACCGTTACCGCCAGGTCATTGCCGCCTTCATCGAGGGGATCGCCCAGGCGCAGTCCAACGGACACGACGTCGCGACGATCCACTCCGTCGCCAGTTTCTTCGTCTCCCGCGTCGACACTGAGATCGACCGTCGGCTCGACGAGATCGGCACGGCGGCCGCCTTGGCGGTGCGTGGCAAGGCTGGGCTGGCCAACGCCCGCCTGGCCTACGAGGCGTTCGCCGCGGACCTGGTGCAGGACTCGCGCTGGCAGCAGTTGGAGGCCGCAGGCGCCCACCCGCAGCGACCGCTGTGGGCATCCACCGGTGTGAAGAACCCCGACTACCCCGACACCCTGTACGTCACCGGTCTCGTCGGCCCGCAGACGGTGAACACCATGCCCGAGGACACCCTCAACGCCACCCTCGACCACGCCACGGTCTCCGGCGACACCCTCAGCGGTACCGGGGACGATGCCCGCGAGGTCTTCGCCGCGCTGGAGGATCTGGGTGTCGATCTCAACGATGTCTTCGTCGTTCTCGAGCACGAGGGCGTGGAGAAGTTCGTCAGCTCCTGGCAGGAGTTGCTCGACACCATCGGGGAGCGTCTGTGAGTTCCGAGTCCCCCCTGTGGGAGAACCCTCTCCGAGACTCTGCGGACCGCCGTGTCCCGCGGATCGCCGGGCCCAGTGGCCTGGTGATTTTCGGCGTGACGGGTGACCTCGCGCGTCGTAAGCTCCTCCCGGCGGTCTACGATCTGGCCAACCGCGGCCTGCTGCCCGCCGGCTTCAGCCTCATCGGCTACGGACGCCGGGACTGGACCAAGGAAGAGTTCGAGGCGGAGGTGCTCGATGCGGTCCGTGACCGGGTGCGTACTCCCTGGCGGCAGGCGGTGTGGGAGCAGCTCGCTGCCGGAATCCAGTTCGTCAAGGGTGATTTCGTCACCGACTCCGCCTTCGATGATCTGGCGGCCATGACCCGCCGTATGGACGAGGAACGTGGCACCGGCGGCAACTGGGCCTACTACCTGTCCGTGCCGCCCCAGTACTTCTCCGAGGTCTGCAACCAGCTCGAACGTTCAGGGCTGGCGGACTCCACCGACGGCTGGAAGCGCGTGGTCATCGAGAAGCCCTTCGGTCATGACGAGGATTCGGCCACCGAACTCAACCGCATCGTCAATTCCGTGTTCCCGGAGTCCTCGGTCTTCCGGATCGACCACTACCTCGGTAAGGAGACCGTCCAGAACATCCTGGTGCTGCGTTTCGCCAACCAGATGTTCGAGCCGCTGTTCAGCTCCGGTTACATCGACCACGTGCAGATCACCATGGCCGAGGACATCGGCCTGGGTGGCCGGGCCGGATACTACGACGGTATCGGTGCGGCCCGGGACGTCATGCAGAACCACCTGCTGCAGCTGCTCGCGCTGGTGGCGATGGACGAGCCGGTGACCTTCTCCCCCGACGAGCTCAAGGCAGAGAAACTCAAGGTTCTCAAGGCGACCCGACCGGTCGGCCCGTTTGCGCAGACCACGGCCCGGGGCCAGTACACGGCCGGGTGGCAGGGGTCCGAGTACGTTCCCGGGCTCCGTGAGGAGGAGGGTTTCGACCCCGCATCCACCACGGAGACTTACGCTGCAGCCACGTTCGAGATCAATTCACGACGGTGGGCCGGTGTGCCGTTCCACCTGCGTACGGGTAAGCGGCTGGGCCGTCGGGTCACGGAGATCGCACTGGTCTTCAAGGACGCGCCCCACCAGTCCTTCAGCCCGGAACAGACTGAGGCGCAGAAGTCGAACGTCCTGGTCATCCGGGTTCAGCCCGATGAGGGCGTGCTCCTGCGGTTCGGGTCGAAGGTTCCAGGCTCGGCCATGGACGTCCGGGACGTGAACATGGACTTCTCCTACTCCGAGGCTTTCACCGAGCAGTCGCCGGAAGCCTACGAACGTCTCATCCTCGACGCCCTGCTGGACGAGGCCAGCCTCTTCCCCACCAACGAGGAGGTCGAGGAATCCTGGCGGATCCTGGATCCGGTGCTGAACTACTGGGCCACCGCAGGACGTCCCGAAGACTACGAGTCCGGTACCTGGGGTCCCTCCGGTGCCGACCGGATGCTGTCCCGACACGGCAGGAAATGGAGGCGTCCCTGATGCCATTGACTACATTCACCGATGCCGGCGATCACGCCGCCGTCGTCGACCTGGGCACCACGACCACCCACGAGTTGACCGACCAGCTGCACCGTCTGCGCGAAGAGCGCGGCGAGATCGCCACCGGTCGGGTTCTGACCCTCATCGTCTCGGTGCGTTCTGAAGAGGACCTCGACACCGTGGTCAACGCCACCGTCGATGCGTCCCGTGAACATCCCGCGCGCGTTATCTTCGTGGTCCACGACCGGTCGACCACCGACGTCAGCATGGACGCCGCGATCCACCTGGGAGGTACGGCGGGCGCTTCCGAGATGATCCTCATGCGACTGCACGGCGCACTCGCCGATCATGCGGACAATGCGGTCACTCCCCTGCTGCTTCCGGACACCCCGGTTGTCGTGTGGTGGCCGTTCACCTCTCCCCGGAACCCGGCCGCCGATTCGCTGGGCGCCCTGGCGACCCGTCGTATCACCGACAGCTTCGCCGACGCGGCTGCGGGGCGGGGCGCCGAAGCGATCTTCCGCCGCCGTATCGGTTATGCACTGGGCGACTCGGATCTGGTGTGGAGCCGGATCACGCCGTGGCGTGGGCTGCTGTCCAGTGCGCTCGACCAACGTGCCGGGGACACTATCCAGTCCGCGGAGGTGTCCGGCCCCGCCGATGACCCGGCCGTCGACATCGCTGCAGGGTGGCTTGCCGATCGTCTCAATGTCCCGGTGACCCGCTGCGCCGACGGCTCTCCTGCGGTGCCACTCGACGACGAGGGCGAGCCGATGTCGCCGATCCAGCGCACCATCATCTACTGCACGGAGGGCACGGTGGAACTCACGGTGGTCAATCACCGCTCCGTGCGGGTGAGCACGGGTGTGGGGACGGATACGCTTGTGAACCTCTCCCGACGCCACGTCGGTGACTGTCTCGCAGAGGAGCTGCGCCATCTCGAACCGGACCGTGCGTTCGGCCAGGCGCTGCACGGTCTGCCACGCGTCCGGACTCCGCGAGACGGTATGAGTGCCTCGATCCCTTTTTCTGCACAGGAGAGCACGCGATGAGCGACACACGGAACCTCGAGGTCAGAGGGTGGAAGACCGGCGATGATCTCGCTCACGGCGTCGCCCGGGAGATTGTTGAGCTGCTGGCCGGCGTCCAGCGTGACGGTGGAGTCAGCGACGACGGCTTCGCCCGGATCGTGCTCACCGGTGGCGGGGCCGGTGGTGCGGTGCTGCGGGAGCTCGCCGCACTCGACCATGCGGCCCGTGTTGCCGCTGATTCCTTCCCCGTCACCGCCGTCGACTGGGGCAAGGTGCATGTCTTCTTCGGCGACGAGCGTTTCGTCCCGTCGGGCACCAGTGGGGCCACCGCACGCAACGATGAGCTGGCTGAGACTGAACTCCTCTCCCACGTGGACATTCCCGAGGTGAACGTGCACCGTGTCGCTGTCCCCCGCGACGGTGAGCCAGCCGACGGATCGGGCCTCGACGCCGCAGCGGTGGAATACGCCGAGGCGGTGGCGGCCTTCGCCCCCGACGGATTCGACCTGCATCTGTTGGGGATGGGACCGGAAGGACACGTCAATTCCCTCTTCCCGAACACCGGTGACCTCAGTCCCGAGCCCGGGACGCTGGTGGTTGCGGTGCGCGACTGCCCCAAACCCCCGGCCGAGCGGGTGTCACTGACCCTCGAGGCGATCCACGCGTCGACAGAGGTCTGGCTCCTGGTCACCGGTGAGGCCAAGCGTGAGGCGGCCGACGAGGTCGTGTCCGGCACGGATCCTGCCCAATGGCCGGCCGCCGGGGTGTCGGGGGCCCGGCGGACCGTCCTGCATGTCGATGCAGCGGCAGATCCGCGCTGAGACGACCAGCATACATACGACAAGGCCGCTCCCGGTACCGGGAGCGGCCTTGTCGTATGTCCGGCTGTCGGTCAGCCCACGTTGTAGTGGACGACCAGGTTCAGCCCGACGATGGCGGCGATCCAGATCACGGCGGTGGTGACCGTCAGCCGGTCGAGGTTCTTCTCCACGACCGTGGAGCCGGACAGGCTCGACTGCATACCGCCACCGAAGAGGCTCGACAGACCGCCACCCTTCCCCTTGTGGAGAAGAACGGACAGCCCCAGGATGAGGCTGGTGACCACCAGAACGATCTGGAGGGAGAGAACCATGCGAACTGCCTTACGTCGGTCGGGGCCATGCGATAACCACACCATCATAGCCCAACTCTGGTGTACGGGACACCTGCGACACTACCCGGAGTTACGCAGCCCGGTCGCCAGCCCGTTCATCGTCAACCGGATGCCGTCGAGCACGTCGTCGCTCCGGTCACCGGCGCGGTAGCGGCGCAGCAGCTCCAACTGCAGCAGGTTGAGCGGAAGCAGATACGGGAACCGGTTACGCACCGACAGGGCCAGGGCAGGGTTGTCCGCGAGCAGGCTGTCCTGGCCGGTGATCTCCAGACACATCCGCACGGTGAGATGGAACTCCTCGACGATGGTGTCGTAGATGCGTTCGGCGTCGTCTGCGTCCGGCACCAGTCGGGAGTAGAGCTTCGCCACCGACAGATCGGCCTTGGCCATCACCTGCGCCATATTCGACAACACCGAGCGGAAGAACGGCCAGGTGCGGTGCAGCTCACGCAGATACTCCAGCCGCCCTCTGGTTTCCTGGCCGTCTGTGTCCTCCCCGGCGGCGATCCAGTCCCGTAGGGCGGACCCCACCCCGAACCAGCCCGGCAGCATGATGCGCGACTGCGACCAGGACAGCACCCACGGGATGGCACGCAGGTCGGCGATACTGCTGGTCTGCTTGCGTGAACTGGGCCGGGAACCGATGTTGAGGTTGCCGATCTCAGCCAGCGGTGTCGAGGAGGTGAAGTAGTCGATGAAGCCGTCGTCCTCGTGCATCAGCGCGGAATAGGCCGTGCGCGAGAGCTCGGCGATCTCCCGCATGGCCGTGTAGGCGCGGTCGGGCTCCTTGATGCGGTCGACGGGTAGCAGGCTGGCTTCCAGGGTTGCCGAGACGAGTGCTTCAAGGTTGCGCCGGGCGACCGACGGCACACCGTACTTGGCGGAGATGATCTCGCCCTGTTCGGTGATCCGGACGCTGCCCTGCACCGCGCCTTCGGGCTGGGCGAGGATCGCCTCGTGGCTGGGGCCACCACCCCGTCCGACTGTGCCTCCACGTCCGTGGAACAGTCGCAGTCCGACTCCGGCCTCGCGGGCGGCGGCGACGAGGGCGAGCTCGGCATCGTAGAGACCCCAGTTCGCGGCGAAATAGCCGCCGTCCTTGTTGGAGTCGGAGTAGCCGAGCATGATCTCCTGGATCCCGCCGCGCTGGGTCACGTAGTCGCGGTAGAACTGGTGACTCCACAGCTCGGCCATGACTGTGGCGCCGTGGGCGAGATCGTCGATGGTCTCGAAGAGTGGGATCACGTCTACCCCACCGGTGGCCACTCCGTCGGTGACATCGATGAGGCCGACTTCCTTGAGCAGGATCATCGGTTCGAGGATGTCGGAGACGCTGGACGCCATGGAGATGATGCAGTGCGGGACGGCCTCGGGGCCGAGCCGGTCGACGGCGTCCGCGGCGGCGCGGAAGATCCCGAGTTCGCGTTCCGTCATCTCACTCCAGCGAGCCCGCGGGTCGGTGAGCGGGCGTGGCGAGTGCAGCTCCCGGGTCAGCAGTTCGACGCGGTCGTGCTCATCAAGGGTGCTGTAGTCGGCGGTATGGTCGGTGACGCCGGCGCGGGTGAACATTTCGGTGAGAATGCTCTCGAAGCTCTCGGAGTTCTGCCGCAGGTCGAGGCTGCTGAGGTGGAAGCCGAAGGACCGGGCGGCGGCGATGACCGTCGCCAGGCGGTGATCGGCGATCAGGTCGTCGGCGCTGGCGCGCAGCGAGGCCTCAACGGTGTGCAGGTCGGCGAGGAAATCGCTGGCCTCGGCATAAGGCTCGTAGGGCCCGAGGCTGTCGGTGTCCGGGTGGACGATGTCGCTGAGTCGGGCGGTGGCCGTGGCGGCGATCCTGCCTCGGATGCCGTGGACCGCACGTCGGTAGGGTTCGTCGACCCGGGACGGGACGTCATTGTGGCCGTTGTCGGCGAGGTCGTCCAGGTCGGGGGTGACGCTGGTGAGGCGGCTGGAGAGACTGAGTTCGTGCTCGAGGTCGTGGAGCTGGCCGAGGTACCAGTCGAAGACGGTCTGGGCGGCCCGGGACGTCGCGTAGTCGACGGTGTCTCCGGTGACGAAGGGGTTGCCGTCGTGGTCGCCGCCGATCCAGCTGCCGGGGCGCACCACCGGTGTCGAGGGGACGTCGGCACCGTAGCGTTCCCGTAGCTCACGGGTGACCCGCTGGTTGATCTGGGGGATCTCCTGCAGCAGGCTGATGGTAAAGTAGCGGAGTCCGACGTTGATCTCGTCCTCGATGCGGGGGCGCACCGAGCGGATCAGCGCGGTCTGCCACAGGATGGTGACACGACGACGGATGTTGCGGTCGATGCCGGCGAGGCGTTCGTCACTGCGCGCGGTCCGGCCGGCGTTGAGGATGCGCCCACGGTTACGCATCAACCGAGTGATGTCCCACTGCACGTCGAAGACGGTGCGGCGGCGGGTCTCGGTGGGGTGTGCGGTGAGTACGGGGGCGACGTAGGCGGAGTCCATCACCGCGGAAACCTCATCGGCGGTCACACCACCCTCGTCGAGGGACTGCCACGCGGCCTGCAGCGTCGCACGGTGCGGAGGCTCCCCCTCGTCGGCGAGACGCTCACGCAGGCGTTCCTCGTGGAGGTCCTCGGCAAGATTGGCCAGCAGCGCGAAGTGGGAGAACGCCCGGATCAGCGGAAGGGACCGGTCCGACGGGAGGTTCTGCAGGCGATCGGCGAGGTCGGCGAGGTTGCCGTCGCCGTGCCGGACGCTAAAGGCGTCCTTGCGGGTGTCCTCGACGAGAGCGAGGACATCCTCCCCTTCCTGCTCCCGGATGACGTCGCCGAGGATCGCGCCCAGGTAGCGCAGATCCTGCCTCAGCCCGGGGACGATCTCCGGCTCGTCCCGGGACGGCGGGACGACGGGGATGGCGGTGCCGGGCACCGTCGTGTCAGAATCATCGAAGGGGGAAGTCATTCCCCCATTGTGCCTTTAGCTGCCCGCCTTCGCAGCGGCAGCGCACAGCCGTGCGAAATCCTCGCCGTCAAGGCTGGCACCTCCGACGAGTCCACCGTCCACGTCGGGCTGGCCGACGATTTCGGCGACGGAGTCGGTCTTGACAGAGCCACCGTAGAGGATGCGCATGCCGGCGGCGGTCTGCTGGTCAGCCAGCTCGCCGATGAGTCCACGGATCGCCGCACAGACCTCCTGGGCGTCAGCGGCGGAAGCGACCTTGCCGGTACCGATGGCCCATACCGGCTCGTAGGCGATGACGACGCGACCGAGATCGGCGGCAGACAGTCCCTCCAGCGAGGCGCGGGTCTGGTCGACGACGTAGCTGACGTGCTCGCCGGACTCGCGGACCTCCAGGGGCTCGCCGACGCACACGATCGGGGCGAGACCGGAGCCGAGGGCGGCCTTGGCCTTCGCGGCGACGGTGGCGTCGTCCTCCCCGTGGTACTGACGACGCTCGGAGTGACCGACCACGGCCCAGCTGCAGCCGAGCTTGGCGAGCATGGCGGCGGAGACCTCACCGGTGTAGGCACCGGACTCGTGGACGGAGACGTCCTGCGCCCCGTAGGTCAGCGGGATCTTCTCACCGTCGACGACGGTCTGCACGCTGCGGATGTCGGTGAACGGCGGGATCACGGCGACGTCGACGTGCTCGTAGTAGTCCTTGGGCAGGGCGAAGGCGAACTTCTGGACCACCTGGATAGCTTCCAGGTGATTGAGGTTCATCTTCCAGTTGCCGGCGATCAGGGGGGTGCGTGACATGGTGGGTGCTCCTCAGTTTTCGAGAACGGTGATACCGGGCAGTTCCTTGCCCTCGAGGAACTCGAGGGAGGCACCGCCACCGGTGGAGATGTGGCTGAAGCCGTCCTCGTCGAGGCCCAGAGTCCGCACCGCGGCGGCAGAATCGCCGCCACCGACGACGGAGAAGGCCCCGGCTCCGGTGGCGGAGATGATGGCTTCGGCCACTCCCCTGGTGCCGTCGGCGAAGGTGGGGAATTCGAAGACGCCCATCGGGCCGTTCCAGAAGACGGTCTTGGCTGCACCGAGGGTCCCGGCGAAGGCGGCTACGGAGTCCGGCCCGATATCGAGACCCATCTGGCCGTCGGGGATGGCGTCGGCGGCGACCGTGCTGGCCGGTGCATCGGCGGCGAACTCGGGGGCCACGACGACGTCGGTGGGCAGGGAGATGACGTCGCCGAAGCGGGACAGCAGGTCGCGGCAGGTGTCGATCATGTCCTCCTGGAGCAGAGAGGTGCCCACGGAGTGCCCCTGCGCAGCGAGGAAGGTGAAACACATGCCGCCACCGATGATCAGGGTGTCGACCTTGGGGGCGAGCGCCTCGATGACTCCGAGCTTGTCGGAGACCTTCGAACCACCGAGGACGACGACGTAGGGCTGTGCCGGGTTCTCGGATACCGTCTTGAGCACCTCGAGTTCGGACTGCACCAGACCGCCGGCGTAGTGCGGCAGCAGTGCCGCGACGTCGTAGACGGAGGCCTGACGACGGTGCACCACACCGAAGCCGTCAGAGACGAATGCTCCGTTGTCACCGGTCAGGGCGGCGAGCTCGGTGGCGAAGGCCTGGCGCTCGGCCTCGTCCTTGGAGGTTTCCCGGGCATCGAAACGTACATTCTCCAGCAGGAGGATGTCGCCGTCGTTGAGGCCGTTGGCACGCTCGTGGGCATCCTCACCGGTGACGTCCTGAGCCAGGGGTACCCACTGGTCGAGACGCTCGGCGAGGGCCTCGGCGACCGGCGCCAGGGAGAACTCCGGGTTGACTTCGCCCTTCGGGCGGCCGAGGTGGGCGGTGACGATGACGCGGGCGCCGGCGTCGATCAGGCGGCGCAGCGTTGGTACGGAGGCATCGATACGGCCGGGGTCGGTGATGTCGCCGTCCTTGAGAGGGACGTTCAGGTCGGCGCGGACGAGGACGTGTCGTCCCTCGACGCCGTCGGCGATGAGGTCGTCGATGGTCTTCACGGTCATGGCTTCAGTCTCCTGGGGTACGTGGGGTGGCTGGGGTGCGATAACGAAGAGTGCGGACAAGGTGACGGCGGGTCGGCATGTGCCGACCCGCCGCGGGACCGGTGGAACCGGCCGGTACTGCTACCAGACTACTGGATGACCCTAGAGCCGCTCACCGACGTAGGCGGCGAGATCGACCAGGCGGCGGGAGTAGCCCCACTCATTGTCGTACCAGGACACGACCTTGACCTGGTTGCCGATCACCTTGGTCAGCCCGGAGTCGAAGATCGAGGAGTGTGAGTCGCCCACGATATCGGTGGAGACCAGCGGCTCATCGTCGGAGTACGCCAGAACGCCCTTGAGCTCGCCCTCGGCATGCTTCTTAATGGCGGCGTTTACCTGATCGACAGTGACGTCGGAGGACGCCTCGAAGGTCAGGTCAGTCACCGAACCGGTGGGCACCGGCACACGCAGGGCGTAGCCGTCCAGCTTGCCCTTGAGCTGCGGGAGTACCAGGGACACGGCCTTGGCGGCACCAGTGGAGGTCGGCACGATGTTCAGGGCCGCGGCACGGGCACGACGCAGGTCCTTGTGGGGGGCGTCGTGCAGGCGCTGGTCGCCGGTGTAGGCGTGGATGGTGGTCATCAGACCCTTGACGATGCCGAACTCCTCGTCGAGCACCTTCGCCATCGGCGCCAGACAGTTGGTGGTGCACGAGGCATTGGAGATGATGGTGTGCTTCGCCGGGTCGTAGTCGGTGTGGTTCACACCGACGACGAACGTCGCGTCCTCGTTCTTCGCCGGTGCGGAGATGATGACCTTCTTGGCGCCTGCGTCGATGTGCGCCTTGGCGGCGGTCGCGTCGGTGAAGAAGCCGGTGGACTCGATGACGATGTCGACGTCCAGCTCGCCCCACGTGAGGTTCTGGGGATCGCGCTCGGCGGTGACGACGATGCGCTTGCCGTCCACGGTGATGGACTCGTCGTCGTAACTGACCTCGGCGTCCAGACGCCCCAGGATGGAGTCGTACTTCAGCAGGTTGGCCAGGGTCTTGTTGTCGGTGAGGTCGTTGAAGGCGACGACCTCAAGGTCTGCGCCGCTTTCGCGGAGAGCGCGGAAGAAGTTGCGGCCGATCCTGCCGAACCCGTTGATTCCTACCCGTACCGTCACGATGAAGCTCCTGTTCTCGATGAGTGGTGAGTTGCCGCTGTCCAGACTACAGCGGAATCGGGCAGGGTGCCGTGGCGCTATTCGCCGTCGGTGTCGTCCGAGGTGATCCGCTTATCGTCGTCGCCGACAGCATCAACATCGTCGAGGTCGAAGATGTCGTCGGTGACGGCTGCGTGGGTGTCGGGGATGCCGAGCTCCGCGGCACGCTGGTCAGCCATGGTGAGCAGGCGGCGGATCCGGCCGGCCACCGCGTCCTTGGTCATCTGCGGATCAGCGAGCTGGCCCAGTTCCTCCAGCGACGCCTGGCGGTGCTGGACGCGCAACGTACCGGCCTGCACCAGATGGTCGGGCACGTCGTCGCCGAGGATGGTCAGCGCCCGGTCCACCCGGGCGGCGGCGACGACTGCGGCGCGGGCGGAGCGGCGCAGGTTGGCGTCGTCGAAGTTGGCCAGCCGGTTGGCGGTGGCGCGCACCTCGCGACGCATGCGCTGTTCCTCCCAGTCCAGGCGGGTGCGTTGGGCCCCCATCCGGGTGAGCAGGTCGCCGATGGTCTCCCCGTCGCGGATGACCACCCGGATCACGCCACGGGTCTCCTTGGTCTTCGCGGTGACCCCGATCCGTCGGGCCGCACCCACCAGGGCGAGTGCGGCCTCATTGCCGGGGGTGGTGACCTCCAGCGAGGATGAGCGGCCCGGCTCGGTCAGCGAGCCGCGGGCCAGGAACGCCCCCCGCCACGCAGCGGTGCACTGGTCGGCGGTCCCGCCGATGATGTACGGCGGTAGCCCGCGCACCGGGCGCCCCGCCCGGTCGATCAGGCCGGTCCGGCGGGCCAGTTCGGTGCCGCCGCGTGCCCAGCGCAGGACGTACCGTGAGGAGTTGCGCAGGTTACCGCCCCCGACGACCTGCAGTTCGGCGGTGAGGTCGAAGAGCTCCTCGACGACGCGGGAGACCCGTCGGGCGGTGGCGCCGCTGTCGACTTCCGCCTCTACGACGATCTGTCCGGCCACCAGGTGCAGGCCCGCGCAGTAGCGCAGCAGGCCCGAGACCTCGGCGGTCATGACTTCCGGCCGGGTCTCGGTGACCCTGGCCAGCTCATCCTTCACCTCAGACGTCAGTGCCACTGTGGCTGTCGCCCCTTTCCTCCGGATGCCCCGGCTCGTCGTGTGTACCGGGTGATCCTACCGTGGCGGTGGTGGGTCGGTCCCAGTCGGCGAGCTCACGCAGCACACCGGCGAGCTTCTCGGAGGAATGCCGGTCGGTCCATCGACCGCGGTCGTCGTCCTCACGCACGTTGCGGTAGAGGACGGTTGCCCCCAGCCGTGCGGCGGCACGTTCCATGTGGCGGCGCTCATTGCCGGGCAGCAGCACCGAGGTGTCGACGACGACGACGTCGACGGTGAGGGTGGGACAGTGCTGCAGCAGCATGTGAATATGCCGTTCCATGGAGAAGCCACTGGTCTCCCCTGGTTCGGCGACGAGGTTCATGATCACCGCGCGGGTGGCGGTGGTGTCGGCGAGGGCGTCGACGATGCCGGGCATCAGCAGGTGTGGGATCACCGAGGAGAACCAGGATCCCGGGCCCAGGGTCACCAGGTCGGCGTCGAGAATCGCCTGGACGGCCTCGGGAGAGGCCTCCGGGTTCTGCGGGATCAGACGGACACGACGGACCTGCCCCAGGGTGGAGGCGACGGCCACCTGGCCCCGCACGGAGTTCACTTCACGGGGGTCATCGCCGATGCCCTGGACCTCGGCCTCCAGGTCGAGCGGTTCGGGGGACATGGGAAGGACCCGTCCGCGGACGCCAAGCAGGTCACTGAGTTCGTCGAGTGCCTCGATGCTGGAGCCCAGGACCTCGGAGAGCCCGGTGAGCACCAGGTTGCCCACTGCATGACCAGCCAACGCTCCATGCCCGGAGAAACGGTGTTGAAGGGTCCGTTCCCACAGGTGGCCGCGCGGAGTGTCGCGGACCAGGGCGGCCAGTGCCATACGCAAGTCGCCCGGTGGCAGCGAGCCGAGTTCGCGGCGCATTCGTCCGGAGGATCCGCCGTCGTCGGCGACGGTGACGACGGCGGTGACGTAATCTGCGGCGGCTCGGGCCGAGCGCAACGTGGCGAACAGGCCGTGGCCACCGCCGAGCGCGGTGATACGTCCGAGGCTGGTGCCGGCGGGGTCGGTTGTCGTGTCGCTCATGCGGTGGCTCCCTTACCGGCGCTGGTGCGCCCGGGTCGTCCGGGTTCGAGGTCTCGGTGGATGGTACGGACGTCCAGGTCTGGATTCGCCGCGAGACGCGCGGCGATGGCCTCGGCCACCGCAGGGCTGCGGTGCTGTCCTCCGGTGCAGCCGATGGCGAGGGTAATGAACCGCTTTCCCTCTCGGCGGTACCCGGGCAATGCTGTGGTCACGAGCTGCTCCAGGAGGTCGAGGTACTCCGTGGCCTCGGGGCGTGACAGGACGAACTCGGCGACTGGCGTGTCGAGTCCGCTGTAGTCACGCAGGTCCTCCTCCCAGTGCGGGTTCGGCAGGAAGCGGGCGTCCATCATGATGTCGACGTCGCGCGGGGCGCCGTTCTTGAAGCCGAAGGACTGCACGGTGATGTGCTCGCGCCGGTCGGACAGGGCCTCGAAGTAGCCTTCGAGGTTACGGCGTAGATCGTGCACGCTGGTACCGGAGGTGTCTACGACGAGGTCGGCTCGTTGACGGATACCCTCCATCATCTCGCGCTCCCGGTCGATGCCGGCCTGCAGGGTCTCATTGCCCTGCAGCGGGTGGGTGCGTCGGACGCGACCGTAGCGGCGGATGAGGGTGCGGTCGTCGGCGTCGAGGTAGAGCACCACGGGGCGTCGGCCGGAGTCGTGCAGGCTGGAGAGCACCTCGGTCAGCGAGCCGACGAAGTCGCGGGAGCGCACGTCGGTGACCACGGCCAGGCGTTCCACCGGCGAGTCGGACTCGAAGCTGAGCTCGACCATGCGCATGATCAGCTCCGGCGGGAGGTTGTCGGCGACGTACCAGCCCAGCTCCTCCAGGACGGTGGCGGCCTCCTTACGGCCGGCGCCCGACATCCCGGTGATGAGGACCAGCGACGCCTCCTGCTGGTCAGGTCGCGTTCCCGTGTCTCGGGTGGCATCGTTCATGCCACGATTCTAGACCGAACCCTCCGGTTGCGTCAGGGCGTCGATGACCGCTTCGGCCAGCGCCGGTCCGAAGCCCGGCACCTGTGATATTCCCCCTACACCGGCCTCGCGGACCTTGGCCACCGAGCCGAAGGTCTTCACCAGTTCGGCCCGCCGCTTCGGGCCCAGTCCCTTGACCTCGTCGAGGGCGGAACGGGTCATCCTCTTGCCGCGGCTGGCGCGGTGGAAGGTGATCGCGAAGCGGTGCGCCTCGTCGCGCAGCTGCTGGATGAGGTACAGCGCCTGCGAGTTACGGGGCAGGATCACCGGGTACTCGTCGCCGGGCACCCACAGTTCCTCGAGGCGTTTGGCCACCCCCACCAGCGTGACGTCGGTGACTCCGAGCTCATCGAGGACCTCCTGGGCGGCATTGACCTGTGGTTTTCCGCCGTCGACGACGAAGAGCTGCGGCGGGTAGGCGAACTTCTTCGACCCGGCCTCGGCCTGCTCCACGGTGACCTCGCCGTCGAGCAGGTCACCACCATCGTCCCCCTCGGGCACGGCGGTGCGGTCCCTGTGGTGGCGTTTGAAGCGGCGCCGGACGACCTCGGCGATCGAGGCCACGTCGTCGGAGTGTCCGTCACCGGCGGCCTCCCGGATGCGGTAGCGGCGGTAGTCGGACTTCCGCGGCAGTCCGTCCTCGAACACCACCAGGCTGGCGACGACGTCGGTGCCCTGGATGTGGGAGATGTCGGTGCACTCGATGCGCAGCGGGGAATCGTCCATCCACAGTGCCTCCTGCAGTTCCTGCAGTGCGGCCGAGCGGGTGGTGAGGTCACCGGCGCGGGCGATCTTGTGCTGGCGCAGCGCCTGGGTGGCGTTGGTGGTCGCGGTCTCCATGAGCGAGCGTTTGTCACCGCGCTGGGGCACGCGCAGGGTCACCCGCGCACCGCGTAGGACGCTGAGCCAGTCGGTGAGGCGGTCACGGTTGGTGGGCAGGACCGGCACGAGGATCTCGCGGGGCACCGGCTCCAGGGTCACGCCGTCAGGCTCACTGACCCGGGAGTTTCCGCCCACCGCGGACTCGGTGGCATTGGCCAGTTCGGCGTTCTCTCCGTAGAACTGGGTGAGGAAATCCTCCAGCAGGGTGGGCCAGGTGGTGTCACCGGCGTCACCTGCACCGTCGGCACTGTCGGCGCCGGTGGCAGAGCCAGCACCACCGTCGATGCTGTCGTCGGTGGACGCCTTCTTCTCCACGACCCAGCCGCGCTGGCCGCGGATACGTCCACCGCGGACGTGGAAGACCTGCACGGCAGCCTCCAGTTCGTCGCTGGCCACGGCGACGAGGTCGGCGTCGGTGTCGTCGGAGAAGACCACGGACTGTTTCTCCACGGTCTTCTCCATCGCCCCGAGCTGGTCGCGCAGGGAGGCGGCGCGTTCGAAGTCGAGGTTCTCGGCCGCGTCGGTCATCTCGCCGCGGACGTCACGGATCACCCGGTCGGTGTTGCCGCCGGCGAGGAAGGAGCAGAACCCGTCGACCAGATCCATGTGCTCCGACGGCGAGACCCGGCCCACGCACGGGGCCGAGCAGCGGTCGATGTAGCCGAGCAGGCACGGCCGTCCCAGCTGCTCGTGGCGGCGGTACACCCCGGCGGTGCAGGTGCGTACCGGGAAGACGCGGGTCAGGGACTCCAGGGTGTCCCGGATCGCCCAGGCCTTAGGGTACGGCCCGAAGTAGCGCACGCCCTTTTTGCGCGGACCCCGGTAGAGGAACGCCCGGGGGAACCTCTCCTTCACGCTCACCGCGAGCATGGGGTAGGTCTTGTCGTCCCGGTACATCACGTTGAACCGGGGGGCGAACTTCTTGATCCAGGTGTACTCGAGGTTCAGGGCCTCGATCTCACTGGCCACCACGGTCCACTGCACGTGGTCGGCGGTGTGCACCATGGTGCGGATGCGCGGCTCGAGGTGCCCGGGGTCCTGGAAGTAGTTGGACAGCCTGCTCCGCAGGTTCTTCGCCTTGCCGACGTAGATGACGCGGTCGTCGGAGTCACGGAACGTGTAGACCCCCGGGCTGGTGGGGATCGTTCCGGGAGCGGGGCGGTAGGAGGCGGGGTCGGCCATGGACTCGAAGCCTACCCTCCTACTCGTCGGGCATGTAACGGTCCTCCAGGACGCGGAAGTCCTCCACCTTTGTGGCGATCGTGGACTTGTCGGCGACCTGGAAGGCCATCATGGGGACGAACTCGAAGTCCGGCAGTTCCAGCCGTGCCCAGCGGGCGTTGCGGGGGAAGGACAGGCCGTGGACGATCGACCAGCGGTAGAACTGGGCGCCGAAGATATTGCGCACCTCGACGCCGTCCTCGTTGACGCGCACCCGGGGGCGCAGCAGCATCAGGACCAGACCGGAGATGATCACCCCGATGCCGATGAACGCCCACTGGTCGACGGCACTGACGGTGGCTCCGGTGTCCCCCACCCCGGAGACGACCGCCATGAAGATGTGCACCGCCATCACCACCACCGCGCCGATGACCGCCCACCAGCGCAGGCTGGTGGAGGTGACGGTCAGCAGCCACTCTCCCTGCCGGTTCTTCCTGCCCTGGGGTGCCTGGTCTGTCCCGTCGGACACGGCGGTCTTGGACACTGATTCAGAGCTGCTCACGGCTCACCAGCCTACCCCTGCGGTTCGACGACGACGAAACTGAACGCCCCTGCGCGGGTTACTACCTCGCCGAGCGGATGTCCCGCAGCACGAGCAGGGAGTGCAGGGCGGCGCGGGCAGCGTCGGCGCCCTTGTCCTCCACCGCGCCGTCGCCACCGGCACGCGCGACGGCCTGCGCCTGGTTCTCGACGGTGAGCACGCCGTTGCCGACCGGCTTGCCGGAGTCCAGTGACACCCGGGTCAGCCCGTAGGTCACGGCGTTGCAGACGTGGTCGAAGTGGGCGGTCTCCCCGCGGATCACGCACCCGTTGGCCACGACGGCGTCGAAGTTCTTCGCCGCCTCCGCGGCGACGACCGGCAGCTCGACGGCACCGGCCACCCGCCACTGGTCCACGTAGGCACCGGTCTCGCGCAGTGCGGACACGGCATGGTCGTGCAGCCGGTCGGTAATCTCGGCGTTCCAGGACGCGGTGATCACGGCGATCCGGTAGCCCGCACCGGAGTCACGGGTGAGGGAGATGTCGGCGAGTCCGTCGGAGGGCATGGTGTCTCCTAGTTCAGGGGTGTCAGGGGTGTCAGGGTGCGGCGGGGGTCAGTGAGTCGATCTGGTGGCCCATCCGGTCGCGCTTGGTGCGCAGGTAGGCCTCGTTCTCCGGGTTGGCGGGCAGCTCCACCGGGACGCGCCTGGTGACCGGGATGCCGTGGCGTTCCAGGTCGAGGCGCTTGCCCGGGTTGTTGGACAGCAGCGCCACCGAGGTCACGCCCAGGTCCCGCAGGATCTGGGCGGCCGCACTGTACTCGCGGGAGTCCACCGGCAGCCCTTGGGCGGTGTTGGCGTCCACGGTGTCCATGCCCTCGTCCTGCAGGTTGTAGGCCTTGAGTTTGGGCACCAGACCGATGCCGCGGCCCTCCTGGCCACGCAGGTAGACCAGCACGCCGCGTCCGGCCTCGGTGATCAGGTCGAGGGAGGCGGAGAGCTGTTCGCCGCAGTCGCAGCGCAGCGAGCCGAAGATGTCGCCGGTGAGGCACTCGGAGTGCACGCGCACCAGCACGTCCTCGCCGTTGTCGGCCCGCAGGTCGCCGGAGACCAAAGCGACGTGCTCGACGCCGTCGACCAGGCCGTTGTACGCCACAGCGTGGAAGTTGCCGAAGCGGGTGGGCAGGCGGGCCTCCACGCTGCGGGAGACGACGGGGGTGTGCACTCGGCGCCACTCGGCGAGTTGCTCGATGGAGATCAGCGACAGGCCGTGCTCGTCGCAGAACCGGCGCAGTTCCGGCAGACGGGCCATACCGGTGGGGTCGTCCTCGGAGACGACCTCGCACAGCACCCCGGCGGGACGCAGCCCGGCGGCGCGGGCGAGGTCCACGGAGGCCTCGGTGTGCCCGCCGCGTTCCAGCACGCCGCCCTTCTTCGCCCGCAACGGGACGACGTGGCCGGGGCGGTTGAAGGACTCGCGGGTGGCGCCCGGGTCGGCGAGCAGGCGCAGCGTGTGGGCACGGTCGGTGGCGCTGATGCCGGTGGTGATGCCCTCGGCGGCGTCGACGGTGACGGTGTAGGCGGTGCCGCGGACGTCCTCGTTGCGGGCGACCATCGGCGGCAGGCCGAGACGGTCGGCCTCCTCGTCGGGCACTGCGGCGCAGATGTAGCCCGAGGAGTGCCGGACGGTGAAGGCCACGGTCTCGGGCGTGGCCTTCTCCGCGGCAAAGATGATGTCGCCCTCGTTCTCCCGGTCCTCGTCGTCGACGACGACCACCGGCTTACCCGCGGCAATGTCGGTGATCGCGTCCTCCACGGGGTCGAGCAGGCTCACGCGGTCGCTGCTGCCGGTGCCGCCGCTCCCCTGGTTCAGGTCGCTCACTGGGCGTCTCCTTCTGATCCTTCTGACCCTTCGGCCTGCGCGAGGCGTTCAAGGTACTTGGCCAGGACGTCGCACTCGATGTTGACGGTGTCGCCGGTGGCGAGGTCACCGAGCATGGTCTCGGCGAGGGTGGTGGGGATCAACGAGACCTCGAACCACGGGTCGGTGACGGGGCCGACCTCGGCGACGGTGAGCGAGACACCGTTGACGGCGATGCTGCCCTTCTTGGCGACGTAGCGGGCCAGGGAGGTGCCGGCATCGCCTGCCGGGAGCTCGAAGCGGAAGACCTCCCACTCGCTGCCCGGGGTGCGGGAGACCAGGGTGGCGGTGCCGTCCACATGGCCCTGGACGATGTGGCCGCCGAGGCGTCCGCCGGTCGGGGTGGCTCGCTCCAGGTTGACCCGGTCACCTGGCCGGGCGGAACCCAGCGCGGTGTAGTCGAGCGTGACCTTCATGCAGTCGGCCCAGAAGCCGGTGCTGTCGAACTCTGTGACGGTGAGACAGACCCCGTTGACAGAGATGGAGGCCCCATGGGTGGCGTCCTGCAGTACCTGGCTGCAGGAGATGCGTATGCGCTGGGCGTCTGCGGTGCCGTCGACCTCGGCGACCGTGCCCGTCTCCTCGACGATTCCGGTGAACATAACTGTTCAGTCTAGGGGAGGGCGGCGGCCTGGTGTGCAGCGGGGCAGAATCAGTTTCCTTCAGTGTTGCCTTTGCATTTTGACCGATGTATCCCCCGAAGCGCACGGCAAGGTCCGTTTGATGTTGTCGGGTCGAACACGGTGCAGCCACGAAATGCGTCAGACGGGTGGGCTGCCATTAGGCCTCGAATTCTCCTCGGGTTCAGACTCATTGGGCGGTAGTGACCGTTGCGTCGTCACAGTTAGCACGTCCCCGCCGATGATCTCCGCGGACCTCAACGTGAACCGCTGTATCCCCTCCATCGTCGTGTGTGTTTCCGCAGCGGGGACGACCGCAGGCAGGCCCGCCCCCAACAGGGCCGGAGCGGTGTACGCCTCCACCGCGTCCACCAGGCCGGCGTCGATGAACGCGGCCGCCAGGTGTGGGCCACCCTCCACCAGGACATCCACCGCTCCCCTGCCCCACAGGTCGTACAGGACGGCACGCAGGTCACGGGTCGGCAGATGCACCGCCGGCCGGACCGCCGCGTCCTGGGCCAGCGCCGAGGTCCCCACCACCACGCGCATCGGCTGGTGGTCGTACAGTGAGCCGTCCGACCGCCGGGCCGTGAGCCGGGGGTTGTCCGCCGTGACCGTCCCGGTGCCCACGATGATCGCGTCGCGGCGCGAGCGGTCCAGGTGCACCCGGGCGCGGGCCTGCTCACCGGTGATCCACTGCGAGGTCCCGTCCGTCGCCGCGGCGAAACCGTCCATCGTGGCCGCGTACTTCAGCGTGACGTGCGGGCGACCCAGCCGCTGCGCGGTCAGCCAGGGCTCCACACTGAACACCGGTACTCCGGTGGGCATGTCTGTCGGATCGAGCACCGGGCCGAGCACCTGCACCCCGTGATCACGCAGGTACTCCGCGCCACCTCCCTCCACCTTCCCCGGATCGGCGAAGACGTGGACGACACGGGCGATCCCCGCGTCCAGAAGGGCGTGACTGCACGGGCCGGTGCGACCGGTGTGGTTGCACGGCTCCAGGGTGACCACCGCCGTGCCACCCCGGGCACGCTCCCCCGCCTCGGTCAGCGCGTTGACCTCGGCATGCGCACCACCGGGAGGGCTCGTCGCCCCGACACCCACGACCGTCCCGGAGGCGTCGAGGATGACCGCGCCGACCGGCGGGTTCGGCGAGGTCGTGCCGCGGACCTGCTGGCCTGCGGCGTCCGCCTGCAGCACCGCCTCGGCGAGCAGTTCACCGAGCCGGTCCACGAGCACCGCCGTCATGCCCCGGCGACTGCCCGCGTGGCGGTGGTACGCAGCTCCGTCACCCGCGACCCGGGGTTCTCCGCGCCGAACACGCTCGACCCGGCGACGAACACGTCCACCCCGGCCTCGGCGCTGACGCCCACGGTGTCCGGCCCGATGCCGCCGTCGATCTCCACGAGGGTGTCCAGGCCGTCGGCGTCGATGCGGGCACGCAGGGCACGGACCTTGTCCAGCACCTCCGGCATGAACGACTGCCCGCCGAAACCGGGCTCCACGCTCATCACCAGGACCGTGTCGAAGGACGCCAGGTGATCCAGCAACGGCTCCACCGGCGTACCCGGCTTGATGCTCACCCCGGCCCTGGTACCCGCCTCACGCAGCGTAGTCGCCAGGGCGACCGCGGCGTCCACGTCCGCCACGGCCTCCAGGTGGAAGGTCACGTTGCCGAACGCGGCGTAGTCCGGCGCCCAGCGGGCCGGGTCCTCGATCATCAGGTGCACGTCCAGGAAGGTATCCGTGGAGCGGCGCACCGCCTCAGCGACCGGAAGCCCGAAGCTCAGGTTAGGCACGAAGTGGCCGTCCATCACATCGATGTGCAGCCAGTCCGCGCCCGGTACCAGGGCGATACTGCCCCTGATGTCCGCGAAATCAGCGGCGAGGATGGACGGGGCGATCTGAGGCTGTCTTCTCATGGCTTCCATCGTATCGCGGGTCGGTGTGGACTCGGCTCAGGACCGTCGCAGCACCGCGAAGAACATCGCGTCCGTGCCGTGGCGGTGCGGCCACAGTTGCACGAACGGCCCATCGTTGTGCGTCAGGCCCGGGACCAGTGCCGCCGCGTCCTCGATGCTCGCTCCCGTCTCCTCAGCCACGGCACGTGCCACCTCCGTGGTCTCCGCCGGATGCGGGGAGCACGTTGAGTACACGGTCACCCCGCCGGGCCTGGTCGCCGCCAGTGCCGAGCGCAGCAGATCGCGCTGCAGGGACACCAGGGACGCGACATCGTCCGGGGACTTGCGCCACCGGGCCTCCGGACGCCGGCGCAGTGCACCCAGACCGGTGCACGGTGCGTCCACCAGGACCCGGTCGTAGCCTGCGTCCGGAGCATTCAACCCGTTGATACCCGCTAGCTCACGGCCGTCGCCGACATGGACACTCACCGGCAGACCCCGGGTGGCCTGCCGGACCAGCTCCGCACGGTGTTCCGCCGGCTCTACCGCATCCACACGGGCACCGTCGCCCATCGCCCACGACGCCAGGAACGCCGTCTTACCGCCCGGGCCCGAACACAGGTCCAGCCACCGGCCCCGGTCGTCAGCGACCTCGGCACGCAGCATCGCCAGGGCGATAAGCTGACTGCCCTCGTCCTGCACCGACGCCAGGCCCTCCTGCACGGGCTCGAGTTTGCCGGGGTCACCCTCCGACAGGTACACCGCATACGGCGACCACCGGCCCTCCTCCCCACCGGTGACCAGCGCCAGCTCCTCGGCGGAGATCTGCCCGGGGCGTGCCGCCAGATGCACCAGCGGACGGCGGTCGTCGGCGGTCAACGCGTCCTCCAGCTCCCCGGCGGGCTCCTCCGCGGTGCCACCGAGCGCCTCATTGAAGACCTCGGCGATCCACACCGGATGCGCGTGACGCAGTGCCAGGGCCGCCAACGGCTCCAGCCCGCCGGTCACCGTGTCCAACCACTGCTGCGGAGTCGACCGGGTGATCCGGCGCAGCACACCGTTGGTGAACCCCGCGGCCTTCTCCTCACCGTTGGCCTTCACCAGCTCCACCGTGGTGTTCACCGCGGCGTGGTCGTCGACCCGCGTCCGCAGGATCTGGTAGGTGCCCAGGCGCAGCGCATCCAGCACCGTCTCGTCGATCTTTCCCACCGGACGGCCCGCGGCCTCGGCGATCACCGCGTCCAGCAGCCCCTGGGCGCGCAACGTGCCGTAGGTCAGCTCCGTGGCGAAGGCGGCGTCCCGGCCGGTCAGCCCGGCCTTCTTCATCGCCCCCGGCAACACCAGGTTCGCGTACGCGTCCTGGGAGCTGACCTGGCGCAGCACGCCGAACACGACATCGCGCACCCGGTCGCCGGAGCCCTTCGCCGACTGCTTGTCCTCGTACTCCTGCCGGTGCGACTCACTGCGGCGCCGGTAGCCGGAGTTGCTCTTCTGCCCGGGGCGGCCCTTCGGTGGCTCCCCCGAGGTTGACCGTGCGCGGAAACCTGCCATCAGGACTCTCCCTCTGCTGTGCTGTCGAATACCACCGTACGATCGTCGCCGAACAGGTCGGCCCGCCCACGCGCCCAGTCGGCGGCGGCCATCATCTTCTTGCCCGGCGGCTGGATCCGGGTGATCTCCAGGATCCCCTCGCCGGTACCGACAAGCAGGGCGTCCTTCGCGGCGTGAAGCTGGCCGGGCCGGAGACCGCCGTCCGGACCCGCCGTGTCACCGTCACCGACCGGTAGCATGAGCCCCAGCTTGTAGCGTTCCCCGTCCAGCTGCGTCCACGGCCCCGGAGCCGGGGTGTGGGCACGCGCGGTGCGCTGGACCACCACCGCAGGCTCGCGCCAGTCGACCCGGGCATCGGCGCTGCTGATCTTCGCCGCATAGGTCGACTCCTCCTCCGACTGCGGCTCCGGCACCACCGCACCGGACTCCAGCCCGGACAGGGTGTCGGCCAGTAGCACCCGGCCGGAATACGTCAGTCGGGTCAGCAGATCGTCCGCGGTGTTCTCGACTCCGATGGTCTCCGTGACCTCGCCGGTGACCGGGCCGGCGTCCAACGCCGGGACAATGCGGAACGTCGTCGCCCCGGTCGTCTCGTCTCCCGCGGCAATCGCCGCCTGCACCGGAGCCGCACCCCGCCACCGCGGCAACAGGGAGAAGTGCAGGTTGATCCAGCCGTGGGTGAAGATCCCCAGCACATCCTCCGGCAGGATCTGCCCGTAGGCCACCACAGCCACCGCCGCGACACCGTCGGCGGCATAGCCGTGCAGGATGCTGCGGACCTCGTCGGCGTCCTCATGGCCGGGCTTGAGCGAGGCGAACTTGTGCACCGGCACCCCGTGGGCCTCGGCGACCTCGGCGACCTTCGACGGGTGCAGGCTCCGGCCACGGCCACGACGGGCGTCCGGCTGGGTCAGCACCGCGACAACCTCGTGCTCTGACCCGGAGAGCAGGTACTCCAGGGTCACCGCCGCAGGTTCCGGGGTGCCGGCAAACAGAATCTTCATCGGTTGAACCACTCGCTTCCCCGGATATCCCCCATCACGGCACGCCGGTCGGCCGGCTCCATGCGCTGGAAGAACATCACCCCGTCCAGGTGGTCGGTCTCATGCTGCACGCACCGGGCCATCAGGTCACTGACCTCACGGTCCACCGGCTCGCCGTCCACGGTCACCCCGGTGACCCGCACGTGGTTGTACCTGGTCACCTGCCCGCCGGTCTCCGGGACCGACAGGCAGCCCTCCCTGCCGGTCTGGACCTCCTCACCGAGCGCCTCCCACACCGGGTTGATGATGTGGCCGCGGTCGCCGTCGCAGTCGTAGACGAAGATCCGGCGGGTCACACCGACCTGGTTGGCGGCCAGGCCGACACCCCCGGCGGAATCCATGGTCTCCAACATGTCGTCGATGAGGGTGGGCAGGGCGTCGTCGCCGGTGGGGTCTGCCACCGGGTCGGCGACCGTGCGCAGCACAGGGTCGCCGAAGAGACGGATATCGAGAACTGTCATGGGGTCACAGTGTACCGCCGGAGGATGACGACGCCGCGACCACTCCGTGGGAGTGCCCCGGAGACGATCCTGGTGTGGGTTACCGGATCCGGGTTCGGCCGACACGAAAAACCTCGATCGTGTCACCCACACCAGGCCTGCACGCCTCGGTGCCACAGCCACACCTGACGGTCCGTCGGCAGTTCACGGGTGCGCAACGTCCTTCCCCGCGGGTGGGCCAGATTATGCTCCACGGTGTCCCGTACCTCGGCGGCGACCTCGTCGAGTGCGTGGTGGATACTGGCGTCCGGGTAGTGCAGCAGAGTCCACCCCCATCGCACCGCCGCATTTCCCTTCCACCGGTCCTTGACGAAGTCCTCGTGACGCGCGGTGTCCGCCGAGTGGTAGAGCCAGCTGTCGATCTCGATGCACACCCGGGCCTCGGGAATGACGACGTCGAAGTAGTAACCGCGGATGGACATGTTGACCTCGACACTGACATCCAATCCGTCGAGGGCGGCGACGATGGCCCGCACCGCCCGCAACTCCAGGTTGCTGGCCGTCCCGGTGATCAGACCTCCGGTGAGGTCGGCGGCACGGGCTCGGCGGGACGGTGCCAGGGCAGCGAGATCCGCAGCCAGCCTCTCATTGCCCTTCACCCCGCTGTAACTGCGCTGCAGGAAAGTGCGACGCTCGCGCACCGCGACCTCGTCACAGGCGACGGCGGTGGCCAACGGTGTCAGCGTCGGCAGTCCGTCGACCAGGATGCTGTGCTGCCTTCTGGCGGTGGACAGCCGGAGGTACCTGCCTCCCTTACTGCTGGTGCCCCGTGGCACCGACGCCTCCGCCGGCCATGTCATCGGCGACAGCCCGTGGAGGAACCCCGCCGTGCTCCCCGTGTACACCAGTCCCGGACGGGCCCATGCCAGCGCGGCGAGCCGGACCATGTCCGTGGGTTCCTCGGTTCCGTAGAGACCGTAGGCCATCTTGTGGATCTCTCCACGTCGGAGCGCCCCGGCGATCTCGTCCGTGGTCTTGCCGAGCGCTACCAGCTCGCGGGTACGCCAGAACTTCTTCCCCATGATTTCCTCCCCCGGGAGCGGCCCCCTGCCTCTGCCCGAGTCTTCACCGTAGCGGAGAACCCTTGTCCAGGTGACCGGATCCGCCGATCAGTGGCACGGACACCCGGATCGTGTCACCCACACCGGGCGTCGGCCCCGCGGCGGGAGCGCTACCCCACCCGGACCGGATCGACGACGATGCGCAGGGGATCCGTCTGACGGCGCGTCGCACGCAACGACTGTGCCGCCCGCAGCGACGCCCCCAGAGCCTCGACAGTCTCGCCCGAGGCGCCGGGAGGAACCGGGACCCGCAGAATCAACCGCCGCGCCTGACCAGCCTCCGGCTCCCCCAACCCGGCCGGGAGACGCACCCCCGGGGGAAGCTCCACCGGCCCCAGGCGCTCCACACCACCGAGCTGCTCCGGCGTCGTCCAGGCGTCCTCGAACTGCTCCAGCGACGTCGTCGTCCCGTCCACCGCGACAAGTGTCACCGCCGGCGGGAAACCGGCCTCCCGACGTCCCGCCAGCTCACGGGCGGCAGCGCCCTCCGGATCCCACCGGATCAACGCCTGCACCGTCGGATCGTCCGGCGCCACGGCGACGACCATCTCACCACCACGCTCGCGAGGGACGGCCAGACATGCCGCCTCCATCCACTGGCGCAGGGCGTTCTCCCCGGCCCGCAGGTCCTCACGCCCCAATGTCAGCCAGGTGTCCAACACGACCACGGCACCGTAGCCACCGTCCTCGACAGTCGGTTCGGAACCCGGTGTCGCCACCACCAGTCCGGGGCGGGCAGGAACACTGGTGCGCATCTGGCCACCGCCGGAGACCACCACCGGCACCCCGGTGAACGCCCGGCCCAGCTCCTCGGCGGTACGCTCCTGGCCGACCACCGACATCCGCAGCGCATGGCCACCGCAGGTCCCGCAGGTGAAGTGGCCCTCCAACGCGCCACACCAGCGGCACCGTGGTGCGGCAGCGACCGCCGACCCCGCCGACCCCGCCGGCAACTCCAGCGGACCGTTGCACCGACGGCACCGGGCCGGGGTCCGGCAGGTCGAACACGCCACCGCCGGGGCGTAGCCGCGCCGCGGGACCTGCACCAGGCACGGCATCCCGGCATCCAGGCTGCGGTGCATCGCCTTGAGCCCGGCCGACGGCAGGCGGGCATGACCGGCATGGGCGTCATGGATGTCGTCGAGGGCGTGGATCCACGGCATCCGGTCCTTGAGCAGCTCCGGAGTCGGGCGCAGCGACGGGGTGAACCCCTCTTCCACCCACTGCTGCACCTCCGCCGAGCGGTGCACCCCACCGACCAGCAGGGCGGTGTCCTCCAGCTCCGAACGCAGGCGCAGTACCTCCCGGGAATGCAGGTAGGGCGACCGTGGGTCGACGAGGTTGTCGTCGGCCTCCCCCGCCAGCACGATCAGTCGCAGGTCCTTCACCGGGGCGCTGGCCGCCGACCGGGTACCGACCACCACCCGGCCCTGGCCAGCCAGGACCGACAGGTACCGTCGGTAGCGTGCGGCCGGGCCGACCTTCGCGGTCAGCTCGGTGATCTGTGCGGCGGAGAGGAAGACCCGTAACGCGTCGACAAGGCGGTCCACGTCACGCTGGTCCGGGGCCACCACCAGCACCCCGCCACCGTCCCAGGCGATCGACGCGGCAGCCTCGGCGATCCGTGTCGCCCAGTCCTCCCCCGGCGCCCACAACCAGGATGCCCGCGCCGCACGCCCGTCGTGCACGGCGCGCAGGAAGCTGTCGGCATGGCGGTACCCCGCCCAACCGACGGCGGCAGCCTCGCGCGGTGCCGCTACAAGATCATCCCTCGAGACCAGGGACCCGTAGAGCTCCTCCCAGCCGGCACCCCCGCCGAACAGGCCGTCCTTCTCCGCTGAGGCGTGGCGTGCGGGCACCAGCGCCCGGATCACGTCCGAGCGGGTGCCGGCGTACCGGTCGGCAAGATGGTTCACCAACGACCACAGGTGCGGTGGGACGAGCTGCACCGGGCTGATCACCCGGTTCAGCGGAGCTAGCGTACCGACATGGTCGGTGGTGCGCCGCCGCTCCACGAGCAGGGCGTCCACCAGACGACCGGCGAAGCGCACCCGGACCTTCACCCCGGGACGGGCCTCCTCGGCGAGTTTCGCCGGGACGGCGTAGTCGAAGAGCCGGTCCAGGTGGGGCATGCCCAGCAGCGGCAGCACCCGGGCGACCGGGTCGGTCACCCCCGGGGCGGCGTCAGGGACGTCGGACACGTCGGCCACCGGCGGAGCCTATTGTGCGACGTTCGCCGCGACGATCCCCTCGACCGCCGCGGTCAGGGCCTCGGCGCGGTCGGTGTTCTCCCACGGCAGGTCGATGTCCGTGCGTCCGAAGTGACCGTAGGCGGCGGTCTGCGCGTAGATCGGACGCAGCAGGTCCAGGTCCCGGATGATCGCCCCGGGTCGCAGGTCGAAGACCTCGCTGACTGCCTGCTGGATCTGCTCGTCGGTCAGCCCGTGCTGGGCGGTGCCAAAGGTCTCCACGTATAGACCGACCGGACGTGCCCGGCCGATGGCGTAGGCCACCTGCACCTCCGCCCGGTGTGCCAGACCGGCGGCGACGATGTTCTTGGCGACCCAGCGCATCGCGTACGCGGCGGAGCGGTCGACCTTGCTCGGATCCTTGCCGGAGAAGGCGCCGCCACCGTGACGGGCCATACCGCCGTAGGTGTCCACGATGATCTTGCGGCCGGTCAGGCCGGCGTCCCCCATCGGGCCGCCGAGGATGAAGGATCCGGACGGGTTGATCAGCAGTGTCAGCTCACCGGTGACGAAGTCCTGCAGGCCGGCGTCCTCGATGACCCAGTCGACCACGTGGGTGCGCAGCTGCTCGGTGAGCTCCGCCTGGCTGATCTCCTCGTCGTGCTGGGTGGAGATGACCACGGTGTCCAGGTGCGAGGGGCGGCCCTCGGCGTCGTAGGCGAAGGTGACCTGGGTCTTGCCGTCCGGACGCAGGTGGTTGACGATGCCCTCCTTACGCACCTGGGTCAGCCGGCGCGACAGACGGTGGGCCGTGGCGATGGGCAGCGGCATCAACTCCGGGGTCTCGTCGGTGGCGTAGCCGAACATCAGGCCCTGGTCTCCGGCACCGGCCTGGTCGACGTCCTCGTACTTGTCGTCGGCGGCACCGCTGCGGATCTCGTGGGACGTGTCGACACCGTCACCGATCTCCTGCGACTGCTCGCCGATGGCGATGTTCACCCCGCAGGTGCGGCCGTCGAAGCCGACGGAGGACGAGGTGAAACCGATGCTCAGCAGTGTCTCACGGACCAGCTTGGGGATTTCGACGTAGGCGTCGCTGCGGACCTCACCGGCCACGTGGACCTGACCGGTGGTGACCATGGTCTCCACGGCGACGTGCGAACGCGGATCCTTCTGCAGCAGCGCGTCGAGGATGGTGTCGGAGATGGCGTCACAGATCTTGTCGGGGTGGCCTTCGGTCACGGACTCACTGGTGAAGAGGCGGGGGCTTGCATTGGACGAAGTGGTCACTGTCCTGAACTTCCTGACTTCCTGTCGTGATGTAACTTGTGCTTCCTGAGCGTGATGCGCGCCCGAACGTCACCATCCTAGACTAAGCAGTCTGGAAGGCGGTGGCGGTGGGTCTGAGTGGAGCTGAGGCCCCGTCGCGTGACAAATCTGGGTCAGCCGGGCAACAGCTCCTCGATCGCGTCGACAATGTAGGAGGCGACCACGAGTTTCGAGGACGCCGGGACCTCGGTGACCTCCTCGGCGCCCGGACGATCGCCGGGGGTGAGGATCCAGCCCTGGCTGTCGTTCTGGCCGAACACCACCCCGTCGCCGACGGCATTGCACATCAACAAGTCACAGCCCTTGCGCTCCAGCTTCGCACGGGCATGGTCCAGGGGGGTGTGATGCTCGTCGCCGGTCTCCGCGGCGAATCCGGCGATCACCACCTCTTCCGGCAGGCCACCGGCACGGCGCCGCTCTACCAGCCCCTGCAGGATGTCCGGGTTCTCCGCCAACGCAAGGGTGGACAGATCGTCCTCCCCACCCTTCTTCAGCTTCGCGCCGGCCTCACTGGCCGGACGGAAGTCCGCCACCGCGGCCGCCATGATCACCGCATCCACCCCACCGGCAAGCTCCTCGACGGCGGCCTCCAGCTCGCGGGCGCTCCTGATGCGGGTGACCCGGGCCCCCGAGGGCACCGGAAGATCATCGGTGACCCCGGCGACCAGCTCCACCTGCGCACCGCGCTGCACGGCGACATCGGCCAGGGCGAATCCCTGGCGTCCCGAGGACGCATTACCCAGGTAACGCACCGGGTCGAGGGCCTCATGCGTGCCACCGGCGGTGATCAGAATCCTGCGTCCCGCCAGCGACGGCCGGAACACACCGAACCGGTCCAGCGCCGCCGTCGCCAGTGCGCCGATGTGTTCCGGTTCCGGCAGACGTCCGGCACCGGAGTCCGTACCGGTCAACCGGCCGTGGGCGGGCTCGAGCACCGTGATCCCGCGACGCCGCAAGGTGGCGACATTCTCCCGCGTGGCAGGGTTCTGCCACATCTCCGTGTGCATCGCCGGGGCCAGCACCACCGGGCAGGTGGCCACCAGGACACTGGCGGTCAACAGGTCGTCCGCCCGGCCGTGGGCCAGACGGGCGAGCAGGTCGGCGGTCGCCGGGGCGATGACGATCAGGTCAGCGTCCTGGCCGAGGCGGACGTGGCGGACCTCGTCGACGCCCTCAAAGACCGTGGTGGACACCGGATTGCCCGACAGAGCCTCGAACGTGGCGGCGCCGACGAAGCGCAGCGCCGACTCGGTCGGGATGACATGCACGTCGTGCCCGGCCTCGGTGAAGTAGCGCACCAGTGCGCCGGACTTGTAGGCGGCGATCCCGCCACCCACGCCCACGAGCACGTTCAGATTGTTTTCATTCACGGAGAACCAGCCTAGCCCACCGCCCCGGCCCACCGGGGACCGGGAACGGATGAGACCCGTCACCGATGTCCTGCGCCCCGGTGAAACTCAGTGAGCTCCTGTGAGGCGAGAACATCATGTGACGGGCCTGATGCGGCGGAAGCGGTCAGCCTTCGGTGTGCTCCAGCAGATCGCCCTCGATCTCGCGCAGCGCCACCGACAGCGGCTTCTCGTGTGCTTCCGGGGTGACCAGCGGGCCGACGAACTCGAACACGCCGTCACCGACGGTCTGGAAGTAGTTGTTGATCTGGCGCGCACGCTTGGCCGCGAAGATCACCAGGGCGTACTTCGAGGACACCTTGGTCAGCAGATCATCGATCGGCGGATTCGTGATGCCGACCGCCGGGTCGAAGACGGTTGAGTTGTCGTTGGTTTCCACTCCACACCTTTGTTTCTCGAATAGTCTTACTGTGCGTGCCCGGTCAGCAGTGCGCTGATCTCGGCGACGGCCTCGGTGACGTCCCGGTTGACGACGACCCGGTCGAACTCATCCTTGGAGGCGAGCTCTTCACGGGCGGTCTCCAGGCGACGTCGGATGACGTCCTCGCTCTCGGTACCACGGCCGGTCAGTCGTTCCACCAGATCCTCCCAGGTGGGAGGGGCCAAGAACACCGTAAGCGCGTCGGGCATCATCTGCTTGATGTTGCGAGCCCCGGCCAGGTCAACCTCGACCAGAACCGGACGACCTGCCTGGAGTGCCTCAGTGACCGGCTGCCGGGGTGTCCCCGACAATTGCAGTCCTCCGTGGATTTCGGCCCACTCGAGCATGAGACCACTGTCCACCTCGTCCCGGAAGCGCTCCCGGGTGACGTAGTGGTAGTCCTGTCCGTCGACCTCACCGGGACGGGGGTCCCGGGTGGTCCACGATACGCTGAAGAACAGGTCCGGCACCGATGCCTTCAACTGTGCGACGACCGTTGACTTCCCGACCGCCGACGGTCCCGCCAGGACGACCAGGTGCGGACCGGACATATCCGTGCCCTGCGCGTCGGCCTGCACTTGCGGGGTCAAGGCTCCTAGACCTCGAAACCGAAGCGCTCCAGCAGGGCGCGACGCTGACGGTCGCCGAGGCCGCGAAGGCGGCGGGTGGGAGCGATCTCCAGCTCGGTCATGATCTCCTGAGCTTTGACCTTGCCGACCTTGGGCATGGCCTCGAGAAGGGCGGACACCTTCATCTTGCCGATGATCGGGTCTTCGTCGGCGTCAGCAAGGACCTGCTTGAGGTCGGTGCCTCCACGCTTGAGCTTCTCCTTGAGCTCGGCACGAGCCTTGCGGGCCTCGGCGGCCTTCTTCAGGGCTTCTGCACGCTGCTCCGGGGTCAACTGGGGAAGGGCCACGGGTTCCTCCGTCTTGTTCTGTGGTTCGATGTCACTTGCTTGGGGGTACTTCAGGTGTTTCAGCCGGCCGGACCTGTGCCCGACCGTCAGCCTCGACGAATCCTAGCGATGCACTGTGCCGAATAGCAACAGCTCCGCACGGAAAGTACGCGCCTGGTGTCTGTTGGACGTCCTGCGTAACCCCTCTCGTTCACACGAGAGAAGCGTCGCAGGTCGCGACCATGAAACAACGCGCCAAGTGTAGCACTACGCCCCGGGGATGTTGAACAAACCCCCAGTTCGCACTCTGCGGCGCGTCGGCAGGCCGCCTGTTCAGACCTGCGGGAACTCTCCCGACGCATCCTCGACGGCCCGCCGCAGATCCCCAACATCCGGGCCCGCTGAGAGCACTGACCGCGAGATATTGGGGCTGGCCCACTTCTCGGCCCCGCCGGCGATCCGGCGGATGTCATCCGCCGCCCCGCCCTGGGCGCCGACGCCGGGCATCAGGACGATGCCGCCGACGTCGGTCAGATCCGGTGGCTCTGCCACGGTCGCGCCGACGACCACGCCGACATTCCCGCCGCCGGGGTGTACCGCGTTGTGCTCAGCTGCCCAGTCAACGACGGTCTGTGCCACGCTGCGTCCGCCGGCGGTGGCCAGGGTCTGGAACTGCGGTCCCTCAGGGTTCGAGGTCGCCGAGAGTACGATCACTCCCCTGCCGGTGGCGTCACCGGCCTCCACCGCCGGTGACAGGGAGTCGAGGCCGAGGTACGGCGACACGGTGACGGCATCGGCACACAGCGGTGAGTCGTCGGACAACCATGCCTGGGCGTACCCCGCCATCGTCGAACCGATGTCGCCACGCTTGGCGTCGGCGATCACCAGAGTGCCCGCGCGCCGCAGGGCCGCCAGCGCCTGTTCCAGCACGGCGAGACCGGCGGATCCGAAGGCCTCGTAGAAGGCGACCTGAGGTTTGACGGCACAGGCGGTGTCGGCGAAGGCCTCCACGCAGACCCGCGAGAACGCCGCGAGCCCCGACACGTCGACGCTGAGCCCCCAGGACTCGAGGATGCCCGCGTGCGGGTCCATGCCCACACACAGCCGCCCCAGGTCCTGGGAGCGCGCCAGGTAGCGCTCGCCGAAGGTGCCTGTGGTCCCCGAGGACAACCGATTCTCAGTAATTGTCATGGTTGACGTCCTGGATGGCCCGCACCACCGTCGTCGACCCCTTCAGCGCCTCGATGCCCTGGACGGCGGCGACGGCACCCTGCACTGTGGTGACGCAGGAGACACCCTGGCGTACGGCGGCGGCACGGATGTCGTAGCCGTCTCCCCGGGCTGCGGCGGTGCTGGCCGGAGTGTTGAGGATGAAGTCGATGGAGCCCTCGTCGATGAGATCGACGACCGAGCGCTTACCCGCCTGGGCGGTACCGGACTCGATATCGGTCTGCTTTGCCACGACCTCACACTCCAGTCCGTTACGCCGCAGCATCGCCGCGGTGCCCTCGGTGGCGACCAGATCGAAACCGAGGGACGCCAGGCGCTGGATCGGCAGGATCATAGTCCGCTTGTCGCGGTTGGCGACCGAGACGAACACCCGTCCGCTGGTCGGCAGGGAGCCGGTGGCGGCCTCCTGTGACTTGGCGAAGGCGGTGCCGAAGTCGGAGTCCAGGCCCATGACCTCACCGGTGGACTTCATCTCCGGGCTGAGCAGGCTGTCGAGCATCTCGCCCTCGGGACTGCGGAAGCGGTTGAAGGGCATGACCGCCTCCTTGACCGCGATGGGATGACCCAGCGGCAGCGAACCGCCGTCGCGGTCCCCGGGGATCAGCCCTTCGGCGATCAGTTCCCGGATCGGGGTGCCGGTCATGATGCGTGAGGCGGCCTTGGCCAACGGCACGCCGGTGGCCTTGGACACGAAGGGGACCGTGCGTGATGCACGCGGGTTGGCCTCGATGACGTAGAGGACATCGTCCTTCAGCGCGAACTGGATGTTCATCAGGCCCTTGACACCGATGCCGTGGGCCAGTGCGGTGGTGGAGCGGCGCACGTTCGCGATGTCGCCCTCCCCCAGTGTCATCGGTGGCAGGGCGCATGCGGAGTCGCCGGAGTGGATGCCGGCCTCCTCGATGTGCTCCATCACGCCGGCGAGGTAGACCTCGTCGCCGTCGCACAGGGCGTCGACGTCGATCTCGATGGCGTTGTCGAGGAACCGGTCGACCAGCACCGGGTGGTCCGAGGTGATCTCGGTCGCGCGGTCGATGTAGTCCTCCAGGGAGGTTTCGTCATAGACGATCTCCATGCCCCGGCCGCCCAGCACGTAGGACGGGCGGACCAGTACCGGGTAACCGATACGGGAGGCGACGCCGCGCGCCTCAGCGAAAGTGGTGGCGGTGCCGAAGGCCGGGGCGGGGAGACCGGCCTTCTCCAGTACGGTGCCGAACTCGCCACGGTCCTCGGCGAGGTTGATCGCCTCGGAGGTCGTGCCGATCACCGGGACACCGGCATCGGTGAGACGCTGCGCCAGACCCAGCGGGGTCTGCCCGCCGAGCTGGACGATCACGCCTGCCACGGTGCCGGACTGGGTCTCTGCATGATAGACCTCCATGACGTCCTCGAAGGTCAGCGGCTCGAAGTAGAGGCGGTCGGCGGTGTCGTAGTCGGTGGAGACGGTCTCCGGGTTGCAGTTGACCATCACGGTCTCGTAACCCACCCGGGACAGCTCCAGGGCGGCGTGCACGCAGGAGTAGTCGAACTCGATGCCCTGGCCGATGCGGTTCGGGCCGGAGCCCAGGATGATGATCTTGTCGCGGTCGCGCTGCTCGGCGACCTCGGACTCCGCCTCCGGGTCCATCTCGTAGGCGGAGTAGTGGTACGGGGTCTGGGCCTCGAACTCCGCGGCGCAGGTGTCCACGGTCTTGAACACCGGCCGGATCCCCAGCGACCAGCGCAGGGAGCGCACGCCGTCCTCGCCGGCCAGTTCGGGACGCAGTGCGGCGATCTGGGCATCCGACAGGCCCAGGTACTTCGCCTCGCGCAGCAGCTCCTCGGAGAGCACCGGGGCGTCCTCAAGCTCGGCACGGAAGTCGACCAGTGCCTTGAGTTCGTGCAGGAACCACGGGTCTACGCCGACCGAGGCACGGTGGACCTGGTCCACGGTGGCGCCGAGGCGCAGCGCGAGCTCCATGTCGTACATCCGGCCCTCAGTGGGACGGCCAAGGTCGTCCAGGACGGCGGCCAGGTCGGTGGCCCGGTCGCCGGCGAAGTACTCGTCGCTGGTGGTCCAGAACCCGGCAGGCCTGGTCTCCAGGGAGCGCAACACCTTGTTCAGGGCGGCGATGTAGTTGCGTCCCACCGACATGGCCTCGCCTACGGCCTTCATGGTGGTGGTGAGGGTGTCGTCGGCACCCGGGAACTTCTCGAAGGCGAAGCGCGGGGCCTTGACGATCACGTAGTCCAGGGTCGGCTCGAACGCGGCCGGGGTGACCTGGGTGATGTCGTTGCGCAGCTCGTCGAGGGTGTAGCCGATGGCCAGCAGAGCCGCGATCTTGGCGATCGGGAAGCCGGTGGCCTTGGAGGCCAGGGCCGAGGAACGCGAGACACGCGGGTTCATCTCGATGGTGATCAGGCGGCCGTCCTCGGGGTTGACGGCGAACTGGATGTTGCAGCCACCGGTGTCGACACCGACGGCGCGCAGGATGGCGATACCCTGGTCCCGCATGATCTGGTACTCACGGTCAGTCAGCGTCATTGAGGGCGCGACGGTCATCGAGTCACCGGTGTGCACGCCGAGGGCGTCGACGTTCTCGATGGAGCAGATGACCACGGCATTGTCATCACCGTCGCGCATGAGCTCGAGCTCGTACTCCTTCCATCCGAGGATGGACTCCTCGATGAGGACGTTGGCCTCCGGGGAGGCGGCCAGTCCGCCGCCGGCGATACGGTCGAGGTCCTCGTAGGTGAACGCCAGGCCGGAGCCCAGCCCGCCCATGGTGAAGGAAGGCCGCACCACGACGGGCAGGCCCAGCTCGGCAACGGCGTCGTGGACCTCGTCCATGTCGTGGCACACTGCGGAGCGTGCCGAGTCGCCGCCGATGGAGGCGACGATGTCCTTGAACTTCTGGCGGTCCTCACCGCGCTCGATGGCGTCGATGTCGGCACCGATGAGCTCGACGTCGTACTTGTCGAGGATGCCGGCGCGGTCGAGCTGGATGGCAGCGTTCAGCGCGGTCTGTCCACCGAGAGTGGCCAGCACGGCGTCGACCGGGTGGCCGGCCTCCTTCTCCGCGGCGAAGATCTTCTCGATGTACTCGGGCTGGATCGGCTCGATGTAGGTGTGGTCAGCGAACTCCGGGTCGGTCATAATCGTGGCCGGGTTGGAGTTGATCAGCGAGACGCGGAGGCCCTCGGCCTTCAGTGCGCGGCAGGCCTGGGTGCCGGAGTAGTCGAACTCACAGGCCTGGCCGATGACGATCGGGCCGGAGCCGATGACGAGGACGTGGTTGATGTCGGTGCGCTTCGGCATTTAGTTGTTCCCTTCCATCAGTTCGATGAACTGGTCGAACAGCGGATTGGCGTCGTGAGGACCGGCGGCGGCCTCGGGGTGGTACTGGACGGAGAAGGCGAGACCGTTGTCGAGGGCGACACCCTCGACACAGTCGTCGTTGAGGCAGGTGTGGGTGACCTGGGCGGTGCCGAAGTCGGTGTCGAAAGGCTCACCGGCGCGGCCGCTCAACGCGAACCCGTGGTTCTGCGAGGTGATGTCGATCTTCCCGGTGAGGTGGTTGAGCACCGGCACGTTGATACCGCGGTGACCGAACTTCAGCTTGTAGGTGTCCATGCCCAGCGCGCGGCCCAGGATCTGGTTGCCGAAGCAGATGCCGAACAGCGGGATCTTCTTCCCCAGCACGGTGCGGACCTGCTCGACCATGACGTCGGCGGTGGCGGGGTCTCCGGGGCCATTGGAGATGAACACGCCGTCCGGGTTGTACTGCTCGATCAGCGGCTCGACCGGGCTGTTGGCGGGCACGACAACGGTGCGGATCCCGCGGGCGACGAAGTTGCGCGGGGTGTTGGTCTTGATGCCCATGTCATAGGCCAGCACGGTGAAGCGGGGTCCTGACCCGTGCTGGTCCCCGCCCTCGGGTTCCAGCACGTAGGTCTCGTCGGTGGAGACCTCGCTGGCCAGGTCGGCCCCAGCCATGGACTGCTGGGCGTTGACTTCGGCGACGAGTTCCTCGACGGGGCGTGCGGCGTCCTCCCCGCTGAACACGCCCGCGGCGACGGAGCCTTTGTCGCGGAGGTGGCGCACGATCGCGCGGGTGTCGACCCCCTGGATGCCGATAACACCCTGCTTCTCCATCTCCTCGGGCAGGCTGCGGGCCGCGCGCCAGTTGGACACGGTGTGTGACAGGTCGCGGATGACGAGTCCGGCGACCCAGATGCGGTCGCCGTGGGACTCTCCGTCCTCGTCATTCCACCCGGTGTTGCCGATCTGCGGGGCGGTGGCCACCACGATCTGCCGGTGGTACGACGGGTCCGTCATCGTCTCCTGGTAGCCGGTCATGCCGGTGGTGAAGACAGCTTCACCGAGGGTGGTGCCGGTGGCACCGAATGCCCGGCCACGGAACACCCGTCCGTCGCCGAGCACCAGCAGCGCGGGGGTGCGGGAGGAAGTCACAGCAGTACTCTTCTCTGTCGTATTATCGGTCATTTGTCGCTCACCTGGCCGTAGCGGCAGGTCACCCGGCCACGCAGCAGCGTGGTGGTGACCTTCACGGGCAGGTCCATTCCCTCGTAGGGGGTGTTGGAGGATTTCGAGGCCATCTCATCGCCGTGGGCGGTCCAGCTGTGCCCGGGGTCGACCACGCACAGGTTCGCCGGTTCGCCGACCGCCACCGGGCGGCCGTGGCCCGGCAACCGGAGGATCTCGGCGGGCCGTTCGGACATCACCCGCGCCACGAACCGCCAGTCCTGGCGTTCCTGGTCCTCCGGTGGGTCGGTGACGAACAGCTGGGCGATGATCGCCAGCGAAGTCTCCAGGCCGAGCATTCCGGGACGTGCCTTGTCGAACTCGCAGCATTTCTCCTCGGAACCATGGGGGGCGTGGTCGGTGGCCACACAGTCCACAGTTCCGTCGATCAGCGCTGTGCGCAGGGCCAGGGTGTCGCGGGTCTCGCGCAGCGGCGGATTAACCCGGTAGTGGCCGTCGTAGGTCTCCAGCTTCTCATCGGTGAGGATGAGATGGTGCGGGGTGACCTCGGCGGACAGCGGGATGTCATGATCGCGGGCCCAGCTGAGCAACTCCACCGTGCCTTCGGTGGAGGCGTGGCAGATGTGCAGGCGTCCGCCGTAGTCGCGGGCCAGCAGGGCGTCACGGATCACGATCGACTCTTCGGCGACCCGCGGCCAGCCTCGCAGGCCCAGGCGCGCGGCGGCCTCACCCTCGTGGGCGACGGCACCCTCGGTGAGGCGGGGCTCCTCGCAGTGCTGGGCGAGCAAGACATCCAGCCCGCCGGCGTACTCGACGGCTCGGCGCATCAGGCGGGGGTCGTCAACGCATTTGCCGTCGTCGGAGAACATGCGGACCTTCGCATCCGAGTCGGCCATCATGCCGAACTCGGTGAGCTCCTGGCCCTTGAGTCCGCGGCTGATGGAGCCGACCGGGTGCACGTCACACAGGTTCTTCTGCTGGCCCTTGAGCCAGACCATCTCGGCGATGGCGGGGGTGTCCGTCACCGGGTCGGTGTTGGCCATGGTGAATACGGCGGTGAAACCACCACGGGCCGCGGCGGCCGAGCCGGTGGCGATCGTCTCGGTGTCTTCACGGCCCGGCTCGCGCAGGTGCACGTGCATGTCGACCAGGCCCGGCAGCAGCACCTGGCCGTCGAGTTCCAGCACGTCGGCCCCGTCGGCTGGGTCGATGGTACCGGCGGCTGCGATCTCGACGATAACGCCGCCGCGGACCAGGACGTCCTGTGCATCGCCTTCGCCATAGGGCAGGACGCCGCGCAGCAGCACCTCGCCCTCGGCGGCCGGGTGCAGGGCACCTGTGGCCGGGTAGTCGTTCACGTTCTTCTCCTCCGGTGTGGGTGTTATCGTCATCGGTGGTCCCCCGATGCACTGGATATACCGGCGGCACTGCTGGTGCTGTCGGTGCTGTCGGTACCGACCAGCAGGGTGAACAGTGCGGCCATGCGCACGTGCACGCCGGCGGTGACCTGGTCGAGGACCACGGTCTGGGGCGCATCGGCCACGGAATCGTTGATCTCCATGCCGCGCAGCATCGGACCGGGGTGCAGAACAATCGCGCCGTCCTTCAGCGCATCCAGACGGGCCCTGGACAACCCGTAACGGGTCGCGTATTCGCGGTGCGAGGGGAAGAATCCTCCGTCCATGCGCTCAGCCTGGACCCGCAGCATCATCACGGCGTCAGCACCGGCGATCGCCTCGTCCATGTCGTGACTGATTCGGACCGTGCCCGTGGCGGGGGCGCCGGGGCCACCGGTACTGGGGTTGATCCAGTGCTCGATTCCAGGAGCCAGCAGCGTGCGTGGTGCCACGAATGTGACGTCGACGCCGAGGGCGGTGAGCAGCAGCGCATTCGACCGGGCCACGCGGGAATGCAGGATGTCACCGACGATCACGACGTGGCTTCCCTCAAGCGTGCCGAGCTTGTTGCGCAGGGTCACCGCGTCGAGCAGTGCCTGGGTGGGATGCTCGTGGGAGCCGTCGCCGGCGTTGAGCACGCTGATCCCCTCACGTCCCTGGCCGACCCAGTTGGCGACCTGACGTGCCGCGCCGGAGGACGGGTGGCGCATGATGATCGCGTCCGCACCGACGGCGCGCAGGGTCAGGGCGGTGTCCTTGAGCGACTCCCCCTTCTTCACCGACGACGACGACGCCGAGATGTTGATGACGTCAGCGCTCATCCACTTGCCGGCCGTCTCGAAGCTCGACCGGGTGCGGGTGGAGTTCTCGTAGAACAAGGTGAACACCGTGCGACCGCGCAGCGTCGGCAGCTTCTTGACCTCACGGTCACGCAGGGAGTCGGCGAACCGGTCCGCTTCGTCCAACAGCAGCGTGATCTCGGAGGCGTCGAGGTCGGCGATACTCAGCAGATGTTTCATGCGTGGTCTCCTTCGGGCGCCGTGTCTGCCGGGCGTAGGAGCTCCACGCAGTCGGCACCGTCGATCTCGGCGAGGGAGACACGGACATCTTCACTGGTGGAGGTGGGGATGTTCTTGCCCACGTAGTCGGCCCGGATCGGCAGTTCCCGGTGGCCGCGGTCAACCAGGACCGCGAGCTGGACAATGTGAGCCCGCCCCACGTCCTGCAGAGCGTCCAGCGCGGCGCGGATCGTGCGGCCCGAAAACAGGACGTCGTCGACCAGGATGACGGTTGCTCCGTCGATACCGTCGCGCGGGACACTGGTGGGTTTGAGAGCGCGGTGCGGCGACGAGGTCAGATCATCGCGGTAGAGCGTCGCATCCACGGACCCGTGGAAGACGCTGACGTCGCTGAACTCCTCGATACGGGCCGCCAGTCGCGCCGCCAAGGGCACGCCCCCCGACGGGATCCCCAGGAGCACGACCCGGTCTGAGCCGGGCGCATCCAACGCTGTCTTCTCGATGATCTGGTGCGCGATGCGTGCAACAGTACGACCGACGTCGTCCGCGCCCATGAGGGCGACGGTGGTGCCGTCGGAATGCTGTGTGCTCATCGTGACCTCCTTCCCCGCCTCACTGGACGGATCGTTAAAGGTGGTCGGAGCCGACCGGGAGCCGGATCCATGTTCCGTGCCGAAGTTTAGCACGGTCGGGGCATCACTTCTCCCCCGTCTCCCCCGTTTCATCTGGGGTCCCGGGTGTCTCTTCGACGATGCCGTCGATCAACGAGTCTGCCTTGGCGCGTTCGGCATCCTGCGCCCGCTTCGCTTCGGCAGCGTCCTGTTCAGCCTGTGCTGCGGCACTCGCCTCATCAGCGAGGCGCTTGTCCCGGGCGATGCCGTCCAGGACGGCGTTGACGTAGCCGGGTGCCTTGTCGTGGGAGTACTCCGAGGCGAGTTCGATCCCTTCCTTCAGCGCGACCCGGGCCGGGACCTCGTCGTTGTAGAGGAGCTCCCAGGCCGACACCCGCAGCACCGCGCGGTCGACCGCAGGAAGTCGTTCCAGGCGCCAGGTACTGCTCAGGTGCGCAGCAATCGCCTCGTCGATCTCGTCGAGCGCCGAAGCCACCCCGGGTACGATCCGGGCAGCATACTCCGGAACTGGTTTGACCTGGTTCGACTCGTCCCTGGCCAGTTCGACACGATCCTCCACGATCTCGACGGGGTCGATATCGCGGAACTCCGCCTCAAAGAGGATGTCGACGGCTCGCTGACGGGCCTTGTAGCGGGCCCCGTGGCGGCGATAAGACTCGCCGGATTCTCTGTCTGCCATGAGGTCTAGTTGTTGACGCGGGAGAGGTACTCGCCGGTACGGGTGTCGACCTTCACGACATTGCCGGTCTCCAGGAACAGCGGCACCTGGATCTCGGCGCCGGTCTCCAGTGTCGCCGGCTTGCTGCCGCCGGTGGAGCGGTCGCCCTGCAGGCCGGGGTCGGTGTGCTCGATGGCCAGGTCGACGGACACCGGCAGCTCACCGAAGAGGATCTCGCCGTCGTGGAAGGACAGCTGGACGCGCATGTTCTCCAGCAGGAACCGGCCGGCGTCGCCGAACTTGGCGGAGGGCACCTCGAACTGCTCGAAGTCCTTGTCGTCCATGACCACGAAGTTCTCGCCGTCGTGGTACAGGTAGGTCATGTCACGGCGGTCCACGGTGGCGGTCTCGACCTTGACACCGGCGTTGAAGGTCTTGTCGAGGGTCTTGCCGGAGACGACGTCCTTGAGCTTCGTCCGGACGAAAGCAGGGCCCTTGCCCGGCTTGACGTGCTGGAACTCAATGATCTGCTGCAGCTTGTTGTCGATCTTCAGCACGAGACCGTTCTTGAAATCCGCGGTTGTCGCCACGTGTATGCTCCCTGGATATCTTGGTTGGGGTGGTCAGCCGAACAGTCTAGCAGCCTGCTGCTAGACCACCTGTAACGCGGTGGATGAGGGATTGACCGACTCCGCACCCTGAGCCGTGACAATATAGGTGTCTTCGATGCGCAGGCCCGTCCGCCCCGGGAGATAGACTCCCGGCTCAATCGTCAGGGTCATCGACTCCGCCAGCGTCTTGTCCCGGGGGGTGCGGGAGGCGGCATACGGTGCCTCATGCACGTCAAGCCCCACACCGTGTCCGGTGGAGTGGACGAAGTACTCGCCGTACCCGGCTTCGTCGATGATGTCCCGACAGACCTTGTCAACATCGAACAAGCCGGCGCCGGGGCGCACCGCCTTCACGCCGGCGCTGAAGGAACGGTGGACCAGGTCATAGAGTTCGGAGGACAGCGAGTCCGGCTCCCCGACACACACCGTACGGGTCTGGTCCGACGCGTAGCCATCCAACCAAACCCCGAAATCCACGGTGACCAGGCCCGGGACGATGACCTCGCGGGACACCCCGGCGTGGGGCTTGGCGGCGTTGACGCCGGAAGCCAGAATCGTGTCGAAGCTCAGCCCGTCCGCGCCGGCCGAGCGCAGCCGGTGCTCCAGATCCGCGGCCGCCTCGATTTCAGTGATTCCCTCGCGGATGCCGCCAGCGGCGATGAACTCGGAGAACACAGAATCCGCCAGGTGTCCCGCCTCGCGCAGCGCCTCGAGTTCGGCGGCGTCCTTAACCAGGCGGGCAGCCTCGACGGCTCCCTCGAGTATCGGAGGGTCCCCCAGCTCGCGCGCAGCAGCGACCGCCAATCCCGGTTCGACGGCGAATCCTGCAGTCCCGGCGACAGAGCGGAGTTCGCCGAGCAGGTCACGGGTGATCCGGATGTCCACCCCGGGTGCCCCGGACGTCTCCTGCCGTACCTGGGTGTCATACCGGCCGTCGGTGGCTACGGTGAGGCCGGCATCCGTATCGAGGAGCAGAGCGGCATTGGAGCCACTGAACCCGGTGAGATAGCGGACGTTCTTCAGGTCGGTGACCAGAATATACTTGTGACCTGCGGCGGAGAGGGTTTCGGCGACGGCCTGACGGCGGCTGAGGAAGTCTATCATACTCCCCAGGCTACGCCCTGCTACTCTCCTGTCGTGCAAGATAGTCCATCGCCATGGAGTACCCCTGCGCACCGAGACCGGCGATCACACCGCGGGCGATCGGTGAGAGGTAACTGTGGTGCCGGAAAGCCTCGCGGGCGTGGATGTTGGAGAGGTGGACCTCCACGAAGCCGGGTCCGTCTGCTACCTCGGCGAGAGCATCGCGCAGTGCGACAGAGGTGTGAGTCAACCCACCGGGGTTGATGATTACCGCGTCACCATCGTCGGCTGCCTGGTGGACCCGGTCGATCAACGCTCCCTCGTGGTTGGACTGCAGAAAATCGATGTCCACGCCGAGGCGCCTGGCGTCCTTCCGGAGATCTTCTTCAATGTCATCGAGGGTCGTCGACCCGTAGATCTCGGGCTGGCGGCGGCCAAGGCGGTTGAGGTTCGGGCCATTGAGGACGACGATGCGCATGGTGGTGTTCCTGTTCTACTGGTGGTTGTCAGGGGTGGTGTTCAGGTAGGCGGCGGTGAGGTCGTCCTGCGACGGATCGACGACTGTCTGGGGGACGTAGGAGCCACTGTTGTCGCTGACGACGACGACCCTGAGACTACCGTCCTTATTCTTCTTGTCCCGGGCCATGACCTCGGCCAGCTCCTCCAGTGATGCATTGCCGTAGCTGGTGGGCAGACCCACGCTCTGCAGGATGCGCCGGTGCTGGTTGACGGCCTCCCCGCTGAGCAGGCCGGCGGCATGGGAGAGTTCCGCCTCGAAGACCATGCCCACGGCGACAGCGTGGCCGTGCCGCCACCGGTAGTTCTCGTGCTGCTCTACGGCGTGGCCGTAGGTGTGACCGTAGTTCAGGATCTCGCGCAGTGAAGACTCACGGAGATCCTGCCCCACCACATCCGCCTTCACGGTGATGGCGGCCTCAATGAGTTCCGGAAGAGTGCCGTGGGGGTCGCAGGCGGCAGCCGGATCCGACTCGTAGAGATCGAGGATGCGACTGTCGCGGATGAAGCCAGCCTTGATGATCTCCGCGCTACCTGCGACGATCTCGGGGTGTGGAAGCGTCTCGAGTACATCCAGGTCGACGAGGACAGCCGACGGTTCGTGGAACGCGCCGACGAGGTTCTTGCCTGCGGCGGTGTTGATGCCGGTCTTTCCACCGACCGCGGCGTCGACCATAGCCAGCAGAGTCGTCGGATACTGGACGACGCGGATCCCGCGCATCCACGTCGCCGCGATGAACCCGGCCAGATCCGTGGTCGCCCCGCCACCCACACCGACGATGACGTCCTGGCGGGAGAGCCCTGCATCGGCACAGATGTCCCAGCAGGCTGCAGCCCCCTCGACCGTCTTGGCTGCTTCGGCATCCGGAGTTTCGTACAGGACCGGCTCGATGCCAGCGCCGCGCACGCTGTCGGCGACGCGGCCTGCGAGTTCGACCAGCGGCGGCTGGTGCAGGATCACCGCACGGCGTGCACCGGGGACGCTGTCGGCCACCGCCCCCGTCAAATCACGGCCGATGATGACGTCGTAGGGGTGGTCCGTGGCGACGTGCACGGTACGGGTCATCGGTGCTTTCACAGCTGTGTCTCCTGCTCCGGATCGTAGGCATCGTGGTTGCCGTGGACACCGATGAGGGCGAGGACGTCGGCCACGGTGTGGCGCGGCGTCCGTCCGTCGGCGTCGACGATGTGCGTGGCGACCTCCCGGTATAGTTCCTCGCGTTGGGTGAGGATCTCCCGGTACCTTTCGGCCGGGTCCTCCCCGTCTGCGGCAGCGAGGACCGGCCGGGTGGCCAGATGCGCGGTACGCCGCGTGCCCTCCTCGGCGGAGACCCGCAGGTAGACGACGAGGTGGTCGGCCAGTAGACGACGTGTCGCCGCTGACAGGACGGCACCACCACCGAGGGACACGACGCCGTCGGACGCCAGTGCCTGGGCGACGTAGATCTCTTCACGCCGCCGGAACTCCGGTTCCCCGAGCAGGGTGAACAGCTCACCGCAGGACATGCTGTTGTCGCGCTCGAGCAGCGTGTCCGAGTCAACCACCCCACAGCGCAGTACCTCGCCGAGGGCGTGCCCGACGGTGCTCTTTCCTGCACCAGGCGGGCCGACCAGGACAACCCGGGGTGCCGTGGTTCCAGTGTTGGCAGTCATCTACACGTCTCCCCAGGTCAGGCGCTTGTCCACGTCGTCGAGGTAGGACAGGTAGTTGCGGCGGGTCTCGGCGACACTGTCGCCGCCGAACTTGTCGAGTACCGCGCGGGCCAGCACGAGGGCCACCATGGATTCGGCGACGACTCCCGCGGCCGGCACGGCACAGACATCGGAGCGTTGGTGGATGCCGGTGGCGGGACGCCCGTCGTCCATATCGACCGTCGCCAGGGCCCGCGGCACCGTAGAGATCGGTTTCATCGCAGCACGGACGCGCAGCTGTTCGCCGTTCGTCATCCCACCCTCGAGACCCCCGGCCCGGTTGGTCCGACGCGACACCCCGGAACTGTTGTCGACCCGGTCGATCTCGTCGTGCGCCTCCGAGCCCCGACGGCGCGCTTCATCGAATCCGTCACCGATCTCCACGCCCTTGATGGCCTGGATACTCATGACCGCCTGGGCCAGCTGGCCGTCGAGACGTCCGTCCCAACTGACATGGGAGCCCAGACCGATGGGGAGACCAGAGACGACCACCTCGACGACACCGCCGAGGGTGTCCCCGGACTTTCGGGCGGCCTCGATCTCGGCGATCATCGACTTCTCGTGGCCGTCGCCGTGCACGGTGAACGCCCGAACCGGTGAGCCGTCCACCGCATCAAGATCGGCCGGGGCCGGCGGGGGCCCGGTGTAGGTCTCTGACGGGCCGATCGACAGGACGTGACTGACGACCTCAGCGCCGGTGACCTCACGCAACAGGGCACGGGCGAAAGTTCCGGCGGCCACCCGGGCGGCGGTCTCTCGGGCGCTGGAGCGTTCCAGGACCGGACGGGCCTCGTCGTGTCCGTACTTCACCATGCCGGAGAAGTCCGCGTGACCGGGACGCGGGCGGGTCAGCCGGGCGCCACGGCCCGAATCCATCTCCTTGACCACGGCCTCATCAGACATGTCGACCGGGTCGGCGGACATGATCGTGGTCCACTTCGGCCACTCAGTGTTCCCGATCATCACCGCGACCGGTGAGCCGATGGTCAGGCCGTGCCGCACACCGCCGAGGAACGTCACCTCGTCCGCTTCAAACTTCATCCGGGCGCCGCGGCCGTAGCCGAGGCGCCGTCGAGCGAGTTGCCGGGACACCTCGGCACGGGTGACTGGCACCCCGGCCGGAATGTCCTCGACAACGGAAACAAGGGCCTGGCCGTGCGATTCCCCGGCAGTCGTCCATCGAAGCATGCCCTACATTGTCGCATGATCACCGGACCGGCGTCACCACACCCCACTGTTTATGACCCCGGTCACCACCGCCGTAGCGACGAGCATCCCCGGTCCGTGCGGCAGAGCTGAGGTCCGGACCGGCGGGATCAGGGCGAACAGCAGCGTCACCGCCGATGCGACGGCGACGGTGACTGCAAGGCCCACTGTTCCTCCGACGGCGGTAGCGACCGCCCCGAGGCTGAGCGCGAGCTTCGCGTCGCCGCCGCCGGCACGGAGCCGGGGAGAAAACAGTCCGGGCAACACGCACAGCAGAAACCACGCGATTCCGCCGAGAACAGCCCAGCCGTATCCGAGGAGCAGGACCCCCGCCCACGCCACCGGCACCGCCGGCAAAGTCAACCGGTCCGGCAATCTCCGGAACCGGATGTCCTGCACGATCAGCGTGCCCGCCCACGCCAGAACGATCAATCCCCCGATGACCCCCACCTGCAGCTAACTCCCTGCGTCCGCCGTGTCCCCCGGCTGTGCCTCCACGGTGCGTCGGTGCGCCCGCAACAGCCGGTACATCCCTTCGGTCGACGGCGTCTCCCCGGTGAACTGTCGGAACTGCTCTACACCCTGCCCGGCGAGCATCAGCAGTCCGTCTGACACCGGGCGCCCGGCACTCCGGGCCGCGAGCATCAACGGTGTCGGGTACGGATCGTAGATCACGTCGACGACCGCAGCCGCCGCCGCCAGGTGCTCGGCCACGGCGGACGCGCCGGCTGCGGGGATGGTGGAGATCAGCGCATCGGCGGACGCACATACGTCGCCCAGGCGGTCGTCATCCAGGCGCAGCCAGTCGAAACTCATGCCGTAGGACTCCACCAGGTTCTGCAGGTTCAGTGCGCGCTCGGACCGGGCCAGTACAGTGACCGACGTGAAGCCCTCCGCGGCCAACGCGGCGACGGCCGGGCGTGCCGTGCCGCCGTTCCCCACGACCACCCCTCGTCCTGCCCCCGCAGCGCGGTCCTCGTCGAGCACGGCGCGCAGACAGGCTGAGAGACCGTCGACATCGGTGTTGTCGGCCAGCCACGTTCCGGTCAGCTGCCCCTCGGCGTCGCGTACCGGGACGAGAGTGTTGGCGCTGCCGATGAGGGCGGCACGGTCGGTGACATTGTCGGCCAGGTCATGGGCGGCAGATTTGCCGGGCATGGTCACCGAGAATCCCCGTACGCAAGCGGGCGACTGCTGCATCAGTCGGCGGACCTCGGAGGGTTCGCCGGCGTCGACCCGGACATAGACCAGGGACTCGTTGCCGAGCATTGCGGCACTGCCCAGGTGGATCACCGGTGAGAGCGAGTGCCCCACCGGTCGTCCGAGCACGGCGCACAGCTGGGCCACGGGCCCGTCCGGCGCGTCGGCCTGCTGCTGAAGCTCGGTCGCGAGGGAGAGGAACTCCTCCACGCTGTACACCTCAGCCGCGTCATTCCCGGTTTCGCTCACCATGGTCTCATCCACCTCAGTTGCCTCAGTCGTCCGTGCTCTTACAGTCTGTGTCTACCGTGCGCTGTCCAGCACACCGTTGCGCCGCGATTCTTCGATCGCCGCTTCATGGTCGGAGAACGACCGGTTGAATACCGTGCGCCCGTCCGTGTCCACGGTCACGAAGTACAGCCAGTCGCCCTCGGCCGGGTGCTCCACCGCCTGCAGAGCGGTGATGCCGGGCGAGGCGATCGGCGTATCCGGCAACCCCTTCTTCGCGTAGGTGTTCCAGGGGGTGTCTCGGCCGCGGTCTTCGTCCGTGGTCGCGACTTCCTGGGCGGCGACATCGTAGTTGACCGTCGAATCGAACTCGAGCTGCTGGTCCTCGTCCAACCGGTTGAGGATCACCCGGGCCACCTTGTCGAAGTCGCCTTCCGGCGCTTCGCGCTCGATCAGCGAGGCGGCCGTGACCATCTCGTACGGGGTGAGTCCCACACCTTCCGAGGCTTCGAGCAGTCCTGTGCCCTCGTAGACCTCGGCGGAATCCTCCAGCAGCGAGGTCAGGATCTCCTGCGGTCCGGCGGTCGGGTCAAACAGGTGCACACCCGGGGAGATAAGTCCCTCGATGCGACGCGGGTCGTCGCCACGGGCCTCAACGTTGTCGACGGCCCACTCCGGGACCCCCAGTTCCGCGGCCGGGGTGCTCGCGATGGTTTCGCGCAGAGCGTCGACGCTGACGCAGTCCTCCAGCCCGTCCGTCAAACCCTCCCGACAGGAGTTGTCGGCGATGGAGGTGAAGATGCCGTCACGGGTCTCCCCTCCCACCACGGTGATGTCCTCGAGGGTGAGGCCGGTCGGAATGTCGATGACACCGAGACGTCGTTCATCGTCGGTGAGCGCGTTCATGGCGGCGTCCGCGGACATCTTCTGCTGGAGTGCGTAGTAGCCGGCCTCCAGACCGCGGTTCTCTCCGTGCTGCTCGGCCTCATCGGCGGCACTGAGCATTGCCGACCTCGAACCGACGACATCATCTTCCAGTAGCTTCGGGATCAGGCCGGAGACCGTGTCTCCCTCGTCCACTCGGATAAGGACCGCGTTACCGTTACCCTCGCCCTCGTAGTCGCGGGTACCCACTACTTCGCGCTGGTAATAGACGTAAGCCACGACAAAGACGAGCAGGAGGACCAGTGCGAGGCTGATGGCTATCGACCACTGTCTGCGACGGCGGTACCTGGGTTCGGTCCTGATCTTTCGAGGCAAGGTTCACTCCCACGTCTCTACTGTGTGTACAAGGTGTCAAAACGTCATGAAAACACTATTGCGCGTCATTCTCGCATGAGATGGCCGAAGTTCATTGATCGGACACCCGTTTACGGGCGGTTCGGGCATCAAGCCACCCCTGGAGGATATGCACCGCAGCCGCCTGGTCGATGCGTGAGCGCCCCTTGCGTTCACTGACTCCGGAGGCGCGCATCGCGCCGGTCGCGGCGACAGTGGACATCCGCTCGTCGACCAGACGGACCGGGATACCGTCCAGTGCCTCCTGCAGCGCGGCCGCGTAGTTCTCGGCCCGGATGGTACTCTCCGTCTTCCGCGAACGCAGCGTCACCGGTAGTCCGACGACCACCTCCACCACGAAGTTCTGCTCAACGAGTTCCAGGACCCGATCAAACTCGGAGCCCGGACGTCTGCCGCTGCCCTTCTCTGCGGCGACGGTTTCCAGCGGCGTCGCGAGGATACCGTCAGGGTCCGACAGCGCCACCCCGATACGCACGGTGCCCACGTCGAGGCCGAGACGACGCCCCCGACCGGCATCGTCGTCGCCGGGACGCTCCGGGACAGCCATCACCTGGCGCCGGACAGGGCCGATTCGACATGCGGACGAACGGCCGCAACCGCCGCGTCGATGCCCGACACGTCACTGCCGGAGCCCTGCGCCATCGACGGCTTTCCGCCGCCGCGACCACCCACCAGTGGGCCGATCGCCTTGACGACCTCGCCGGCGGACAGTCCCCGCGCAACGGCGGCGTCCGTGACCGCGGCGATGAACGGCACCTTGCCCGACTCCGGGTCGGCTGAGGCGAAGACTACGACCGCCTCGTCCGAGCCGAACCGTGCCTTGGCGTCATTGGCGATCGTCCGCAGATCTCCTCCGGCGATCCCGTCGGCCACGCGAGCTGCGACAACACGGACACCGTCGACCGTGACAGCCTGCATCACGTAGTCGCCCACCCTGGCGGTGAGCTCGGCGGTACGGAACTGGTTGATCCGCTTCTCGGCCGCCTGCAGTCGCTCACTGATCTGGGCGAAACGCTCCGGAAGATCCTCGGAGGTGACCTTCAGACGGGAGGCCAGCGAACCCGCCACGGCGTTCTGGCCTGCCAGGTAACGCATCGAGTCCATACCGGTGTAGGCCTCGATACGACGTGTCCCCGACCCCACCGATGATTCGCCGAGGATCGTGACCGGGCCCACCTGGGAGGAGTGGTCGACGTGGATACCTCCACACAGCTCCATGGAGAACGGTCCGCCGATCTCGACGACCCGGACCCGTGACCCGTAGTTCTCACCGAACAAGGCCATCGCGCCCATGGCCTTCGCTTCGTCGAGGCTGGTCTCGATCGTGTTCACCGTGTAGTCGGTGTCCACGGCCTCATTGGAGATGTCCTGGATCCGACGCAACTGGTCGGAGGTGAGCTGGGTGCCGTACGTGAAGTCGAAACGCAGGTATCCCGGCTTGTTCATGGAACCGGCCTGCACTGCGGTCGGTCCCAGCACATCGCGGAGTGCCGCGTGGATGAGGTGCGTTCCCGAGTGTGCCTGGCGCGCGGCGTGACGCCAGGCGTGGTCGACATGGGCGGCGACGGTGTCGCCCACGGCAAGTTCACCGCCGGTGACGTTGACCCGGTGCAGAGAGACCTTGCGTCCGGTCTTCTGCACGTCGAGGACCTGGGCGAGACCACCGGGACCGGTGAGGGTACCGCGGTCGGCCATCTGGCCACCGGACTCGGCGTAGAAGGGGGTGCGGTCCAGGATGACCTCGACCTCACTGCCTTCCGGTGCACGGTCCACGAGCTGGCCGCCCGACACCAGGCCCAGAATATGGGCCTCCGCATCAGTGGTGTCGTACCCCAGGAACACCGTCGGGTGGTTGTCGACGAAGGAGCGGTACACGGACACGTCGGCGTGGACCTGCTTCTTCGCACGACTGTCGGCCTTGGCCCGCGCACGCTGTTCGGCCATACGGGTGTCGAAACCGTCCTTGTCGACCGTGAGACCGGCCTCCGACGCCATCTCGATCGTCAGGTCGATCGGGAATCCGTGGGTGTCGTGCAGCACGAAAGCAGCGTCGCCACCCAACTCAGTCCCGCCGGTAGCCTTGACCTTGGCGGCAGCGTCCTCAAACAGGCGGGTGCCTGACTCCAGGGTCTTGAGGAAGGCGGTTTCCTCACCGACGGCGACCGCGCGGATACGCTCCCAGTTTTCGGTGATCTCGGGGTAGGACGGAGTCATGGTGCTGCGTACGGTGTCCATGAACTTCTCCATGGTGGCGCCCGTGGCGCCGAGGAGCCGGGCCGACCGGATGATGCGGCGCAGGAGGCGACGGAGAATGTAGCCGCGGCCCTCATTGCCCGGGGTCACGCCGTCGAGGATCAGCATGAGTGCGGTACGGCTGTGGTCGGCGATGACGCGGAAACGCACGTCCTCGACGGAATTCTCGACCCGACCGTAGACCGAGCCGGTGACGTGCTCCGCGACCTGGATGACCGGCGCGAGAAGATCGGTCTCGTACACGTTCTCCACCCCCTGGAGGATGCAGGCCACACGCTCGATTCCCATGCCGGTGTCAATGTTCTTCTGGGGCAGCTCACCGACCGGCTCGAACCCCTCCTTGGGACTCTTGTCACCGCGGATGTCCTGCATGAACACCAGGTTCCAGATCTCGATGAACCGGTTCTCGTCCGCGGCCGGGCCACCGTCGACACCGTACTCCGGACCACGGTCGTAGAAGATCTCGGAACATGGTCCACCGGGACCGGGCACCCCCATGTCCCAGTAGTTGTCCTCTCCGCCACGGCGCTGGATACGCTCTTCGGGAACCCCGATGTCCTCGTGCCAGATCCTGGCGGCTTCGTCGTCGGTCCGGTAGACAGTGGGCCACAGACGGTCGGGGTCCATACCGAACCCGCCCTCGGCGACGGGATTGGTCAGCAGGTCCCAGGCGAAGCGGATGACCTCGCGCTTGAAGTAGTCACCGAAGGAGAAGTTCCCGGCCATCTGGAAGAACGTGTTGTGGCGGGTGGTGATCCCGACCTCCTCGATGTCCAGGGTGCGCACGCACTTCTGGATCGAGGTCGCCCGCGACGACGACGGCGTCTGCTCGCCGAGGAAGTAAGGCTTGAACGGGACCATGCCGGCGTTGACGAACAGCAGGTTCGGGTCGTCCAGGATCAGCGAGGCGCTGGGAACCTCGGTGTGACCTTGCTTCACGAAATGATTGAGGAATCGCTCGCGGATCTCATGAGTCTGCACAGTTACGGAACCTTCTTGATAGCTGGATCGTCGGCACGGTGTCTTAACCGGAAACAGTCTACCCGTTACCCCGCACAATCCCGCGAAGGGTCTCCAACCGTGCACTGAGGGTGTGCTCACGGCCATGGTCGGTCGGTTCGTAGTACCGTGCCCCGGCGAGATCGTCCGGCAGATAGTCCTGCCGGAGGACCCCCCGGGGGTCATCGTGCGGGTAGCGGTAGCCGACGGCGTTACCCAGTGCTTCCGCCCCCGAGTAATGACCGTCCCGAAGGTGCGGCGGAACCACGGAACCCCGGCCATCACGGACATCGGCCAGAGCGGCGTCGATGCCCCGGATCACTGAGTTCGACTTCGCCGCAGTGGCGATGTGCACTGCGGCCTGCGCCAGGGGGATCCGCCCTTCCGGCATGCCGATGAAACTCACCGCCTGGTGGGCGGCGACAGCTACCTGCAGCGCCGACGGATCAGCCATCCCGACGTCCTCGGACGCGTGGATCACCAGTCGGCGGGCAATGAACCGGGGGTCCTCCCCAGCGTCGATCATGCGTGCCAGGTAGTGCAGGGCGGCATCGGGGTCCGAGCCACGTAACGACTTCACGAAGGCACTGGTGATGTCGTAGTGCTGGTCGCCGTCCCTGTCGTACCGGGCTACGGCACGGTCGGTGGAGGCCCGGACATCCTCGGCGGTGAGAACCTCACGGTCCCCGATCCCTTCGACCGCAGCTTCCAGATAGGTCAGTCCGCGTCGGGCGTCTCCGGCGGCGAGGGCCGCAAGAAGGGCACGGGCATCATCCTCGAGAGTGACCGCTCCGTCGTAACCTCGGGGATCGGCCGCCGCCCGGGAGAGCAGAATGGCGATGTCCTCGTCCTGCAACGGTCGGAGCTGGACCAGAAGTGAGCGGGACAACAACGGCGCCACCACCGAGAAACTCGGGTTCTCTGTGGTTGCCGCCACCAGCAGGACAGTCCTGTTCTCCACTGCCCCCAACAGCGCGTCCTGCTGGGTCTTCGAGAAACGGTGCACCTCGTCGATGAACAGCACCGTCGACTCCCCGTGGCTCAGGAGGCGTCGGGCATTGTCGATGACCGAGCGCACCTCCTTCACCCCGGCATTTAAGGCGGACAGCGCCTCGAACCGGCGGCCGGACGCACCGGCCACCAGCGAGGCCACTGTGGTCTTGCCCGTCCCGGGAGGGCCGTAGAGGATAACGGACGAGTCGCCGCGGCCGTCGATGAGACGACGCAACGGCGAATTGTCCCCGAGTACATGGGACTGGCCGACGACCTCGTCCAGCGAACGCGGGCGCATCCGGACCGCCAGCGGAGCATGCGCCCCCGGGTGGAAGTAGGAATCCGCCGACCGGGTCGGCATAGGCTCGCCACCGACACCCGCGGCTGGGACGTCGAAGAGGCTGTCGTCTCCGTTCATGACGCCGGCCGGCTCTAGCGGATCTGCGGCTGGGCCCCGAGCTTGGCCAGGGTGGTCAGCAGCTCGGCGGCGAAGTCGCGGACCGCGGCGAACCGCTCGTCCACCTGGTTTCGGTCAGCGAAACGACGCACCGCCTCCACCGTCGTAGCAAGATCGGAGAGATGCTCACTCGGCATGTGGTCGAGGCGGCGTACCCCCTCGGCGGCGGAACCGGAGGTCTCGATGACCGCGAGTGTGCCGTGGTAGAGCAGGGACAGGCTCATCAGTGCCCAGCCCACCAGAGAGGCCATCAATGCCTTCTCCAGTCGACCTTCCTCACGTACCGCAGGCCAGACCACCGATACCTCAGTCGACCAGGACTCGATGAACTCACGGAGCTCCTCGGAGTCCAGCAACGGAGTGGTGATGTCGTGAGGGAAGCCGGCGATCACGCAGGCGACGTCCGAGACAATGTCGCGGAACCCCGCCCACTCGTAGTCCAGGAAGACCACGGTGTCGGCGAGCATGATGTTGTCGGGAGTCAGGTCAAACGGGGTGAATGCCTGCACCCGGGTACGGGACTGACGCTGACCGGCCTCGTGCGCGAACTCCTCAACGGTGGGATCGACAGTGACTCCGCTGCGGCGAAGCAGGTCAAGGCCCTGCTCAACCAGTGCGACGACGTCGACGTCGCGGTCGGTCACCCGGGACGCGGGAAGATTGTGCCTCGAGTGCTGGCGGCGGTTGAGTGTGTCGAAGGCAGCCTGGCCGTCGGCGGTCGCCACGTGCATCCGGCCCAGGGCGCGACCCAGCTTGCGCAGTGCGGCGGCCCGCTCCATCTCATCGTCCATCGTGAGGATATCGGAGTAATTACGTCCGTCACCTGAATCCGAGAGCACCATGATGCGGTCATCGATGTCGTGGGCGAGCAACTGCGGCCCGGGTCGGTGTTCCTCCGCGAGGGTATTGGTGTACTGGTACGCCACGACCTCGCGGATCATCGCGGAGATGGCTTCGGCGTCCGCGTCACCTCGTTCGCCGTTGTCGCCCGACGCCACCGGCGGCAGTTGCTTGATGACGACCGTCCGCTCCTGGAGGAACGGGTTCGGCGAGACCTTTACCCGGATGACCAGGGAATCCCCACTGCCCCCGAGATTCTCCGGGTGTGTCAGCTCGGGGGTTCCGCCAAAACGGCTCCCCAGCAGGTGTGCGGCACTGTCCAGTGCGTCATCGATGCTCAGCACGTCATTGTCCTCTCTCGGACGCCCCTCCATGTGTGAAGGGCTCAGGCGTTCTTCTTGGGTTTTGCGTCGATCCCGGACTCCTTGCGCTGCTGCGCGGTGATCTCGCCGGGGGCGTCGGTCAACGGATCAATGCCGCCACCGGACTTCGGGAACGCGATGACGTCACGGATGGAGTCGTAACCGCCGAGGAGAGAGACGATGCGGTCCCAGCCGAAGGCGATGCCGCCGTGGGGCGGGGCTCCGAAAGCGAAGGCGTCGAGCAGGAAACCGAACTTCTCGCGGGCCTCCTCCTCGGAGATTCCCATGACGGCGAAGACCCGCTCCTGGATGTCGCGGCGGTGGATACGGATGGACCCGCCGCCGATCTCATTGCCGTTGCAGACGATGTCATAGGCGTAGGCGGTGGCCTCACCGGGGTTCTCGTCGAACGTGTCGATCCACTCGGGCTTCGGAGAGGTGAAGGCATGGTGGACGGCGGTCCACGCCGAGTTCCCGAGTGCGACATCGCCGGAGGCGGTGGCATCAGCGGCGGGCTCGAACAGCGGGGCGTCCACGACCCAGGTGAACGCCCAGTCGCCGTCCTTGATCAGTCCGAGACGCTCGGCGATCTCGCCACGGGCGGCTCCGAGAAGTGCACGGGAGGACTTCACATCGCCCGCGGCGAAGAAGATGCAGTCACCCGGTTTCGCTCCGACATGTGCAGCGATGCCCTCACGCTCGGCCTCGGTGATGTTCTTGGCCACCGGGCCCGACAGTGTGCCGTCTTCGCCGACGAGGATGTAGGCCAGTCCTTTGGCACCGCGCTGCTTGGCCCAGTCCTGCCACGCGTCGAGGGTACGACGAGGCTGCGACGCGCCGCCGTCCATGACCACAGCACCGACATAGTCGGACCTGAACACACGGAAGGACGTGTTCTCGAAGAACTCGGTGCACTCCGTGATCTCGATGTCGAAACGCAGGTCGGGCTTGTCGGAACCGTAGCGACGCATCGCATCGGCGTAGGTGATCCGCGGGATGGGCGCGGAGATCTCGTAGCCGATCTGCTTCCATACGGCAGCCAGGATCTCCTCGGCGAGGGCGATGACGTCTTCCTGGTCGACGAAGCTCATCTCCACGTCCAGCTGGGTGAACTCCGGCTGGCGATCGGCACGGAAGTCCTCGTCACGGTAGCAGCGTGCGATCTGGAAGTAGCGCTCCATGCCCGAGACCATCAGCAGCTGCTTGAACAGCTGGGGGGACTGCGGCAGGGCGTAGAATTTTCCGGGGCGCAGACGTGCCGGCACCAGGAAGTCGCGGGCTCCCTCGGGCGTGGAGCGGGTGAGGGTCGGCGTCTCGATCTCGGTGAACTCCTGGTCGATCAGGACGTTGCGAGCCGCGGCATTCACCGTGGAGCGCAGACGCAGTGCGCGCGCCTGGTTGTCCCGGCGCAGATCCAGGTAGCGGTACTTCAGGCGGGTCTCCTCGCCGACCTCTCCCCCACTGGCGGAATCGTCGATCTGGAACGGCAGTGCCGCGGACTCATTGAGGATCTCCAGGCCGGTGACGTTGAGCTCGATGTCACCCGACGCCAGGTTCGGGTTCTCGGAACCTTCGGGACGGGCCTCCACGATTCCGGTGACACGCAGGCAGTACTCGCTGCGCAGTGCATGTGCCCGTTCGGCGACCTCATTCTCGCGGAACACCACCTGGGCCAGTCCGGACCGGTCACGCAGGTCGATGAAGATCACTCCACCGTGGTCCCGTCGACGGGAGACCCATCCGGTGAGGGTTACCTCCTCGCCGATGTGGTTGGAGCGAAGGTCACCACAAAGATGGGTCCGCAGCACGTCGCGTTGTCCTTTCGGATAGTTCGGTATAACCCCGGCCGACACGATGGTGCCGTCGGTGGCTCGATATCAGCGGCCCAGTGTACTACCCCGTCGCCGCACGGGGAACAACGGTGGCATGCTGGAGGGTGAGGTCGAACGTCGACCGAGATGAAAGGACGGTCATCATGGCAGAGAATGCTTCCCCGACACCGGACGACGACGTACAGGCCCGGGGACGGCAACGCCACCCCGACTCCGACGGCATCGCCGACCAGGTCACCGTCGAGGACACTGTGGTCACACCGCTGGATTCCCGCGACCCCTACCGGCTGTTCTGGCTGACCAGCCAGATTGTTCTGTTTGTCTCCACGCTGATTGCCGCCGTTGCTCTCATTTACGGTTTGGCCACAGGGACGGAGAGTTCCTGGATCAGTGGAATGGCATGCCTTGGAATCAGCATGCTGTCGGTGATCGGCCTTCTGCTGGCACGGCTGGGGAGCGACCTGAAATCGTCCGGAGTCATCTGACCGCCGTCAGGCCGGCGGGTACGGCTGCAACGCGTCAGGCGCCGACGCCGTCCCAGTTGATCCGGCCGAGGGTCGCGTCGTAGATCTGCTGCGCAATATCCCAGTTGCTGTAGGCTGCCCAGTCCCCTGCGTCGAGGGCCTGTTGTGCGAGGGCGATGATATCCATTGTTCCGGTACTCCTGCGGGTCGTTGGGGTCTCTATCAGTCATCATCAAACATCGTCGCCGTGAGAACCACGGCAGATGTGAATCGAAGTATAGTCTTCTGTGACGCATTACGCAGCTACATTGCGTCACATGCGCCCCGTACGTCACATTTGTTACCCCTCGACCAGGGGCTGCCGTGTGATGGCAGGGAACTCCCTGCCCCAGGAACCCCTCCGGCACCCGACCCTCCCGCTACACTTCCACCATGTCCTTCAACAACAACCTGTCCGGCATGGGTGGGCGGGCCCGCTCCGGTGGAAGCTCGGGCGGCGGCGGTTTCGGAATCGGTGGCGGCGGGCGCCAGGGTGGCAACCGCGGCGGTGGGATCCTGGGTATGCTCCTGATGAGCAGGATCGGCCGACGCTTCGGCATTCCCGGAATCCTCGTCGTTGCCGTCGTGCTGTTTTTCGCGAACGGGGGGCTTGGCATGTTCGGAGCAGACTCCTCCCGAGTGAGCGAGCAAGGCGCCGACGGAGCCGGTGGAAGGCTGGACCACTGCACCACCGTCGAAGACGCCAACACCTACGACGACTGCCGGATTGAAGGCACCGCCATCTCGCTCGACACCGTGTGGTCGTCACTGCTGCCCGACCAGGCCGGGATCAACTACTCTGAGCCCGGTCTGGTCATCGGGGACGGACAGGTCAACACAGGATGTGGTACCGCCTCGACGGCGCAGACCGGACCGTTCTACTGCCCGGGCGATGAGACCGTCTACATCGGCGACGACTTCTTCTCCCAGCTTTCGTCGATGGGCGGATCGGACGGCCCGTTCGCGCAGATGTATGTCGTGGCGCACGAGTTCGGGCACCACATCCAGCATCTCGAGGGGAACCTGGGCCTGTCCGACTACGACGACCCGGGCGAAGACTCCAATGCGGTGAAGATGGAGTTGCAGGCCGACTGCTATGCCGGGGTCTGGGCGTCACACGCCGACAAGGGCGAAGACGCCGTCCTGGACCCGGTGACGCCTGACCAGGTCAACCAGGCCATCACCTCCGCCCAGGCGATCGGTGATGATGCGATCCAGAGTGTCGGCGGCGGGCAGGTCACCCCCGACGCCTGGACCCACGGTTCGTCCGAACAGCGCCAGCGCTGGTTCACCACCGGGTATGACAACGGAACCATGGCATCCTGCCAGCAGAACTTCCGTTGATACCCGGGAAGCACCCCTAGGCTTCGCGGATCAGGTCGGCAGCTCGCTCGCCGATCAGCATGCAGGTGATATTCGGGTTGACCGCCACCAACTGCGGCATCACCGAGGCATCGACGACCCGCAGGCCCGTGACACCCTTGACCCGCAACTCCGGGTCCAACGGAGCCATCGGGTCATCGGCCGCGCCCATGCGCACGGTGCCCGCGGGGTGGTACACGGTGTTGTGCGTTCTGGACACGTAGTCGGCGATATCGTCGTCGGACTGGACATCTGTTCCCGGGAACAGTTCCCGTCCTGCGTACTCCGCCATGGCGGGCTGCGCGACGATCTTCCGGGCGAGTTTGATGCCTTCCACTGCGATCCGCATGTCGTACCCGTCCTCGTCAGTGAAGTAGCGCGGATCGACCCTCGGCTTGTCCCGGAAGTCGCAGGAACGCAGCCGTACCGTACCGCGACCCTTGGCATGGGTGATGTTCGGGGTCAGACAGAATGATTCGTCGGCGGTGGGATACCCCTGACGCCGGGTGTGCATGTCAAAGGGCATTGACCCGTAGTGCATCATCAGGTCCGGCAGGCCGAGACCATCGGCACCACCCTCGTCGACCATCTCGAAGATCCCGATCTCCCACCACTGCGTGGCGTCGCGGGTCATCGGCACTTTCGACTCCCAGGAGATCACCGCTTCAGGATGGTCCTGGAGGTGTTCACCGACACCGGGCGCGTCAACGAGGGTCTCCACGCCGACCTCGGCGAGGTGCGCGGTCGGTCCGATGCCCGACAGCATGAGGAGCTTCGGGCTGTCGATCGCACCGGCGGAGACGATGACCTCGCGATTGGCCGGTAGGGTCTTGAGTCGGCCGAAGGGGTTGTCGAGGTACTCGATGCCGGAGGCCCTCGGCGCGCCCTCGGCGTCCTCGGTGAAGGTCACGCGGGAGACTTGACGGTCTGTGAGGATGTCGAGGTTCTCCCGGTCAAGGACAGGGTGCAGGTAGGACACGGACGATGACGACCGGACGTTCTCGTCCGTGGCGTTGATCTGGAACCAGTCTGCACCGTGATTGACCGTGGCCCCCTCGTTGAACGGGGTGTTGGGAAGCCCCTGCTGTTCACAGGCATCGATGATCGCCGCGCCCACGGGATCCTGGTGCGGCACCGAGCGCAACCGGACGGGACCGTCGTGACCGTGGTGGTCACCGTCGCGGTCGTTATTCTCCAGGCGTTTGATCAGCGGAAGGACGGTCTCCGAGTCCCAGCCGGAGGCGCCCAGGGAGACCCAGTGATCGAGGTCCTGCGCCGGAGTGTGGAAAGCAATGCACGAGTTGTGCGACGAGCAGCCACCGAGCACCTTCGCCCGCGCGTGGCGCATGTGAGAGTTCCCCTTCTCCTGGGGCTCCACGGGGTAGTCCCAGTCGTAGCCGGACTCCAGCAGACCGGGCCATTCCGCGAGGTTCAGGATCTCCGGCTTGTCCACGTCCGTGGGTCCCGCTTCAACCAGCGCGACAGTCACGGCGGGGTCTTCGCTCAGACGGGACGCGACCACGGCGCCCGAGGAACCGGCTCCGACGACGATGTAGTCGTAGTTGTCTCGCATATCTTCTCCTTCTCGTATGTGCGGGTGCTACTTCTGGGGGAACCAGCCACTCGCGGCCGGTTCGGTGTTCTCGTAGATGTGCTTGGCCTCGCGGTACTCCTCCAGGCCGGCCAGCCCGAGTTCACGCCCGGTGCCAGAGGACTTGAAACCGCCCCACTCCGCCTGCGGGACATAAGGGTGGTAGTCATTGATCCACACGGTGCCGTGGCGAAGTGCCCGAGACACCCGGTTGGCCACACCACGGTTGGAGGTCCACACCGCACCGGCCAGACCGTACTCGGTGTCGTTGGCGGTGGCGATCGCCTCGGCCTCCGTCGTGAAGGTCTCCACGGTGATGACCGGGCCGAACCCTTCCTCAATGACGGCAGGGTTCTCCGACGTGCAGTCGTCCAGCACGGTCGGGGCGTAGAAGCAGCCCTTCTCGTGTTCCGGGCCACCCCAATGACCACCGCAGCGCAGCGTCGCGCCGGCATCGATGCCACGCTGGACGTAGTCGGTGACCTTGTCACGGTGCTCCGCGGAGATCAGCGGGCCGGTCTCAGCCTTCTCGTCGAAGGGACCCCCCATGACGATGCCCTCGGCACGGCGGACCAGCTCGTCGACGAATTTCTCCTTGATGCTTTCCTCGACGATCAGACGCGTACCTGCTGAACACACCAGTCCGGAGTCGAGGAATCCGGCGTTCAGGGCATTATCCACCGCTGCGTCGAAGTCGGCGTCGGCGAAGACCACGTTCGGGTTCTTCCCGCCGAGCTCAAGCGCAACCTTCTTTACCGTCGGCGCCGCGGCTGCGGCGATCCGACGCCCGGTGACCAGACCACCGGTGAAGGAGACCATGTCGACATCGGGATGCGACGACAGTGGCGCGCCCGCTTCGGCACCGGCACCCAGCACCAGGTTGGCGACACCCGCCGGTACACCGAGCTTGTCGAGCACATCGATGATCAGCATGGCGGTGTGCGGTGTCAGCTCGGCAGGCTTGAGGACGAAGGTGTTGCCGGCAGCAATCGCCGGGGCGATCTTCCAGCTGGCCTGCAGCAGCGGGAAATTCCACGGGGTGATCATGCCGCAGACACCGATCGGTTCGTAGACGACACGCGAGATCACCGACGCGTCTCCGGCGTCGACGAGACGGCCCGGATGCTGGTCGGCGATCTTGCCGAAGAACCGGAAGCAGTTCATGATGTCGTCCATGTCGCCTTCGGCTTCGACCAGACGTTTACCGGTGTCCAGGGCCTCGGCGCGGGCGAACTCATCCTTACGTTCTCCCATTGCATCGGCGACCTTCAGGAGCAGGTCGCCACGGTAGGCGGCCGACGTGGCAGACCACTCGCCCGAGTCGAACGTGCGTCGGGCGGCCGCGATGGCCTTTTCCGTGTCCGCTGCGGTTGCCTCGGATACCTCGGCGACGACCGTGCCGTCCGCCGGGCAGGTGACCGTGCGTGTGCCGCCGTCGGTCGCGCCCACCCACTGTCCGTCAATGTAGAGCGTCTGTGGTGTGTCAGTCATGTGTGCTCACTTCCTGTCTTTTCAGAGTCGTTGTCGTCGTCTGTCCAGAATGCCGGTGCCGTGCCGTGGACATCGGCGGTCGGAGTACCTCTGTCACCGGTCAGGGACATGTACTCCACATGCATATCGTAGGCGTCCAGTACATCCGCGATCACCTGGTCTTTGGAGTACCCGAGAATGTTGTGCCCCCGGGACCCCGTGGCGGAGAAGATTTCGAGGGTGAAGTACACGTCGTGATCCACGTTGAGATTCACCGCGAAGTTCGGGACCTGGCCCGGAACCGGGTACGCCTGGTACTTGAAGTCGTCCTGCCCGGGGAAACTCACCAGGAGATTGATGAAGTCGATCGGGTACTCGGGATGCGAGTCCCGGGTGAGAGTGACATCCAGCCCAAGCTCCCGGAGTTCCTCAGCGACTTCGCCGATAGCAGGCGCGGCAGTGTTGTCGACATATGCCTGTGTCTCCGCTGCCGAGGGGAAACTCATGCGGCGTTTGAGCCTGTTTCTCCAGGCCAACCGCGGTTGAGGAGTTCCCGTCCGGTCTGACAGCGCACCGGGAAGGGACAGCGAGCGGGACTGCAGCCAGTGGGCCTCTGCCCCGAGGACACGCCAGATACTGAACATCAGCAGGTACATGATCACCGAGAAGGGCAGGCCGATGAGCACGGTCGCCGCCTGGAGGGTGTACACGCCGCCGATGAGCAGCATCACCAGAGTCAGCGCACCGGTTAGCACCGCCCACACGATGCGGAGCCATGGCGGGCCGTCCGAGTCCTCCACGCTCGGCTTCGAGGTGATATTGGCCATCACCAGTGAGCCCGAATCCGCAGAAGTGACGTAGAAGAGTAGGCCGGTGACCACAGCAAGTGCGACGGCGAAGGTCGCCCCGGGATACTGCTGCAGCAAGAGGAAGAATCCGGACTCGGGCGTGTTCACCGCTGTCTCGAGGAATTCCTCGTCGCCGTCACGGAAGAATCCGAGGGCGGCGTTGCCGAAGATCGAGATCCAGACCGCAATGAAGGTAAAGGGGATGACCAGCACCCCCAGAATGAACTGACGCAGAGTGCGCCCACGGGAGATTCTGGCCAGGAACAACCCGACGAACGGGGCCCAGGCGATCCACCAGGCCCAGAAGAACAACGTCCAATCCGACTGCCACTGGTCAGCGGGTAGATCGGCGGCACCATCACTGTAGGCGAAAGTGTTCAGGATCATCGAGGGGAACCTGGAGACGAAGTCACCGATGTTCTGCACCAGAGCATTGAGCAGGTCCGCGGTCTTTCCCATCACCACGATCCACACCATCAGAACCAGGGCGAGCCAGACGTTGAGCTCGGAAAGCCGACGGATCCCCTTGTCGACACCCGACACCGTCGAAATCACTGTAATCAGGACTGACAGTCCGATCAGTGCGATCTGAACTCCCGTGTTCGTTGGTATCCCGAAGATCTCGGAGAGCCCGTAGTTAAGGAACACCACTCCGATCCCCAGGGACACCGCGATGCCGAACGCGGTCCCGATGGCCGCGGCGATGTCGACGCTGTGTCCGACAGCGCCGTGGATACGCCTGCCGAACACCGGTGCCAGGGCGGAACGGATACTCAGCGGCATGTGGTAGCGGTACGCGAAGAGCCCGAAGGCCATACCCATCAGGGCGTACATCGCCCACCCCGGGACCCCGTAGTGGAACATGGTCCACAAGGGCGCCATACGTGCTGCCTCGTCAGAGAGTTCGGCGGTCTCCGGCGGGGTGAGGAAATTCGTCGCCGGCCCCGAGACGCCGAAGAACATCAGATCGACCCCGATGCCTGCAGCGAAGAGCATCGCGCCCCAGGTGAACAAGCCGAAGCGGGGTTGTGAGTGGTCGGGGCCGATCTTGGTGTTACCGACCCGACGGAAGGCGATGATCAGGACGAACACCACGACAACGCCGGCGGTGAGTATGTAGTACCAGCCCAGGTTGGTGGACACCCAGTCCTTCACCGTGTTGATCACGGTGTCCGCCTGGTCGGGTGCCAGCCAGGCCCAGATGACGAACGCCGTCATCAGCCCGGCAGACACTGCGAACACGGGCCAGTTGACGGCGGAACTTTTCCCTGCGTGTGAAGACTCCTCATTCTCGGAAGAATAAGATTCAGCCATAAAATCACTCCTATGAGCTCAGTTTCAGATCTCTGTCATGAATAGAACTTTCAGGATTCAGAAACCAGGCTAGCGTACAGGAGCAGAAAACTCTCCCCAGGTTCGCGTCAGGCCTCCCCCACGGCCTTTTTCACCACGAGTTCCACGTCCTCGACGGTGACTTCCTCCTGCTGGCGGGTCGACAGATCCCTCAGGACGACGGTGCCCTTGTCCAGCTCGCTCTCACCGAGGACGAGGGCGAAGAGAGCCCCCGCGCGGTCCGCACCTTTCATCGCTCCCTTGAGGCCCCGGTCGCCGTAGGACATGTCCACGCTGAGGCCGGCCCGACGCAGGCGGTCCACGATCACTGCCATGCGGCGCTTGGCATCAGCACCCATCGGGACCCCGTAGACATCGACGCGCCGCCCCGTGGTGGGAGACACGCCCTCGGCCTCCAGCGCGAGCACGGTCCGGTCGACACCGAGTCCGAAGCCGATCCCGGAGAGATCCTGGCCACCGAGCTGGGCCATCAGACCGTCGTAGCGCCCACCGCCGCCGATTCCCGACTGCGCACCGAGCCCGTCGTGGACGAACTCGAAACAGGTCTTGGTGTAGTAGTCCAGCCCCCGGACAAGTCTCGGGTTGAGGGTGTACGCGACACCCATGTCATCCAGCGTGCCGGTGACCGTCTCGAAATGTTCGCGTGCCGAGGCGGAGAGGTTATCCGGCATCAGCGGGGCGTCAGCCATCATCTCCCTGACGTCCGGGCGCTTGTCATCGAGCACGCGCAGCGGATTGATCTCCGCCCGTCGACGCGTCTCCTCGTCCAGCGGCAGCGAGAACAGGAATTCCTGGAGTTTCGCGCGGTACTGCGGCCGACAGGTCTCGTCACCGAGGGTCGAGAGTTCGAGCCGGAATCCCGACAACCCCAGTGCGCGGTAACACCGGTCGGCCATGGCGACGACCTCGGCATCCAACGTCGGGTCGTCCACACCGATCGCCTCGACACCAACCTGCTGGAGCTGACGGTACCGGCCGGCCTGGGGCCGCTCGTACCGGAAGAACGGTCCGGAGTAGGTCAGCTTCACCGGCAACTGTCCCCGGTCCAGATTGTGCTCGATGACCGAGCGCATCACTCCCGCGGTGCCCTCCGGGCGCAATGTGACCGAACGACCACCCCGGTCCTCGAAGGTGTACATCTCCTTGGAGACGACGTCGGTGGACTCACCGACCCCACGGGCGAACAGAGCGGTGTCCTCGAACACCGGCAGCTCGATGTGGCCGTATCCGGACTTGTGGATGACGTCCTCGAAAGTACTGCGCACAGCATGGAATGCCGCAGATGCCGGCGGTACGTAGTCCGGCACCCCCTTGGGGCCGGCGAACGTCTGGACCTGTCCGGTGGAACCGGTGCTGCTGGTGTCACTCACGGAGTCCAACTATAGCGACCCGCCGGTACGCTCACACCACCCCCTGCAGGAACCCGTTCTGCTGCTTTTCGGTACCGATGGTCGTCGCGGGTCCGTGACCGGGCATGACGGTGTCGTCCTCTTCGAAGGTCGTCACCAGGCGTCGCAGGCTCTCCACCATCGCGGCCGGCTCGGAGAACGGCAGGTCAGTACGTCCGACGCCGCCGCGGAACAGGACATCGCCCCCGAGAATCAACCCCTGACCGTCCACGATGCCCCGGAACATGACAGACCCCGGAGAGTGACCCGGCATATGGTGGGCGATGAACTCCACTCCGCAGATTGTCAGGACGTCCCCGTCCCGGACCGGGATAGGCGTGTCAGGGGTGTCCATCGTGGCGACATGATGAGCCTCGCCCGACGGCCCCATTCCGTCGAGTACCTCGCGCTGCAGGAAAACGTTGTCCGCAGGGTGCATGTACGCCACCACGCCGTACGAGGCCTGAACAGCGGGTAGATCGCGGACGTGGTCAATGTGCCCGTGAGTGAGCACGATCTGGGTGATACGCAGTCCCTTCTGTGCCACTATCTGTGCGATGAGCGTCTCAGCCCCCATCCCGGGGTCGACAACGGTCGCCTCAGCCCCGTCATGCAGCAGCAGACAGTTCATCTCGAAAGGGCCGGTGGGCAGGACTTCCACAGTCAGGTTCGCCATGGCAGCCACCCTACCGAGAAACCCACGGTGAACACACAGCAACCAGGAGGCCTCGGTGGTGGAGTCCGAGGCCCCGGGGTGGAACAATGGGGCCGTTGATCTACGACCACCCTCGAGGGAAAGGCCCCAGAGCTTTGTCCGACAACTCCTCCCGCCGCGATGCGGCACTCAAGAATCTCGACAAGGAACTGAAGTCGCGGTCTCGCCGCGAGAAGATGCGTCCCCTCGGCGTCACACTGGCCACGTTGGTGGTCCTTGTCGGCCTGGTCGGTGGGATCTGGTACGCCGCCACCCGTGGCGGCGACGATGAGACGGACACTCTCGCCGATGACGCCCTCAACGAGGAGACCACTGCGCCTGAGGAACCCCAGGGTCCCCAGGAGTGCGCGTACACCGAGTCCGGGGAAGCAGCCCGTGAAGCCTCTGCCCCCGACGCCGAGAATCTCCGTGAAGACGGCACCTCGGACGTCACCCTGGCCACAAACAAGGGCGACATCACCGTCACGGTGGACTACGCCCAGGCTCCGTGTGCCGCCAACAACTTCGAGAACCTCGCCTCACAGGACTACTACAACGACACCGTCTGCCACCGCGTGGTGGTCAACGACGGCATGAAGATCCTGCAGTGCGGTGACCCCTCCGGCGACGGTGCCGGCGGGCCCGGCTACACCTTCCCCGACGAGTACCCCGTCTGGAACGAGGACGGGGAAAAGGTCGAGGACGAGGGCCTGTACACACGCGGCGTACTGGCGATGGCCAATGGTGGAGAGAACACCAACGGATCGCAGTTCTTCCTCGTCGACGACGAGACCCAGCTGCCCAACGACTACACGATCTTCGGCACCATCTCCGAGGACGGGCTGTCCACCCTGGACTCCATCATCGAGGAGAACGAGGGCGAGAACCAGGACAACAACGGTGACGGCGCACCGGTCGACGAGGTCCGCATCGAGACCGCGACGGTCGACGCCTGACTCTCCCCCGCGCCTGCTCCGCCGTCGGTGCTGTGAGACCCCCACTCTGCGGTGGTTTCCGGTAATCCGATCAACCTGGGGTGGGGGTGTCAGCCCCCTGTCGTGACCCGGTAAACGTCATAGACGCCCTCTACATTGCGCAGTTGGTTCATCAGATAGCCCAGCTGCTTGGTGTCGGAGACCTCGAAGGTGAACCGGCACATGGCCACCCGGTCCTCGGCGACGTGGGTACTCGTCGCGATGATCGGAACCTTCTGCTCGCTGACCACCCGGGTAACCTCACTGAGCAATCCAGTACGGTCAAGCCCCTCGATCTGCAACGTGACCACGAATACCGCATCGCGGACGTCGGAGGCCCAGGCCACGTCAATGAGCCGGTCGGGCTCGGAGTGCAGCTTCTCAGCGTTGGTGCAGTCCGTGCGGTGCACCGACACCCCGCCACCCTTGGTGATGAAACCGAAGATTTCGTCGCCGGGCACCGGAGTACAGCACTTGGCCAGTTTCGCCGAGAAGTCCGAGTTCCCCTGCACCAGGATGCCCGAGCCGTCACCTCGACCGGACTGCACCGACTGCTGGGGTGTGGTGCGGCGTACCGCCGGTGCGGGTGTGACCGGCGAGTCGTCCTCGTCCGCGTCTCCCTGGTAGATGTCCTGCAGCATGTGCACGACGTGCCCGGCGGTGACACCCCCCTTGCCGATCGCGTCGTAGAGGTCATCCACCGAGTCCCGTGACAACTGGGTCGCGACAGTCCGCAGGGCCGATGCCGTCACGAGCCTCTGCAACGGGATGCCGGTGCGTTGCGCCTCCGCGGCCAGCGCGTCCTTGCCCTTCTCCAGGGTCTCCTCGCGGCGTTCCTTGTTGAACCACGCACGGATCCTGTTGCGTGCCCGCGGCGACACAACGAACTTCTCCCAGTCCTTGGACGGGCCGGCGGCGGCGTCCTTCGACGTAAAGATCTCCACCTTGTCCCCCGTCTTCAACGGGGACTCCAGCGCAACCAACTTACCGTTGACCTTGGCACCGATGCAGCGATGCCCGACCTCGGTGTGCACCGCGTAGGCGAAGTCGACCGGTGTGGCGTCTGTCGGAAGGGTCACTGCGTCGCCACGGGGCGTGAACACGAAGATCTGGTTGGTCGACAGGTCGTAGCGCAGGGAATCAAGGAACTCGTTGGGGTCCGCGGCCTCCTTCTGCCAGTCCAACAACTGCCGCATCCAGGCCATCTGATCGACCTCAGCGGCATCGCCCTTGTGGGACCCCTTGGTCTCCTTGTAGCGCCAGTGTGCCGCGATGCCGTACTCAGCCTGGTAGTGCATCTCATGGGTGCGGATCTGCACCTCAAGAACCTTGGCGTCCGGCCCGATCACTGTGGTGTGCAGTGACCGGTAGACATCGAAACGAGGCTGGGAGATGTAGTCCTTGAACCTGCCCGGCATCGGCTGGTACTGGGAATGGACAGCACCGACGGCCGCGTAGCAGTCCCGGATCTCATCGACAAGGATGCGGATACCCACGAGGTCGAAGATCTCGTCGAAGTCGCGGCCACGCACGATCATCTTCTGGTAGATCGACCAGTAGTGTTTCGGACGCCCCACAACTTCGGCGGTGATATGCGAATCACGCAACGTGGACTGGATCTCGTTGATGACCTTGGCCAGATACTGGTCGCGCTTCGGGGCACGGTCAGCGACGAGACGGACGATCTCCTCGTACTTCTTCGGGTAGAGGATCGCGAAAGACAGATCCTCGAGCTCCCACTTGATTGTCGCCATGCCCAGCCGGTGAGCGAGCGGGGCGATGACCTCCAGGGTCTGCCGCGCCTTCTTCGCCTGCTTCTCAGGCGGGAGAAAACGCATCGTGCGCATATTGTGCAGACGGTCAGCAACCTTGATCACCAGGACCCGCGGGTCATGGGCCATGGCGACGATCATCTTGCGGATGGTCTCCGCCTCGGCCGCAGAGCCGAGAGCGACCTTGTCCAGTTTGGTGACACCGTCAACCAGCAGCGTGACCTCGGCGCCGAAGTCCCGGGTGAGGTCATCCAGGGAATAGTCAGTGTCCTCGACGGTATCGTGAAGCAGCGCTGCCACCAGCGTGGTGGTGTCCATGCCGATCTCGGCCGCGATGGTCGCGACCGCCAACGGGTGGGTGATGTACGGCTCCCCGGACTTGCGTACGACTCCGGCATGCAGACGCTCAGCCGTCGTGTACGCCTGATTCAGGATCTCGACGTCCGCTTTCGGGTGGTAACGCCGGTGCACGGCGATCAACGGGCCGAGGACCGGATTGATCTTGCTCTTGCCGGTGAGACTGCGCGCAATACGCGCGGCCATCCACAGCGAGTTCTTCTCGTTCGTCATGCCTCACCGTTTCCCTACTGTGTGCAGCGTGTGAACGACAAGCCTACTGTCCGCGGGAAACCACGTACAACGGGAGGTCCCCCAAACGTTTCGCTCCCTCAAGTTCCTGCACTTCCAGGGCTACGGCGACGCCCACAACCCGCGCTCCCGCATTCTCCAGGAGGGCCCGTGCGGCCACCAGGGTACCGCCGGTGGCCAGCACGTCGTCGACGAGGAGGACCCGTCGTTCATGGAGATCAAGCCCCTCGGAGGGTATCTCCAGTGCAGCGGTGCCGTACTCCAGGTCGTATTCCTGCCGGATCACCGGTGGCGGCAACTTGCCTGCTTTCCGTAGCGCCAGAACGCCGACACCGAGTTCCAAGGCCACCGCAGATCCCAGAAGAAACCCGCGGGCGTCCAGACCTGCGACGACGTCGACGTCGAGAGTATGGCAGACCTCCGCCATTTCGGTCACGATCGTCCGGAACGCCTCACCGTCGGCCAGCACCGGTGTGAGGTCCTGGAACATGATGCCGTCACTCGGAAAATCCGGAACCAGTCGGGTTTTCGCTGCCAACGCAGACCGGGCATCGGGGTACGCGCTCATGGTGTGTCCTCTGCGGTAGTCGCGGACGGTGCGGTGGACGTCGGGAAATCCGGGGACACCCACCGGTCCATGTTCCAGCTCATTCCGGTCTCGCCCGGATTGTCAACGACGTTGGACAGCCCCCGATCCACGGCAACGGACCGCGGTTCAGCGGTCAACGGCACGGTGGAGGTGGCGTCTGCCAAGGTGTTTTCGGCGTCGCGGAGTTGCCTGACCGTCGCTGTCCCCGATGCGCCCGACGATGCGGGGAATGAGACCTCGGGATTCTGCCCGAAAGCAGACCGGGTCTCCAGGAGGATGTCATAGTCGGAGCCGAGTTCTCCGAAGTCGTCGACGGTCAGGGGCACCGGTTCCACGGTCACGTCGGCGGCAGCGCATGAGTCGACCAAGGTGTCCACCATGGCGGCGTACCGCGCAACATCGGCAAAGTATCCCACCCTGATCGTCGATCCACCGAGCCTCTCGGAGGTCGGCGCGGTGTCGGTGTTGTTGTTGCGTGCCGCGACATCACCCAGGTTCTCCCCTGTCTGTGCTCCGGGAGCGATGGTGCGGAACGGAGCCTGATCGACCGCGATGCCTGACTCGGATTCGACAGCCTGCGCCATTGCCTGACGGTCAACGCAGCGGGCGAACGCCTGCCGGTTCTCAGGTGATTCGAAGATCCCGGAGTCGGCGAGAGTCAAGCTGTCCACGCGTGTCCCGGAGTCCCGGGTGACGGCAAAACGGCCCGACACGTCGTCGGCATCAGACAGGTCCGGAGCGGTTTCATCCGCTCCTGCCCGGATTCCTTCGTCGTCAGCGTCGCCGCTGTTGGGGCTGTCGGACGTGTCGGACGGTTCCGTTGTTTCGGTGTCCGACGGGGTGTCCGACGAACCCGATGAGCCCGGCGAGCCCGATGTATCCGACGGCACTGCAAGCCCTGCTGCCACCGGATCGGTTTCCGGGGGGATGTCGGCGACATACAGCTGGTAGTCGGCCGCGAGTTGTTCGAAGTCCGGCCCGTCGATGCCGGCGCCCGGTCCTGACCACATCACGACCTCGTCCAGCCCCGGGCGCACGCCTGCCCACTCCGGGTTGACGGTCAGGACCAGCGACCCGTCTTCCCCTCGTGACGACACGCGGAACGGGCCGTACGTGGGGACCTCGGCAGGGTCAGTCTCGGCGACGGTGAATGTGGACGACCACGCCTGTCCGAGAGCAGCCAGCTGGTCGGAGTTACCCGAATCGATCGCCTCCACGACATTGTCCACCCCGGCACGTTGACCGACGGTGTGTGAAGGAAGGACCTCACCCACGCTGAAGAGCTCCCGGTAGCGGCTCCCCATCCCCCGGTCGAATTCGATGCTGAAGTCACGGTCGCCAGCATCACAGTTAATGTCCTTTACCCGTTCCGTGAGACCGAGGTCCGACGAGAACAGGGCGGGGTACTTGGCAGCGACCCAGGTCAACAGGAAATCATCACATACCACCGGGGCGCCGTCCGAATAGGTGGCCGACTCGCTGATGCGGTAGTCGACGACATCACCGTTGTCCGCGGACGGAGTCGCGGTTACCAGGTCGGTGTTCGGCAGCAGACGACCGTCGGGACCGGTGAGGTAGGCACCCGGGTAGAGGCGCGCAGACACCTTCGCAGCATCCGTTGCCGCCCCCAACGCACTTGCGGCATTCAGGGTGACGATCGGGCGAGGAAGGGCGTACCCGAACAAGGGGTCGGCCGCGTCCTCCGCTCCGTCGTCAGAGGTGCAGGCGACCACCCCGAAAGTGAGTGCCGTCGCTGTGAGCAAGACCGCCGGACGGCGGAATCGATGCGTCATCGTTCCTGACTTCCTCTACATACCGGGCCGCCAGGTGCGGCCCCTGTCCTCGCCGTTGACACCGTTTACGCCGTCTGGACCGTAGGCACCGTTGTGCTCTCCGTCGGAATCCCGGGTGCGTCGGGGCAACGTCACCGTCCGTCGCTCAGAACCGTCACTGTCGATCGCGGAATCGGTCGCGAGACTCTCTGCAGGACCCTCAGTGCCCTCGGGAGCCGTCGGCGTGGTTCCTCTGTCGCTGGCGAGCTCTCGTGCGCGGGCGACCTTGCGGTCGTGCTCGACCATCTTCTTCTGTCGACTCTTCAGGGTGACGAGCAACGGTGCGGAGAAGTAGATGGAGCTGAATGTTCCGGCGATCACGCCGACGAACTGCACCAGTGCGAGGTCCTTGAGAGTACCGACGCCCATCAGCCAGACGGCTACGACAAGCAGCGAGGCAATGGGGACCACGGAGAACAGTGAGGTATTCAGCGACCTCATCACGGTCTGATTGACCGCGAGATTGACCTGTTCGCCGTACGTTGACCGCGTCGAACTCAAGACGTCCTGGGTATTCTCGTGGACCTTGTCAAACACGATCACTGTGTCGTACAGGGAGTACGCCAGGATCGTCAACAGACCGATGATCGTTGCCGGCGACACCTCGAAACCGACCAGCGAATAGATACCAGCGACGAAGACACCGTCCAACAACAGGGTGACGATGGCGGAGATCGCCATGTCCCGCTCCATACGAATCGTGATGTACACGAACACGATGAGCAGGAACACCCCCATGCCGATGATCATGCGCTGAGTGACCGACTGGCCCCACGATTCCGAGACGGTGGAGTCACTGATCGCGTCCGGGCTGGGTTGCCCCGTCTGATCGGCCGGCTGGAATTCGTCGTAGAGGGCAACACGGGCTTCGCGGATCTGGTCGTCCGACAACCGCTCCGAGGCGACTTCGATGTTCTGGCTATTGCCGGTTCCCACCGTCTGCACCGACTGTGGGGTGATCCCCGTGGCGTCCTCGACCACCTGGGTAACCGACGTCTCGGTTGCTCCGTTCGCCGGAGGCATCGTCAGTTTGGTGCCGCCCTCGAGGTCGATCCCCAGGGTGAAGCCCTTCAGGGCGATGACCAGGAAACACAGCAAGGTCAACAGCGCATAGATCCAGTACCAACGGCGGCGTTTGGCCACGAAGGCGAAGTTGCTTTCGCCGTTGTACATCTTCTCGAAGAAGCCGGCGGGCTTTGATTCGGTCGTCGCGTTCATGCTCACTGGTCCTTTCCGGTGTCAGTGGAGGGCGAGATGCCGCCCTCGGGGTTGCTCTCCGGCAAGGAACCTGCCGTGGCATGCTCGTCGGCACGACGACGTTCCGCGGAGCGGAAGGCCGAGCGCAGGCCGTTCAGTTTGGGAGATGCGAACTTCTCCGAACGAGACATCAGGATCACCAGCGGCGCCGTCACCAGGAAGGCGATGACTACGTCGAAGACGGTGGACAGCCCCAGTGTGAAGGCGAAGCCCTTGACATCGCCCACTGCGACGAAGTACAGGACCAGCGAGGCGACGATCGACACGACGTTACCGGTGATGATCGTCGTCCGGGCGCGCTTCCACGCCCTCGGGACCGCAGACCGGAAACTGTGACCCTGCTGGATGACATCCTTTATTCGCTCGAAGTACACGACAAACGAGTCTGCGGTGGTACCGATACCGATGATCAGGCCGGCGATACCAGCCAGATCCAGGCTGTAGTCGATCCATCGGCCGAGCAGGATCAACGCCCCGTAGATCAGCAACCCTGAAGCCACCAGGGAGAACACCGCGACCACACCGAATCCCCGGTAGTAGATCAGTGACCAGATCGCCACGAGGATCAGGCCGACAAGCCCGGCGATCAGTCCGGCCTGAAGCGAAGCGGTGCCCATTGTCGGCGAAATGGTCTCGGCCGTGCCGCCCTGCTCGCCGTTTTCGCCGGTGAAGCTCAACGGGAGGGCACCGTAGCGCAGGTTGTTGGCGAGATCAGAGGCTTCACTCTCGGTGAAGTCACCGGTGATCTCGGAGTCACGGCCAGGAGGCGTCGGCGACTGCATCACTGGTGCGGAAAGAACCTGGCTGTCGAGGGTGATCGCGACCTGCTTCTGTGCGTACTCCTGACCGATGCGCTGCCAGGTCTCACCACCCGGGGTTGCCTCCCCCGTCTTGAAGCGGAAGGTGATTTTGATCTGGCCGGACTCCGAATCGAGCCCGCCGAAGATCTGGGAATCGGTGTCAATCATATCGCCGGTCAGGCGCGTCCCGTTCTCCTCATCCTCCTGGCCGTTGAGCAACGGTGCCGGTTCCAGCAGGATCGGCTGCCCCTCGCTGCAACTGACCAGTGGACGAGCCGGGTCATCGGCGCCCGCGAGGGGGTCGACGCCGTCGGAACACGTCATCAGGAACGACGCGGCGATCTGGGTGTTGGTGTCCTCGGACTGCCGGTCCTCACGGAGAACGTCTGTGGTCTCTTGACGACGGTCAGCCTCCTCGATCGAGTTCGCCGGTTCTGCCGGCTCATCTGTGCTGACACTCAGGTCATCGCCAGCGGGATCCATCCCCATCTGCTCGAGCGTGGCAGCAGCGTCGTCCAGCTTGCCGTTCGCTTCCTCCGTGGTGAGGATGCCCGTGCTCACCCAACGGTCGGCCATCTCGGTGAGGACATCCTCGAGACCGTCCTCGGGCATTCCGCCCTCCATCACCGGGCGGAACAGCAGTTGCGAGGTCTGGCCCAGCGTCCGGGCTTCCGAGGAATCCTCGCCGGGGACGCTGATGACCAGCGTGTCACCGTCAGAAACCACCTGTGCACCGCTCACGCCCATGCCGTTGACGCGGTTCTCCAGAATCCGACGAGCCTGGTTGAGCTGGTCACTGGTGGGTTGCTCACCCTGAGGAACCAGGGTGACACGGGTGCCTCCCTGGAGATCAATGCCCAGCTTCGGCGTGGGGCTCTTGTCTCCGGTGAGGAAAACGAGGCCGTAGATGATGACCACGACGGCGATGAAGAGCAGAAGTGCCTTCTTCGGCCACGTTCTGGCCCGCGCGGCCGTTGAGCCCTGTGAACTCACTCGAGTTACTCCTGAAGTCTCGGGGATATCGGCGATGTAGGCATGAGAAAAGAACCACCGCCGTGTCGACGAATGAGTCTAGACCCTCTGCCTGGCAACAAGGGTCTCGGCGGTGCCCTGTCGGGACGAAAAATGCTGGGGACGGGGGACGCTACAGCGTCAGGACCTCGGCGTGTCCCCGGAATCCGGCCGGTCAGCATCTCCGCTGTCGCGCTCGTCGCGGGTCCCTTCGGCCTGGTCTTCAAACGGTGCGACGGTGTCGAAATCCTCGAAGGTCGACTCGTCGACCTGCTCCGCGGCGTCGGCGCCCTCCGTATCGTCCGCGTCGACGGTGTCGGGGGTCTCCACCAGCTTCAACACTGCGCTACGGTCCCATGTCGTCGTGACACCGGGCGCCAGCTCTACGTCGACCGTCGTGGTACCCACCTCAGCGATACGCGCGTGGATGCCGGAGGTCATCTGAACGATCATGCCGGGCTCAAGCTGCGACTGAAACGACTTGATCTCGTTGATCTGCTTGGACTGCTTGCGCATCGACATGACCGGCAGACCGAGAAAGACCACGACGATGAGAATGAGAAGGAAAATTTCCATGCCGCCAGTCTGCCATACTGGGTTTTTGTCACCTATCAGCCGGTTGCTCGAGGCCGAGGTGCTGCCAGGCAGCAGGGGTAGCGGTCCGTCCACGCGGCGTCCGGGAGACCATTCCCGCCCGGACGAGGTAGGGTTCGCACACCTCCTCGACGGTGGACGGTTCCTCTCCTACGGCAACCGCCAAGGTGTTGACGCCCACTGGGCCTCCGTTGTGGCCCCGCACCAGCGCGTCAAGGACCGCGCGGTCGAGTCTGTCGAGACCTCGTTCATCGACGTCGAAAATCTCCAAGGCCGACCGCGCGACCTCCACCGTGATGATGCCGTCCCCCTCAACCTCCGCGTAGTCCCGCACGCGTCTCAGCAGGCGGTTGGCGATACGCGGCGTTCCCCGGGAACGGGAGGCGATCTCGACCGCTGCGTCGTCGGTGACGGACACACCGAGGATTCCCGCGGCACGCGTCACGACGCGGGTGAGATCAGGGGTGTCGTAGAATTCCATCTGTGCGGTGAACCCGAAACGGTCACGCAGCGGCCCGGTGAGCATCCCCGCCCTTGTTGTCGCCCCCACGAGAGTGAACTGCGGCAATTCGATGGGTATCGACGTCGCTCCGGGGCCTTTACCGACAATCACGTCGATCCGGAAGTCCTCCATCGCCATATAGAGCATTTCTTCGGCCGGGCGCGCCATCCGGTGAATCTCATCGATGAACAGGACGTCACCCTCGATGAGGTTGGACAGCATCGCCGCCAGGTCGCCGGCACGTTCCAGCGCCGGTCCCGACGTCATCCTGACCGAAGAACCGAGTTCCTGGGCGATGATCATCGCCATGGTGGTCTTGCCCAGCCCTGGAGGACCTGCCAGAAGGACGTGATCCGGTGATACGCCGCGTGCCTTGGCACCACCGAGAACCAGCTCGAGCTGACTGCGCACCTTGGGCTGACCGATGAACTCATGGAGCGAACGGGGCCGAAGCGACAGCTCTGCATCCCCCTCCCCTGGCTGCGGGGTCGGCGAAAGGTCGCCCCCGGGGAGGCCCTGCGCCTGTACTGACGGCGCGGGACCGGTATCGAATTCGGTGCGCTCGATATCACTCATAGTGCCCTTGCCTCCTCGCCGTTACCGTCGCCCACCGAGCCGTGCCAGGGCCTGGCGCAGCACCGCCGCCGTGTCGAGTCCGTCGGTATCACCCAGTTCAAGCAGGGCCTTCTCCGCATCACGTTCAGGAAAACCGAGGCCCGTCAATGCCTCGACCACCTGTTGGGTCGATTCCCCGTGGGCAGGTGTCCGCTGTCCGTCCTCCGGGGAGACAACTCCCCCTACAAGCGCATCCGCGAATCCGTCGAGCTTGCCCTTGAGGTCAACCGCCATTCTCTCGGCGAGCCTCTTGCCGACTCCGGGGGCACGCTGAAGAGCCTTGACGTCACCGTCCGCCACGGCACGGGAAAGCTCTGCCGGGCTCAACACAGACATCACACCCATCGCCAGCCTTGCGCCCACTCCGGACACAGACTGAAGAAGTCCGAAAACCTCGCGTGAGGCGGCGTCCGGGAAAGCGAACAATGTCTGAGAATCCTCGCGCACAACCATCGTGGTGAGCACGAATACCTCCTCACCGCGCGGAAGTGTGGCCAACGTCGGCGCGGTGGCCTGACACAGGTAGCCGACACCGGCGCACTCGATCACGACAGAATCGAGCCCTTTGTCGATGACGGTGCCCCTCAACGAAGCAATCACAGTGAACTTTTCCTCTCTGAGACCAGCGTAGAAAACGGGGACCGCCAGCAGTGGCACACAGCCAGGGCCAGCGCATCTGCCGCGTCCGCCGGTTTCGGCGGTTCCGACAACCCGAGGATACGGGTGATCATGTTGGTCATCTGGCGCTTGTCGGCCCGACCGTTTCCGGAGACCGCCTTCTTCACTTCACTGGGAGTGTACTGGTGGACTGGAAGATCGCGTCGCGCTGCACTGAGCATCAGCACCCCCACCGCGTGCGCGGTATTCATCACGGTGGACACATTGCCCCGTTCGAAGACCCGTTCAATGGCGACGACATCCGGGCGATAGTCGTCCATCCAGCTCTCCACCGCGTCCGAAAGACGTCGCAGACGCAACGGGAGAGCCTCATCTGCCGGGGTGCGCACGACACCGACAGCCACCGGAACGACCGAACGTCCCTGGCCCGCGCGCACAACAGACAGGCCACACCGGGTGAGGCCTGGATCGATACCCATCACAAGAGAGTCGTCGGTCTGTGGTCGTCCTGTCACTCTCCGGCGCCTCCTCGTCACTGTCGTGCCCTGCGTGTGCCACACACATACCCGCAGGCCATGAATATAGCACACATGTGCGAACGGTCAGATGGGTCACGCCCGGCGTCGATCTCCGGGACTTAGTACTTATGCAGCCGGTTCAGGTATCCTCAGGTGTCGATGACACCTCTGAAAATATACCGGACCACCGCAATTATCGAGGCCGTGACCTGGGGACTTCTGATCCTCGGGATGGTTCTCAAGTACACCGGCGTCACCGAGTCGGGAGTCTCCGCAGCCGGACCTGTCCATGGACTCGCATTCCTGGCTTTCGTCGTCGTGACCATCCTGGTGTGGATGAACAACAGGTGGAGCGCGGGTCAGGGGCTGCTTGGCCTCTTTTCCGCGGTGATCCCCTTCGCCACTGTTCCCTTCGAGCAGGCTGTTGCACGGCGGGGCGGGCTGGACGGCGGCTGGAGAACCGACGTCGGTGCCGATGCCCCGGTACGCGACCGCATCCTCGCGGTTCTCGTGGGTCGCCCCTACGCCTCGGCCGGAGTTCTCGCCGTAGCGGTGCTCGTCGTGTTCGGCACCCTCCTGGTCGTCGGCCCGCCGTTCGGCTGAGCCTCCGTCCGGCACCGATCAGGCGTCGAGTTCTGCCAGTACCTCGTCTGACACGTCCATGTTGGTGAAGACGTCCTGTACGTCGTCCGACTCTTCGAGAGCATCGATGAGACGGAAGATCTTCTTCGCACCGTCCGCGTCCAACGGAACGTCGACATCGGCCCGGTAGTCAGGGTCTGCGGAATCGTATTCGATACCGTTCTCGTCCAATGCCTCACGAACCTTGGTCAGGTCGGAGAGCTCGCAGACAACCTCGAACTTCTCCCCGAGGTCGTTGACTTCCTCGGCGCCTGCGTCCAGTACCGCCATGAGGAGATCATCCTCGGTGTTCTCACCCTTGTCCAGAACGACAACGCCCTTGCGGTTGAAGAGGTAGGACACTGAGCCGGCGTCCGCCATGTTGCCGCCGTTCTTGTTCATCGCGGTGCGGACATCCGTCGTCGCCCGGTTGCGGTTGTCGGTGAGACATTCGATAAGGACCGCGACGCCGTTAGGTCCGTAACCCTCGTAGACGATGGTTTCCCAGTCCGCACCACCGGCTTCTTCACCGGAACCACGCTTCCGGGCGCGTTCGATGTTGTCGTTGGGCACCGAGGCCTTCTTGGCCTTCTTGATCATGTCATCGAGGGTCGGGTTGGCGGAGGGGTCTCCACCACCGGTCCGAGCCGCCACCTCAATGTTCTTGATCAGTTTGGCGAACTCTTTGCCGCGCTTGGCGTCATTCGCAGCTTTCTTGTGCTTGGTTGTCGCCCATTTCGAGTGGCCGCTCATCGTCTACCTGATCTCCCTTGGTCGGGTGCTTGACGAACCCATAATAGTGCACCAGGACGATCCGCCGGGTCACCGCACCGTATCAGGCCGGTTTTCCACGACGTTCCGCCACCATGCGGAGGAAGTAACGGTGCAACCTGTCGTCGCCGGTGAGCTCCGGATGGAATGACAGTCCCAGAACCGCACCCTGCCGGACGGCCACCACCGCGCCGTCAGCAGGACCACCGTCACTGACACGCGACAGCACCTGTACACCTGGACCAACCTCTTCCACCCACGGTGCACGGATGAAGACCGCGTGGACAGGTACGTCCTCTGCCGGCTCCGTACCTCCGCCCGAGGAACCTGTGACACCGTCAACGGTGAGATCGGTCTCGAAGGAGTCGACCTGGCGGCCGAACGCATTGCGTCGCACGGTGACATCGAGCGCGCCCAGACTATGTGCATCTGACCTGGTGTCGAGGATATCGGTGGCCAGCAGGATCAGCCCGGCACATGTGCCGTAACACGGCACACCGGCGTCGATGAGGGCATGGAGCGGCTCCAGCATCCCTCCCAGCTCAAGAAGCTTCGACATCGTCGTCGACTCCCCGCCGGGGAAGACGAGACCGTCCAGCCCTGCCAGATGCTCGGGTCGGCGGACGAGCCGGGTCTTCGCGCCACTCTGCTCAAGCATCCTGACGTGTTCGATGACCCCTCCCTGCAGGGCTAGGACTCCGATCAGTGGACTACCGTTCACTTACTGCCCCTGCAGATCCGTCTTGATGGGCACTGACTGCTTCCCCTCCGCCAACGTCCTGGTCAGCCCCTCCTGGGTGACCGAGGCCACCAGGTCTCCACTCTGGTTGAAGATCCTGCCCGTTGTCAGCGCGCGACCGCCGTGCGCGGAGGGAGACGACTGGTCGTAGAGCAGCCACTCGTCGGCGCGGAATGGACGCATGAACCACATGGCGTGGTCGAGCGACGCCTCCTGCACAGGTTCATCCTTGTGCGGGACCAGCGCCGAACCGAGAAGCGTCATGTCCGACATATAGGCCAGCGTGCAGATATGGAACTTCTCGTCATCGGGCAACGGGACCTTGGATTTGAACCAGACCACCTGCTGTGACGCCGCCCCGGGACTCTGCTCCCACATGTCCGGCGGCACGATCCGAATGTCCCAGTCCTCCCAGTCCTTGGCGAAGGCGCGTCCGAGCGGGCGTCCCCGACCACCGTGTGGATCGATCTCCTCGGGTGGCGGGACGCGCCGGACCATGTCGGAGTGCTCCGGGCCTTCATCGTCCCGGATGTGGAAACTCGCCTGCATGATGAACAGTGTCCGCCCGTCCTGCACGGCACGCACCGACCGCACCCGGAATGAGCGACCATTGCGCACCTCATCGACGAGATACACCGTCGGACGGTCCGAATTCCCCGGGCCGACGAAATAACCGTGCAGGGAATGCACGCGGTACTCCATTCCCACGGTCCTGGTTGCCGCGACCAGGGACTGGGCCGCAACCTGTCCCCCGAACGTTCGTGACAGCGCCGACGGAATCACCTGACCACGGAAGATCCCTGGTTCGATCTGCTCCAGGTCAAGAACGTCGGTGATACGTGGTCGACGCCGGTGGGCGGTCTGCCCTTCAAGACCGGAGGACATTTACCAGCCCCGCTCTGCCAGACGGTGCGGTTCGGGAATCTCGTCGACGTTGAGGCCCACCATGGCCTCGCCGAGGCCTCGGGACACCGAAGCCACCGTGGCAGCGTCCTCGTAGTTCAGGGTGGCCTGGACGATGGCGCGTGCACGCTTCTCCGGGTCACCGGACTTGAAGATCCCTGAGCCCACAAAGACGCCTTCGGCGCCGAGCTGCATCATCATTGCGGCGTCAGCCGGGGTGGCGATGCCACCTGCGGTGAACAGAACCACCGGGAGCTTGCCGTTCTCGGCAACTTCACGGACCAGTTCATAGGGGGCCTGGAGTTCCTTGGCCGCGACGTAGAGTTCGTCGGGGGCCATGGAGGTCAGCCGGTTGATCTCGGCACGGATGGTACGCATGTGGGTCACCGCATTGGAGACGTCACCGGTACCGGCCTCCCCCTTCGACCTGATCATCGCCGCACCCTCGTTGATACGGCGGAGTGCCTCGCCCAGGTTCGTCGCGCCACAGACGAACGGCACGGTGAAACCGAACTTGTCGATGTGGTTCGAGTAGTCCGCAGGGGTAAGGACCTCGGACTCGTCAATGAAGTCGACACCGAGGCTCTCCAACACCTGTGCCTCGACGAAGTGGCCGATCCGGGCCTTCGCCATGACCGGGATGGTCACGGCCTCGATGATGCCCTCGATCATGTCGGGGTCCGACATACGGGAGACGCCGCCCTCGGCACGGATGTCGGCAGGCACACGTTCCAGAGCCATCACGGCGGTCGCGCCGGCGTCCTCGGCGATCTTCGCCTGCTCAGGAGTGACCACGTCCATGATCACACCCCCCTTAAGCATGTCGGCAAGACCGCGCTTCACGCGACCGGTTCCCCTGGCGCCGACGGTGTCGGCACTGTTCTGCGTCATCATGACCTCTGATTCTCGAGTGACCTCGGTAGCCTAACGGTGATCAACGCGCATTCTACCGGGCACGACAGACAATGCGGTCCACAGGGTCGGCGCTGCCGCTCAGACCGTGCCGTCTCCCAGTGACATCGCCTCGTAGAAGGCCGGCAACGGTGCTGAACCGGCCAAGCGAAATGCCCGGACGACCGGACGTTTGCGGAGGTCACGGGTATCGCCGACGGCATCGTTGTAGAAACGCGCGGCGATGTCCACTTTGACCGACGCTTCGACGAACGCGGGATTGGTCACGTCCTCGTCACGAAGCTGGCGCAGGAGCATGTTTTCAGCATCAGAACGCGCGTCCATGTCCGATGCCTTCAAAGCGACGGCGGTCGTGCGTCCTGCCGCGCGGACGAGGTCCGGGTGGATCGCCGACACCACGGCAGAACGGGCCTGAAGCGCGCCCTCCAGACTGAGCCGCGCCGCATCGGTACGGATGTGCAGCCGGTTGAGACGGGAAGCTGTCAATGACAGCCACAGTCCCAGCAGCGCGGCAACCGCCAGAACAATGACCAGAAGCAGCGCCCACAGGGGAATCATGCTCGCCGTACCTTTCGTCCATCGGTGACCACGGTTTCATAGACACGCTCCACCTGCGTGGTCACACGGTCCCAGTCGAAGTCACGGCTGCGCTCGTAGCCGCGCTCCACGAGCAGTTCACGGGCGTCACTGTCCGTGAGAACGGCGGTGACAGCACGCGCCAGCTCTCGCCTCGAGCCGTTGGAGAACAGGCGTCCCGCGTGGCCGTGATCCGTGACCGCAGCGAATGCCGGGATGTCACTGGCGACGACCGCCGCTCCGGCAGCCATCGCCTCCACCAGCACGATCCCGAAACTCTCACCGCCCGTGTTCGGTGCGACGTAAACGTCCGACGCGGCCAGAGCCGCGGCCTTGTCAGCCTCGCTGAGTCGTCCGAGCAGTCGGACGGTGGCATCCGACTCTCCGACGCCCTCCACGTAGCTCACCCCGGCCTTCCGGAGGGACTGCGTGAGTTCTCCCGTGTCTCCACCCCCGACGACGACGACCTCGACCCGCGGTATGTCCCGGACAATCGCGGGCAACGCCCGCATCAGCAGCGGAAAACCTTTCCGTGACTCAGTGAATCTGCCGAGGAACATGATCCGGGGCCGTGCGGAGTCCAGTGCCGGCATCGGTTCCGCCCCACGGTAGGTCGCCGTGTCAACACCGTTGGGAATGAGCACCGGGTCGCCCGACAGCATCTCGACCTGCCACCGACGTGCCTCCTCAGACACCGCGATCCCTCCCTGGATACGCTCCAGGAACGGTCGGAGCACCGGCAGGAAAATCCGCAGGATCAGCGACTCGCTCGCCGACGCATGATAGGTCGCCACGATAGGCCCGTCAGCCTTGGCCAGGGTGATCATCGAGTAACTCGGAGAGTTTGGTTCGTGGATATGGACCACATCAAAATCATGACGGTCGATCCAGTCGCCGAGATGACGCCACGTGGACGGGCCGAAGGCCAGCCGCGCGACCGAGCCGTTGTAGGGGATCGGGATTGCGCCGCCACCCAGCTCCACGAAATCCGGAACGTCGGCGTTCTCTCCCCCCGGTCCGATCAAACTCACCTCGTGTCCCCGACGAATCAGTTCCGTACACAGGTCGAGAGCGTGGATCTGGACGCCGCCGGGTTCATCGAAGGAGTACGGGCAGACCATACCGATCTTCATCAGGAACCAGCTCCGCGTCCGGGTTCGTCGGTGTCCAGTCCCAGGCGTCGACGCCGTGACGCCGACAGGTCCGAGAACCACAGGGGCTGGAGCATGTGCCAGTCAGCCGGTGCGGCGGAGATGTTGCGTGCGAAGATATCAGCCTGCTGCTGGACGATGTCCGGCAACGGCACGCTGGTGTCCAGCTCTTCGCTGATACTGGATACCCATCCGCCGTCCACGTATGACGAATGGTAGACCATCAGAGCCGCCCCGGTCTCCTGTGCCAGGCGTGCTGCCCCGGCGGGCATCGAGGTACGTTCCCCGAAGAATGACACCTCCACCCCCCGACCAGACAAGTCCCGTTCGCCCAGCAAGCATACGATCCCGCCGTCGTCGAGTACCTCCCGTAGCCGTGCGAAGGGAGGCGTCTCGCCGCCCGACAGCGCCAGCACCTCGAATCCGAGCGATTCGCGGTACTCGACGAAAGCCTCGAACAGGCTCTCTGGTTTGAGCCGTTCAGCGACCGTGGCGAACTGACCGAAGTAGTCAACGAGCCACACGCCCGCCATGTCCCAGTTCCCTGAATGCGGCAGGCTCAGGACGACTCCCCTGCCGCGAGCGATCGCCTCATCGAGTCGCCGGACATCGGCGGTACCGAAGCCGGAGTGAATCTGCGCCGCCAACTCTGGTCCCGCGATACTGGGCAACTGAAAAGCTTCACGCCAGTACCGCATGTAGGAACGCATCGAGTCCCGAACGAGCTCGCGGGTGACGTTCGCGTCACCGACGACGCGCCCGAGGTTGGCACGCAACTGCTCTGGACCGCGGCCACGGTCCGAGATCTTGTCCGCCACCCAGGTGAACAACCGGTCGGCAACCGACGTCGGAAGGCGTCGTGTCAGTGCCCACCCAGCCTGGTAACCGAAGGAGCTCAGTCGTTCGGTGAGAGTGCTCGAATCATTCATGGCTCCTGCTTTCCTCACTGTCGGTGTCCCCTGCCCTGTCAGCGTGTTCCGCGCTGCCGTCATTGCCGTCATTGCCGTCATTGCCGTCATTGCCGCCGTCGCCGAAACTCTTGGCCCCTGCGGGCGGCGCGATCCGTTCCGAAGCGACATCCGACCGAGAGACAATCACGAGGCGTTCAAACACGGTGTACACCGACCCGGCAGCGAGAAGGATGAGGCCGGCGCCCAGGATGTAAGGCACTCCGAGCCCCGACAGCCCGAGAGAAACCAGCCCGATGATCAGTCTCTCGGGACGTTCGATCAGTCCACCGTCGACCTTGATCTGGGAGGCTTCGGCACGTGCCTTGACGTACGAGGTCACCTGGCTTGCGATCATGATTACCAGCGCTGCTGCGAAAAGGCCCTTGTAGGGTTCGTGGTCGTGCTGGAAAGCCATCCACCAGGCAATCGCCCCGAAGAGCACACCATCGGTGATCCGGTCGCAGGTGGCGTCAAGGGTGGCGCCGAATCTCGTGCCGCCGCCGAGCATCCGCGCCATCGTGCCATCGATCATGTCGGTCGCCACGGTAATGCCCAACAGGATCCCGGCGAGGAAATGATGGCCGGTCGGGATCAAGGCCACGGCCAGGACCACGGCAACCGCAGTGGAGGTGACCGTCACTGCGTTGGGGGTGACCCCCCAGTTAACCAACCGTCGGGCGATCGGCTCGATGACGACCGCCGCCGGCCGGCGTCCACGAACGCTCAACATGTCTCAGGTCTCCTTGCCGTGCTTTCTGACTTCATCTTCGCCGATATTCTCTCAGTTCCGTGTCAGTCGAGTTGTTGCCACGCCGTCGCGAGGAGCTCACGGGTCTCCCCGAGGAGCTGGATAAGCACCTTGGAGCCCGACAGAACGGTCATGAAACTGGTGTCGCCCTGCCACCGGGGAACGATGTGTTGGTGAAGGTGGCCCGGCACCGACCCTCCGGATGCTCGGCCGAGATTCATCCCGACATTCAGCGCGTCCGGCCCTGATACCGCACGGAGGACGCGGATCGCCTTCTTCGTAAACACGGCCAGCTCCCGGGTCTCCGAATCCGTAAGGTCTTCATACGACGCAACCTTGCGGTACGGCAGCACCATCATGTGGCCGGGGTTGTAAGGGTAGAGGTTCAGTATGCAGAAAACCTCGTCCCCGCGGGCGACGATCAACGCGTCCTCGTCTGACTTCCCAGGCAGTGAGGAGAACGGATCCTCTGGATCGGCAGACCCGCTGTCCCCGGCGTCACCGCCGCTGGCACCCTGCTCTCCGAGATACGCGGACCGGTACGGTGCCCACAGGCGGGCGAGGCCGTCCGGCGCGACGTCAGCTGAGCTCGCCAATGTTCTCTCCACTCGGCTGCTCATTGCGGCGCCCACGGACCCAGTCGGTGATGATGCGGACCGCATCAGCCCGCGGCACCCCGTTGACCTGGCTGCCGTCCAGGAAGCGGAAGCTGACGGCGCCTGCCTCGACATCGCGTCCGCCGGCCAGCAGCATGAAAGGAACCTTGCCGGTGGTGTGGTTGCGGATCTTCTTCTGCATACGGTCATCAGAGGTGTCCACCGCGGCACGAATACCCTGACTCCGCAGGTCAGCGGTGATGTCCTCCAGATAGCCGACGAACTCGTCGGCCACGGGGATACCAGTGACCTGGTGCGGTGCCAACCATGCAGGGAACGCACCTGCGTAGTGCTCCAACAAGACGCCGAAGAAACGCTCGATCGAGCCGAAGAGGGCGCGGTGCACCATGATCGGTTGCTTCTTGGTGCCGTCGGAGGCGGTGTATTCGAGGTTGAATCGCTCCGGCATGTTGAAGTCCAGCTGCACCGTGGACATCTGCCACGTCCGTCCGATGGCGTCGCGAGCCTGTACGGAGATCTTCGGACCGTAGAACGCGGCGCCTTCCGGATCCGGCACAAGCTCGAGACCTGACTGCGTGGCTACGCGACGCAGCGTCTCGGTGGAACGCTCCCAGATCTCGTCCGAGCCCACGGACTTCTTCGGGTCACGGGTGGAAAGCTCCAGGTAGAAGTCGTCCAGGCCGTAGTCCCGCAGCAACGAGATGACGAACTCGAGTACGGTGGTCAGCTCTTCCTCGAGCTGATCCTCCGTGCAGTAGATGTGTGCGTCGTCCTGCGTGAAACCGCGGGCCCGAGTCAGTCCCTGGATCACCCCGGACTTCTCGTAGCGGTACACCGTACCGAACTCGAACAGCCGCAACGGCAATTCGCGGTACGACCTGCCGCGCGAGTCGAAGACCAGGTTGTGCATCGGGCAGTTCATGGGTTTGAGGTAGTAGTCCTGCGGTTGCTTGGTGCAGTTGCCGTCCTCGTCCCACTCGCCGTCGGCCTGCATCGGCGGGAACATCGCGTCCTTGTAGAAGCCCAGGTGGCCGGAGCGCTCATACAAGTCGCCCTTGGTGATGTGCGGCGTATTGACGAAGGAATACCCGGCTTCGATGTGGCGACGTCGCGAGTGTTCCTCCATCTCCAGCCGGACGATGCCTCCGTCCGGATGGAAGACGGGAAGGCCCGAGCCGAGATCGTCCGGGAAGCTGAACAGGTCGAGCTCCTGGCCGAGACGCCGGTGGTCTCGCTTCTCTGCCTCCGCCAGCATGTGCTGGTGCTCCTCGAGGGCTTCCTTGGATTCCCAGGCCGTACCGTAGATACGCTGCAGGTCCTCGCGGGACTGGTCCCCACGCCAGTAAGCCGCCGACGACCGCGTGAGCGCGAAGGCGGGAATGTAGCGGGTCGTCGGAATGTGCGGTCCACGGCACAGGTCCGACCATTCCACCTCACTGGTGCGCGGGTTGACGTTGTCATAGGCGGTGAGCTCCCCGGAACCGACTTCGGTGGCCTCATCCGAATCCGGATCAACATTACCCTTGTCCTGGATGAGCTCGAGTTTGAACGGCTCGGCGGCAAGTTCCGCGGCCGCGGAGTCCACCGAGTCATAGACACGCCGCTCGAAACGCTGCCCTGACTTGATGATCTTCTTCATACGCTTCTCGAGCGTCTTGAGATCCTCCGGGGTGAAAGGCTCATCGACCTGGAAGTCGTAGTAGAAGCCGTTCTCGATCGCAGGACCGATGCCGAGCTTCGTCCCGGGAAACTCCTTCTGGACCGCCTGTGCCAGGACATGGGCACAGGAGTGCCGGATCACGGCACGACCATCGTCGGTGTTCGCGGCAACAGCAGTGACCTCGGTATCGGTCTCCGGAACAAAAGCCAGGTCCCTCAGGGACCCTTCGGTGTCCTTGACGCAGACAATGGCACCGGTCCCTTTGTTCGGCAGTTCCAACGGACGCATGGCGGCCCCTGCCGATTCTCCGGCTGGGACGGTGAAAGTCACAGGGGCCTTCGCGGCGGATTCCTGTGCGACGTCCAGTGCTGATTCACTCACGGGTGGTGTGCTCCTTACACGGCAGATGATGACGGTCACATACCTGGTGACAGTCAGAAGTCGAGCACTACCTTACCTGCCGCCACGCGTCGGGCGGCCACCCGGTCCGTACGAGGTTCAGGAGTCCCGGCGATCATCCGCCCCGGGCTCGCCCGATTCGTCGGACGACATAGACCGGAAGCGGGCGATCGCCACGACGAGGGCCCCCAGAACGACGATCACGCCGGCGATACCGAGTGCGGGCCCGGCCCAGGACGGCATCCCGGCATCGTCGTCGGCCTCACCTGCCCCCTGGGACGTCTCGGACTCGGCGGCGCCACCGTCTGCGGCGAGAGTGAAAACGTAGCTACCACGGGTCGCGTGTCCGTCAGACGAGGTGATTTGGTAGCCGACGGTGTACTCACCGTCGGACATCTCCACATCGTCCGGAACATCCAGTGTGAGACTGTGGCCGTCAATCGTTGGCTCGTCGGTTACCAGCACCTCACCGTCGCGCGACAAGGCGACGGTGTTGAAGTCGTCTCGGGGGATGCCGGAGAACTCGAGTTCAATCGCGTCAGGAGCATCACTGATGGTGCTGTCCTGTTCTGGGGTTGATCCAACCATCACGTCGTGGGCGGACGCCTCCGGGAGCCCGAGAGAAGGACCCGCTCCGACAACGACCGGCGCAGCGGCCAGGGCAAGTGCCACTCCCGGCACGACGAACAGGCCGACACCACTGGTCGCCTGTAGTGAGGACGGCCGGGAGTGACGGCGGGACGGGAGACGGAACATTGACGGTCCTTTCCTTCGACTGACACCGGGGAAGGTATGTCCACAGGTGTAGGACACCCATCCTAACTGCACTTCCATGTGAAAGACCCCTGGTGTGATGCACCACCCCGGACACGCGAAAACCCCCGACCGCCAGTGTGAAGCACTGCCTGTCGAGGGCGTAAGACGTGGTCCCAGCTGGGATCGAACCAGCGACCTTTCCGGTGTGAACGGAACGCTCTTCCACTGAGCCATGGGACCTCGGTGGAACGAGAGGTAATCTATCATCCTCCACAGGGAAGCACGCAACTTCGCACGTCACAGCAGCAACAAGCCCTCGCGACCACGAGGCCGTGCAGAAGGCGCGAGACACAGGATCAGCACAGTGGAATAGCCGAAACGGGGCTGACTGTCGTCGCGGATCTCGGAGCCAGCCCCATGTGGCCGGGAAAATGCGGTGCCGCTGAGCCGCGCGCCACCGACAAATGACACGCGTGATGTTCGAGCCGCTGGTGCTGTTCCTGCGATAGGTGCGCCTACCTGGCTGTTTGTGTGCGCTCGACGAAACCTATAGAGTTCTGGGTCGCACCGGTACTTCACGGTGCTTGCGGATGTAGCGCAGTTGGTAGCGCATAACCTTGCCAAGGTTAGGGTCGCGAGTTCGAGTCTCGTCATCCGCTCAGGTTCTCATTTTCCCTTCCGGTCCCCAACCGGTAGGGTCGAGATCCGGCACGAGGCGGCGACGCCACGGTGGAATGGCTGAGTGGCTTAGGCAACGGTCTGCAAAACCGTGTACACGGGTTCGATTCCCGTTTCCACCTCGCACCACGCGCGTTTAGCTCAGCGGGAGAGCGCTTCCCTGACACGGAAGAGGTCACTGGTTCGATCCCAGTATCGCGCACGAACAGTCCCTCACGGGCCTGCTCATCAGTACGATTGCTAGAAAATGCGGATGTAGCGCAGTTGGTAGCGCATAACCTTGCCAAGGTTAGGGTCGCGAGTTCGAGTCTCGTCATCCGCTCCACTCCCCCGGGCAGCACCCATCGGGTGCCGCGAGGATGGAGCCCGCGCGTTTAGCTCAGCGGGAGAGCGCTTCCCTGACACGGAAGAGGTCACTGGTTCGATCCCAGTATCGCGCACGAACAGTCCCTCACGGGCCTGCTCATCAGTACGATTGCTAGAAAATGCGGATGTAGCGCAGTTGGTAGCGCATAACCTTGCCAAGGTTAGGGTCGCGAGTTCGAGTCTCGTCATCCGCTCCACCATTGAAGGCCCGCCGACCCCCGTCGGCGGGCCTTCGGTATCTGTACCGCTCCCTGCTTTCCGGGTCTACGCCAGGGGTTCGACGCGTGGCGGTCCCGGGCGTGAGCGGTGCAGGCACTAGAATTCGCACAGTGACTGCACAGATGACCCCAGCCGATGCCGCTGGCGGTAACGGAGACACCGACAGCACCCACACAGACCGATCCGGTGCGCTGCGTAGTTATCTCCGGACGCCGGCCGGCGCGTTCACCATGGCCGCCTGGCCGCTGGCTATCTTCACGATCATCCACCGGGTGTTCCTCAATCCGCAGAACAACCACCCCACCGACGACTTCACCACCGTCTGGAACGCTCTGCACCGGTTCATCGACGGTGTACCGGTCTACGACGAGAACTACAGCTTCGTCGACCCCCACTACCTCTACTCCCCCGGCGGCACCCTCCTGCTCAGCCCCCTGGCTCTCCTGCCGTCCTGGGACATCGGTCGTATTCTCTTCATCTTCGCCAACGGCTTAGCCGTCCTCGTCGCGCTCGCCGTGTTGACGAAGCTGGCCCGCCGTCCTCTCACCGGGCCGGTTCTCCCCGTGGCGGCGCTTCTGGTCTTCGCGAGCGAGTCCGTGACCAACACTCTTCTGTTCTCGAACGTCAACGGGATTCTACTGGCCGTCGAGGTTGTTTTCCTCTGGTGGCTCCTGGTCGGGTCGGGCGACGTCTCCTGGAGATTCGGGCCCGGCACCGGAACACGCAACACCCTCGCCACGGTGCTCGCGGGCATTGCGGTAGGCCTGGCCATCACGGTGAAGCCGCAGTTCGCAGTCCTGCTCTTCCTTCCGCTCGCCAAACGCCAATGGTGGGCACTTGTATCGGGCATCGCCATGCCCGTGGTGTTCAATCTGGCCGCCTGGCCGCTGATGACGCAGCCCTCCGACTACCTCGACAAGCTCATGCCTTATCTGAGCGAGGTCCGCGATTACGCCAATTCGTCGCTATCGGGCGTCGGAGTTTATTTCGGCATGGATGACTGGTTCATCATGGCCCTGCGTGTGATCTTCGCCCTCGGCGTTGCAGTCACTGTTTTCGGCCTACTGCGCTGGCGGAACTCTGACCCGTTGATGTGGGCATCAACCACCACAGGCATTCTGATGACCGGTGTATTCCTGGTGAGTTCCCTGGGGCAGATGTACTACTCGATGATGCTGCTGCCGATGATCTTCACCGTTTTCTGCCGGTTGTCGGTGATGCACAATCCTGTCACCTGGATCGGTATCTACTGGTGTATGTCCGGCGACTCATGGAACTCCGACCGCTGGGAGTGGCCCGGGCGTATCGTTGAGTACACACGCGGTACCGTCGGCTGGGGTCTGATCATCCTCGCGGCGGCGACATCCGTCGTCGTCTGGCTCGCCACCGACTGGCGTCGGCAGAATCACGACCGTGACTCCACGGCGGCACCGGGCACAACCGAGGAACCCCGACCCGAACAGAGGTAACAGCGATGACCGAGAATCGGCCCGACATCCGCCCACTCGAGGACTTCTCCACACTCACTGATGCGCAGTGGCGCGAGCGCCTGTCCCCTGATGAGTTCCAGGTGCTACGGAACTCGGCGACGGAGCGTCCCTACACCAGTGAGTACACCGATGCAGAGACAGAAGGCGTCTACCTGTGCCGCGGATGCGGCGCAGAACTCTTCCGTTCCACCGAGAAGTTCCACTCCCACTGCGGCTGGCCGTCCTTCTTCGACCCGGCGGACTCCGATGCGGTGGAGACCCGCATCGACGACTCACTGGGGACTCGGAGGACCGAGGTCGTCTGCGCCACCTGCGGCGGGCACCTCGGCCATGTTTTCGAGGGGGAAGGCTACGACACGCCCACAGACCTGCGTTACTGCATCAACGGGATTGCTCTGCGTCTTCAGGAGAGCTGACGCCCCCGTTCGTTCAGGGAAGCTCGGAGACGAATCCGGCGAGCTCGTCGGCATCGCCGTTGACCCGGCGTCCCGTGAAGAAGGGGACTTCCTCACGGACATGGCGCCGCGCCTCCGTGTACCGCATTTTGTACATCAGGTCGACGATACGATCCAGAGTCGGGCTCTCGAAAGCGAGGATCCACTCATAGTCGCCCAGGGCGAAGGCGGGGACCGTGTTCGCGCGGACCTCGTCGTAACCCCGTGCCGCCATACCGTGTTCGGCCAGGATCGTACGGCGCTCCTTGTCCGGCAGCAGATACCACTCATAGGAACGGACGAACGGGTAGACCGCGATCCAGTCCCCCGGGTCCTCCCCCATGATGAACGAGGGAAGGTGGGACTTGTTGAACTCCGCCGGGCGGTGCAGGGCGGAGTTCGACCAGTACCCGTCGCAGGCGCGACCGAGTGTGGTCTCCCTGAGGAACCGACGGTATGCACGCTGCAAGTCCTCGAACTTCTCGGCGTGCCACCAGATCATGATATCCGCCTCCGCCCGCTGTCCGGTGAGGTCGTAGACACCGCGGACGGTCAGTTCCTCGTCGTCGAAGGAGGCGAGGAAAGATTCCAGGTCCGCTGCCACCGCAGCCCGTGCCTCATCATCGTCCGGCAGCTCTCCGTTGCGGACCGTGAACACCGACCACATCGTGTACTGCAGCTTCTCATTGAGTTCCCTGAAATCAAGTTTCGCCATGGTTCTCAACCACCCGTCCTGTTCATCGACCTGTTGAATGTGTCCTGGCTGATCTTAGCCACTGTGCACCGCGCCCCCGGCTACCGGGAGCACGGGTAGTTATCAGAGTTCGTCGGCGATCTTGCGCGCCGCTGCCCGTCCCGTCTCTGCGCATGCCGGCACCCCGACCCCGTGGAGGTACGCCCCGGCCACGGCAATTCTGGGAACATCATTGATCGCGGACTCGGCGATACCCATGAGTTCGGTGTGCCCCACACCGTAAACAGGAAGCCCACCCCACCACCGCTGCACGAACGTCTCGGTGGGGCGGCTGGTGACACCGGCGACTCGTGCCAGGTCGTCAACGGCGTATTCCACGAGAGTGTCGTCATCGGCGTCGAGAAGACCCCCGTCCCGGAATGTCCCGAAGCTGGCACGCACGAAACCGCCGCCCCCACCGTGGCGCTCACCGATATGGGGCCATTTGCGGGAGGAGAACGTGAACGCCTTGGCGTGTGTGGGACCGTCCGCTCCGATGAGGATTCCCGACCGGTCGGGAATCCCCGCATCGCCGTCGGCACCGTCGTAGCTGAGACCGACGACTGCTGAGCCTGCCAGATCGACACCACCGAGGATCTCCGCGGCATCCGGAATCAGGTCCTCGAGCAGAACCGACGCCGTGGGAGCCGGCGTCGCCACGATGACGGCGTCAACGGTCCCTACCGGCTCAAGGTAGATCCGCCCGTTGTATCGGCCGATCTCTTCCACCTGCGTGTCAACATGGATGTCCGCATCGGAGAGCTCCGCGAGTCTGGTGATCAGTGTCCGGTACCCCGTCGCCAGGGAGTTGAACGCAGGTCCAGCCGCGGCCGTGGCGGCTGACGCACGCAGCGCCAGTGCTTCGGCGACAGCGGTGGAGAGGTAGACATCATCTCCCCGCGCCGCGATGTCGTCCATCGCCTCCGCAATCTGGGGTACCGTGGCTCGCAGCCCGAGATCGTCTGCCGAGCACGAGTACACCCCACCGAGCATGGGGGACACCAGCCGGTCGACAACCTCGTCGCAGTACCGTCGGCGTACCAGTTCGCCGACGTTCACGTCATCCCCGACGATCCACGGCAGCGCAGCACCGTCGCGTTCGGAATCCACCGCCGCCTGTGCACGCGGGCTGAGCACGCCAGCGACATCCGAACCTTTCGCCGGAACCCCCATGACCGTGGCAGGCGGGATATCCACGAGCTCGCCGTCGACGAGGAATGCACTGCGGGCGCCAGAGGGCACCCGGAGCTCCTCCCCGAGCCCGAGATCCTCGACAAGCTGCGCCATCCCGGTGTGCCTGGTCAGGAATGCCTCGGCACCCATGTCCACCGGTCCGGCGGCGAAATCGACGGTCTTCAGCTTCCCGCCGAGTCTGCTGTACGCCTCGAGGACGAGAATCTGGGCGCCGGGCCCCAGCCGACGCCTCAGTTCCCACGCGGCGAACAGTCCACTGACACCACCACCAACGACGGCGACACGCGGCCCGGGGACGTTACTCATTTCCGTCACTGTCCATGCATCTCCGCGAAGGCCCGGGTGATCGCATCCGGATCAGTTTCCGGGAGAACACCATGGCCGAGATTGAAAATGTGGCCACGGGCGTCACCGGCAGCGACGGCCCGATCAGCCTCACGACAGACACGGCGGACCTGTTCACCGATCACCTCAGGCCCGGCCAGAAGGATTGCCGGGTCCAGATTTCCCTGGATCGCACGGACGCGTCGCTCAGCGGAGACGCGGAGATCACCGGCCTCATGGGCAGCGGTCAAAGATGCGGTAACGCGCTGTGCAGCGACATCGAGAGGTGTCTTCCAGTCAATGCCGATCACGTCCGGCCCCACTGCGGCCATCTCCCCGAGCAGCTCTCCGGTGTTCACCCCGAAGTGGATTACAGGGACATCGTACGGGCGCACGGCCTCGATAATCTTCTGCGAATAGGGGGCGACGAACTCGCGGTAGTCGCGCAGACTGAGGAACCCTGCCCAGGAATCGAAGAGCTGAACCGCATCGGCCCCGGCCTCGATCTGAACCTGGAGAAAGCGGACCACTGTCGGGGCGAGCTTGTCCATCAACGCGTGCCACAACTGCGGCTGCGAGTACATCATCGCCTTCGTCACCCCATGGTTCTTCGACGGCCCTCCCTCGATCAGGTAAGACGCCAGAGTGAACGGCGCACCGGCGAACCCGATGAGCACCTGGTCGTCCCGCAACTCGTCAAGGATCCCGCCGATCCCCTCGACAACCGCCTCGAGCTGCGAGGGATCGACGACCGGCAGGGCTTCGACCGCGTCCGCCGTACGCACCGGAGATTCCAGTACCGGTCCGCGTCCCGCGACGATGTCGACACCCACCCCTGCGGCCTTCAGCGGTACGACGATGTCCGAGAAGAGGATCGCCGCATCGGCGTCATGGCGACGCACCGGCTGCAGGGTGATCTCGGCGAGCAGGTCCGGACGGAAACAGGAGTCGAGCATGCCGACGTCCTTACGGATCTCGCGGTACTCGGGCAGGGAACGCCCGGCCTGACGCATCATCCACATCGGGCGGCGGGAGGGAGTCTCCCCCCGGACGGCCGCCAGCAGTGGAGCGTCTGGAGAGGCACGACGAGCGGACCGGGCCGTGCCAATCGCCTCTTCAGTCGGACGGAGATCGGCGACGCCGACCGGGGACGAATTCTGGTCAACCATGTCTCCAGATTATGCCAGTTCCACGGCGAAGTGGAGCACCGACGGCGCGCCTGCACCACATCCCGATTTCCGCCGGTTATGTTGACCCCTGTGAGCGTTGATTCAGAGACGACAGGTAACCCGGGTCAGGCCGCGACGGCCGATGCCACGGAGGCTGTCCCCGGCCCGTTCCGGGAGGCGGTCACCTCCATGCATGCTGCGCCGGTCCGCAGTGGCATCACTGTGACCGACATCCGTCCCCCGCGGAAACTCGCACCCTACAGCCATGCGATCGGCCTCGAAGTCGAGCGATTACCGGGAAGGACCGACGCCGTCGGGACGGCCGGGCGCGACGGTGGGGAAGCCGCCGTGCCCACAGATTCCGACGGTGACGCGTTCGGCAGACTCATCCTGCTCCACGACCCCAGAGGGTCAGAGGGACCCGGGATGATGAAGCTCGTGGCCTACATCCAGGCCGACCTCGATTCAGCGGTCGCCGAGGACCCGCTTCTTCCCGAGGTCGCCTGGGACTGGCTGACCGAAGGGTTGGACGGTAATTCCTTCAGCGACCTCGGAGGCACCGTCACCGCCACCGCTTCCAGCCGTTTCGGGGACATCGGCGGCCCCGCCAATGCATTCCAGATCGAGATGCGTGCATCATGGAGCGCCGCCGGTACCGATCTCTCCGGGCACGTCACCGCGTTCTCCAAGGTCCTCGCCAACGTCGCCGGTCTTCCTCCCGAAGGGGTGACCTCAATCAGTGGTCGGTAAGGTGACAGCTGTGGCTGAACACCTCTCCTCCCCCCGCGATGGCGTCCCCGCCCTGTCCGACACGCCGGAGTCGGTACAGACCGTCTCCGAGTCCCTCTCCCGCGGGCGCGGTCCCGTCGCCGTGGATACGGAACGTGCGTCCGGTTTCCGGTTCGACGACCGGGCATTCCTCGTGCAGTTGCGACGGGACGGCGCCGGCACACATCTGGTAGACCCCGCCGCGGTGCCGCAGGCCGGCGAGATTCTCGCCCCGGTCATGGACACAACGCCGTGGATCCTGCACGCCGCCCACAGCGACCTCCCGGCACTGACCTCGCTCGGGTGGCGCACACCGGAGCTCCACGACACCCAGATCGCCGGGCGGTTGCTCGGCTACGGCCAGATCGGGCTGGCCGGCATGCTCGAGGAATTTCTCGGGGTGACAGTAGCCAAGGACAAGGGACGTGAAGACTGGTCGGCCCGTCCGATCCCTGACGCCATGCTGTCCTACGCCGCCCTTGATGTGGAGCTGCTCATCGAGTTGCGCGACGTCACGTTGTCCCGACTCCGCGACCTCGGCCGAGGAGACTGGTACCGGCAGGAATGCGACCACGTCAGCAGGGGGTGGTCTTTCCCCGTCCCGGAACCCGACTGGCGCAAGCTCCGGGGCATCGGCCACGTCCGGGACGCCCGCGGACTCGAGATCGTCCGCCGTCTGATCGACGCCCGGACCTCAGTCGCCCGGGACAGGGACGTGCCGCCGGAACACGTGCTGCGCGGCTCGTCGATTCTGGACCTCGCTCAACAGCCGGGGCGTGCTGACCGCCAGCTGAGCCGCGAGGTGTCCGGCGCGTCCCGTCTCGCGCGGACCTCACGGGGGTCAGGATTCGCCCGCGAGCTGACAGCGGTCCTGTCTTCTGCATTACGGCAGGCGATTTCTGCGGACCCGGCAAGCCTTCCTGACCGGCCTACGTCGTCGGGAGGACGACCCGACCACCGCACATGGGAACGCGACCACCCACTGGCCTACCGTCTGTCGACTGATTTCCGCGATGCACTCTCGGTGGTATCCGACTGTACCGGGATCAGGACCGAAGACCTTCTCACCGTCCGTGCCCTCCGGTCGGTGGCCTGGGACGTCTCCTGTCTCCTCGTCCCGGCCGGTGCGACAGGCCCGTCACTCTCCGGGAATGCGCCGAACGATCCGGTGAGTGAGTTGGAGAACATGCTGGGGCAGGCGCTCGAGGACCAGCAGTGCCGACGATGGCAGGTAGATCTGCTCATCGACGCTTTTGCCCCCGTCGTCGCCGACCAGGTCAACTAGTCAGCTGACGTCAGAGGCCTCTGCACGGCGCCGGACCTCGTCCGTAGCCCACCCGCAGACCTGCTCCACCACGGAATCGTTGTCAAGACCCACCTCGGCGAGCACCTCTCCCCTCGAACCGTGTGCGAGAAATCGCTGGTCAACGCCAAGGTAGCGGACCGGCGTCGACACCGAGGCTTCGGACGCCGCGCGTGCGAGCATCTGCCCGGCGCCACCGTGGACCCCGTTATCCTCCACCGTGATCACCAGGTCGGTGTTCCTGGCGAGTTCAACGACATCCGGTGACACCGGTGTCACCCAGACCGGGTCGATCACGGTCACCACGTGCCCCTCGACGGCAAGTGCCTCTGCGGCCGCAGCAGACTGTGCCGTCAACGGACCGTAATTGACCACCAGCACCTTCAGGGAGTCGACGGCGCCGAGGTGACCCTCCTCCGCTGCGATGAGGACGTCGTAGTCCGCGCAGGAATCCACGGCCGGCACATCGGGAGGGACCGCCCCCTTTGAGAACCGGACCACGGAGGGGCCGTCTGAAACGGAGACGGAACGGTTGAGCGCTTCGACCAGGCGTGTGCCGTCCCGCGGGGCCGCTACCCGGATGCCCGGGACGATACCTGTGATCGACAGGTCCCACATGCCGTTGTGGCTGGCGCCGTCGGAGCCGGTGATACCGGCACGGTCAAGAACAAACGTCACCGGCATGTGCAGCAACGCCACATCCATGAGCAACTGGTCGAATGCCCGGTTGAGGAACGTCGAGTACACCGCGACGACAGGGTGAAGACCGCCGAGGGCAAGCCCGGCTGCCGACGTCACCGCGTGCTGCTCGGCGATCCCGACATCAAAGGTCCGTTCCGGGAACACCTCAGCAAAATGCGAGAGACCGGTCGGACCGGCCATCGCTGCGGTAATCGCGACGACGTCGTCCCGGCGACGTCCGATCTCGATGAGTTCGTCGGCGAAGACGTCGGTCCAGCCACGCGCACTGACCTGGACAGCCCTGCCCGTAAGCGGGTCGATGACTCCGGTGGAATGCATCTGGTCAGCTTCGTCGTTCTCAGCCGGGGCGTAACCGTTGCCCTTCTTGGTGACGATGTGGACGATGATCGGACCGCCGTAGTCGCGGGCGTAGGACAGCGCCGCTTCCACGGCACGCACATCATGTCCGTCCACAGGACCGACGTACTTCAAGCCCAGGTTGCTGAACAGCTCCTGCGGGATAACGGCATGCTTGACGCCTTCCTTGAAGCTGTGGAGCAGTTTGAACGCATGTTCACCGACAGCGCCGAGTCGGCCGAGGGAATTCTTCCCCTGCTCCATGACCTTGTCATAGGCCGGCTGCATCCGCATGCCGGCGAGGCTGTGTGCCAGCCCGCCGATCGTCGGGGAATAGGACCTGCCGTTGTCGTTGACGATCACCGTCAAGGGACGGTCCTTGCCCTCGGCAATATTGTTCAGTGCCTCCCAGGCCATTCCCCCGGTGAGGGCACCGTCACCGATGACTGCAGCGACGCGCCGTTCGGTCTGGCCGGTCAACTCAAACGCCTTGGCGAGGCCATCGGCGTAGGAGAGGGAGGCAGAGGCGTGGGAGGACTCGGTCCAGTCATGGGGGCTCTCCGCACGGTCGGGGTATCCCGACAGCCCGTCACGCTGACGGAGGGTGTCGAAGAGGTTCCTGCGGCCGGTGAGAATCTTGTGGACGTAGGACTGGTGGCCGGTGTCGAAGATGATCGGATCCACCGGTGAGTCGAATACCCGGTGCAGTGCGATCGTCAGTTCCACGACCCCGAGGTTCGGTCCCAGGTGCCCGCCCGTGGCGGAGACCTTCTCGATGAGAAACTCCCGGATCTCGCCAGCGAGGGTCTCCAGCTGTCCTGGAGTCAGCGTCCGGAGGTCCGCCGGTGACGATACCTTTTCAAGAATCGACATACCCGTTCTCTCTTCTCCGTCCCTGTCGTCGCCAGCCCTCGTGCCCCATGGTTCCGGGGCGCCCGGAGTCGACGGTCGACAACCTACGCTTCAATCTTGCTGCCTGAGTCACAGGCACTTCGTCCATCTTACGGGCACGGGCCGTGTTCACATCATCGGACCTCACTATTGCGTCTGACCCAGGATCTTCCGGCTCGAGCTAACGAACATAACGTACGAGCACCTCGACGTGATGGGTCAGTCCGAAAGCATCGACGACGGTGACGGCATCTGGACGATAACCATGTTCGGCGAGAAGCGCGGCATCACGGGCCGCCGTCGCCGGATCGCAGCCGACATGGAGAACGGCGGAGGGGTCACGCCCGGCAACGGCCTCGATGACTTTCCGGCCGGCACCGGTGCGTGGCGGGTCCAGAACAACCACTGACGGAGGCGTGGCACCGGGAGCCGCCCCACGCAGGGTGTCGATGCATCCGGCGACATCCCCTGTGACGAACCGGACGTCGCGGTCCACCAAGGTGTCACGACCTGCCGCGGTGGCAGGCGAGGCGATATCCACGCAGTCGACGGCGATATCCGGCACCGCATCGCCGAGTGCGGCAGCGAAAACGCCGGCCCCGCCGTAGAGGTCCCAGCCCAGTTCACTGCCCACCGGGGTGTGCGCGGTCGCCCATTCCGAATACATCCCGGCGACGGCGTGATGGGCCTGCCAGAACGCTTCGGCCGGAACGCGCCAAGAGCGTCCTCCGACGGAACGCACCACGTCCCCGGTCCCACTGAGCACACGGCGCCGCACCGTACTGCGAGGACGATTCTGGGCTCGGCGCCGTTGTCCGCGGCGGTGTGGGCGGGGCATCGGTGGAACCTCGACGATGCTGCGGGCACCATCGTCTCCTAAGGCCACGCATACCTCCGCCCCGGGCGTGAGACTGTATGCAGTGAGTTCGGTGGGCAGCCCTTCGGCCAGTGCCGGAGCCCACTGGGCACACTGCACCGACGTGCTGTCGAGGGGGATCACCCCGGCGCTGCTTCTTTGGCGGAGACCGGCACGTCCTACCGAGTCCACTCCGAGACGTACCCGGGTGCGGTAACCGGTGAACGGGTCCGGTGACACGGTCTCCGGGACCGTGCCGTCCGGCAGCGCACTCAGGTCGATGCCGCCGATGCGCTGGAACTGCTCGATGACGACCTGGCGTTTGATGGCCAGCGAACCGTCCTGGTCCACGAAGTCCAGGTCACAGCATCCCGCTCCCGCCGCGGCTGCCGGGCATACGGCCGGTACTCGATGAGGAGAAGCGTCTCCGATGGCCTGGGCATCCGTCACGGTGGCAGTGAGAAAACGCTTGCCTGCCTTTCCGTCGTCGACGTGAATCGGTACCCCTTTCTCACCGGGCAGGGCACCACGAACAAAAACCACCTGTCCGTCCACGCGTGCCACGCCGGTTCCCCCGTGAGCAGGACCGAGGATGTCAACGGTCGTGACCGGGCCCGTCATGCCGCACGCTCAGAAGCATTGGCCTTCCGGACCGCCCATACCGTCACCAGAACCACAACGGCGGTCAACGGCAGACCCATGATGATCCGTGCGACACCGAGGGCGCCGACAGCATCATCCTGGACGTAGAGCCACTGCTGGACGACGAAACGCCCGAAGAAGACGACGGCCCACGCGAACGTCGCCAGACTGTAGGCCCGCACTGCAGTCCGGTTACTCCGCCAACGGTGGCCGGAGCCGTTGATACCGTGCCAGATCACGGCCACGAGAGGCCATTTGACCACGATGGACACCACGAAGACGATACCGGCCACCAGTGAGTACCAGATGCCGTACGCGAAGTACCCCTTCGCGTCGCCCAACAACCAGGCGATCAGAGCGCACAGCCCCACCCCCATCAGCCCCGATACTGCCGGCATCAGCGTCTCTTTACGGGCCAGACGCCAGAGGAACACCAGCACCGACACGGCGACAGCGGCGGTCAGAGCCAGGCCCAGACCCCAGCGTGAGTTCACCGGCACCAGGACCAGTACGGGGAGGACGGAGGCGACAAGCCCAGACAGCCCTCCGAGCTGCTCCAGGACCGTCGGCGCGGCGGCCGCTTCGGACTCTGAGGAGCGTGGGGCCTCGTCGGTCACTCCCCGTCCTCCGGCTTCGCCGTGGCCGCGTCCTTCTGCCGCTGCTCGACGACCTTACGCAGTTCCTCTGCCATCGCCGCCGGAATCGTGACCGGCAGCGCCTGGCCCGCGGGCAATGGATCATCGCCGCGGTAGACGAAGGTGCGCGAGATGACCTCGTAGGCGAGTTCTGCCAGTTGGTCCGCCTTGTCCGCAGGTCCTGCCAGTGTCATTCGCAGCATCCACCGTGGCCCGTCAACACCTACGACGCGCATGGTGCCGGCCTTCATGGTTCCGACGAGCTCGGTTCCCCAGAGACTCTGCCCCTGCTGTACCTCCAGACCGTCCGCGCTCATTCCCTTGGTGATCTCGGGAATGCTGTCCTCCCACTGCCGTCCGGAACGGGGAGCTGCCAGCGCCACCGGGGTCAACCGACCGAAGGGGGTGAGAATATGGATCATCTGCGGCCCCTTGGGGCCCATCTCCACCTGGACCTCGCCGTTGTGCGGCACCGGCACACGGAGGGATCCGAGATCCAGACCGCTTTTCGCGAAATCGGAGTAGTCGAAAGTGGAATAGTCCACCCTGTCGCCGTCAAAAGGACCGAAATCCCCATTGACCGGATCATAAGCGGAGGCCGTTTCGTGAACAGACAGCGGCTCCGACTGGGCCCCGGTCTGTGGTCGGTCGGATACCTCAGCGTTACCCGGAGTGGCATCGGGCGCATGGGTGGTCGAGGGGGATGACACCGACTCGCCGGTTTCACCGGTACCGGCGTCAGCGCCGTCGTTCTTCTTGCTGAAGGGCCACATGGTTGGGTTACTCCTCAATTCTCGGGGAAAGGACGGGACGGGAACGGTGGTGGAGGGTGGCAGAGTATGACGGACGTGCTCAGTCGCCCGTCGACCCGTAACCACCCGCACCGCGCACCGTGTCTCCGAGCCCAGCAATGTCAGGCACTTCCTCCACGGCGCAGAGCGAGACCTCCTGAACCAGGAACTGGGCGATGCGGTCGCCGCGACTGATCGTTGCCGGGACAGCAGGGTCGAGGTTGATCAGACAGACCTTCACTTCGCCACGGTAGTCCGCGTCCACCGTGCCCGGGGCGTTCACAATGGAGATTCCCTTCTTCCAGGCCAGGCCGCTCCGAGGGTGAACCAGCCCGACGGTTCCGACTGGAAGCCCGACGGCTATTCCTGTCCCCACCAGTGCCCGCTCACCGGGAGCCAACGTCACGTCCTCCGCACTGTGCAGGTCAAGGCCGGCGTCACTTGGGTGTGCCCGCGACGGCAAGGGCAGGTCAGGGTCGAGTCGCGCGATACGCAACGGTGTGTCGAGGCTGTCGGTCATGGTCTCGGAGTCTACCGTCGGCTCCCGGTTACTGACAGCAGCGCCCGCAGGTTAGACTAAGGGATCGTGAGCGAGCCCGAGGTGACAGGAGATGACGTGCCACAGGATTCCGGAGAGAGCCGGCCCGGCGTGACCGGTCCGACCGTTCTCTACCGCGAGCGTCAGCGCGTCCCGTTGTCCTGGTGGCTGATCGGTCTGGGCGTCAGCACGCTGATCGGTTTCCAGGGTCAGATGAGCCGTGAATGGTACTGGGGGCTCGCACTCGGGCTTGTCGTCCTCGCCGCGGTGGTCTGGGCGCTTCTCCACCTGTCGAGCAATGAGCTGACCGTCGAACGGGACGCCGAGGGGGAAACCTGGCTGCACGCCGGGGAAGCTTCTCTGCCGACCTCGGTGGTCAGTCGCAGCCTTCCGGTTCCCCCCTCCGCCCGGAGCGCGGCCATGGGCCGCCAATTGGATCCTGCTGCCTTCGTCTATCACCGTCCCTGGATCCCCTCCATGGCGATGCTGGTGCTGGAGGACCCCGACGACCCCACCCCCTACTGGCTGGTGTCCACCAGCGAACCCGAGCAGTTGCTGGATGCCCTGGACACCCCCCAGGTCTAGACCATGTCTAGACAAGCCCGCGCACAGCCCCTCCCGGCAGGCGCCGTCGGCCTGGAGGGCCGACACTGCCCGCGCTGAGCAAACCTCGGGGGTGGTACTCCCCCGCCGGCTCACTCGCAGTCGATGCAGACCAGATTTCCCTTGCCGTCATCTTCCGCAATCCTGCTGCGGTGCTGGACCAGGAAGCAGACGGAACAGGTGAACTCGTCGGTCTGACGGGGGATCACCGAACCGCTGAGTTCCTCGCCGGACAGGTCCGCCATTGGGACGTCAATGGGTTCAACGATGTCGCCGTCGTCGGTGTCGTCAACAGCGGGCTCGGCCTTCTCGGCGGCCTTCAGGCCCTCGAGGGAGTCGGTCTCGATCTCGTCTTCGGGGCGGGTACGGGGGGAATCGTAGTCAGTCGCCATGATGATGCTCCTTGGTTCCGTTATCCGGCCGGGACGGTCCCCATGCCGAATAAGGATGTGAAGTTACAGATATGCAGGTGTGGTCACGTATCAGCGAGGGCCGGGGCCCGTCGAGTCACCGGAAGCCCTCACGCAACGACCGTGGAACACCCTGCCAGTAACGAAGCGTCAGCGGCGGATATTCCCGGCGTTTGACGCGCATAGTAAAGCAGCGACGAACCATTGTCACTTCACCGGACGGTCACCGTCGCCACCGATAGCCGACCCAGTCGTCCGACCAGCAAAAATCCGGTCCGTCACGGGTGCCCCTTGGATAAGGGAAGAGTGACGGCAAGCACCTTCTCTGCGAGCTCATCAGTGATGCCTGGAGCAGCTGCGAGGATGCCCACACCTTCGTCCTGACCGGAAACCAGCGAGGGCATGAACACCACCGCACCCGAACGTGCTGCGATGAGGGTGCCCGCAGCATAGTCCCACGGGCCCAGCCCGTGCTCGTAGTAGGCGTCGAGACGTCCTGTAGCCACGGCACACAGGTCAAGCGCGGCGGAGCCCATCCGTCGTATGTCACGGATCTCCGGGAGCAGATCCACGAGGAGGTCCGCCTGCGCACGTCGACGGGAGGACACATAGGAGAATCCTGTACCCACCAGGGCCATGGAAAGCTGCTGCAATGATGTCTGCACGGTCCCCTCGATCACGCGCTCGTCGCCGTCCACCCTTGTCACCACATCTCCACCCGCGCATGCCGAGTAAACGGTGCCGTGGAAGATGTCGGCTACCGCGCCAGCGACCGGAACGCCGTCCACACAGGCCGCGATACTTACGGCGCTGGCGGGAATTCCGTACACCAGATTGACCGTGCCGTCCACGGGGTCGACCACCCAGGTCACTCCACTGTCTGCCAGCGCCCCTCCGTCTTCTTCACCCAGAATAGGATCTGGACCTGCCCCGCGGTCTGTGAGCTCATGGAGACGTATCCGGATCAGATTCTCACTCGACCGGTCGATCGCAGTGACCGGGTCAACGTCGGAAGACTTCGTGTCCTCCACATCGAGGCGTCCGGAGGAGCCGACCGCGAACGCCCGTTCGCCCCGCACATGGTCGGCAGCCTCAGAGGCAACCGTGGCGGCGATGTTCCGGAGATCGTCCGGCGAACGGCCCGAGAGCTCCTTCTGCGGCCCCTGAGGGTCGGTGGCGGTTGTGTCCTGGTCAAGGCGAATCAGCTCACTCATGACCAACATTCTTCCACCACCCGGCATCGACGCGCCCGGCCTCCAGGACTGCGGTAGCATGCGTTGTCATGACTGAATCACCCACGCAGGAGTCAGCGAACATCGGATACGGGGTTGACATCGGGGGCAGCGGGATCAAGGGGGCTCTCGTCAACCTCGACACCGGGGAATTCATCGGTGACCGGATTCGAGTAGACACTCCCCGACCCGCCACTCCTGGTGCTGTCGCCGACACCGTCGCTGCGCTGTTGAACGACGCAGAGTGGACAGGCCCTGTCGGTCTCACCGTGCCGGCTGTGGTCCGTAATCAGGTCGCGGTCACAGCTGCGAATATCGACCCCGCGTGGATCGGCACCGACTGCCAGGAACTTTTCGGCGAGCGCCTGGCTGTCGACGGACGCCGTCGCACCATCAGCGTGCTCAACGACGCCGACGCAGCCGGGATGGCCGAAGCCGCCTACGGTGACGCATCCACGGATCAGGGCACGGTGCTCTTCCTGACGTTCGGCACAGGGATCGGTTCCGCCCTGCTTTACAACGGTTCACTGTTCCCGAACACCGAACTCGGGCATCTGAACTTTCCTGCCATGGACGCCGAGAAATGGGCGTCATCCGCAGTACGGGACCGGGAGGACCTCAGCTACAAGGAATGGGCACGGCGGGTGGACCGGGTTCTCCACGAATACGTTCGCATCCTCAATCCTGCCAGAATCATCGTCGGCGGCGGCATTTCGAAAAAGCACCATAAATGGCTCCCTGAGCTCACCGTGGACGCTGAAGTGGTGCCGGCGGCACTTCTCAACCGTGCCGGTATCGTGGGGGCCGCGGTGGCTGTCCGCGACAAGATGCGGCCCTGATCGCTGAAATTCATCGCAACTGGGTTATAATTGGGGGTCGACTGTGCTCCTGACCAAGGACCACACACTGCAAGTCCCCTGACCCCGCAAGAAAGGTCTTTCGTGGCGGCCCACACCAGTTCCACCTCCGGTAACGACGCCGAGGGCATCGACGCCCCCGGCACTTCGGCATCGTCGGCCGGTCGAAGGGTGGCCAAGAAGACCACCGCAAAGAAGGCCGTCCGCACGGCCACACGCAAGGCGGCGACCCCGGTGGCCCCGACCGCAGCGCCGACACCATCCGAGTCGTCCTCTGCCTCGCCTACTGCCTCCTCCTCCACAGACGAGGATGCCCCCAAGCAGGCTGCGGCCAAGAAAGCGGCCCGCAAGACGACTCAGAAGTCTGCGGCGAAGAAGACCGCCGCAAAGAAGACCGCCAAGAAAACTGCGGCGAAGAAGACCACGGCGAAAAGGGTTGCGGGACGCGCGGCCACGTCAGCCGTGACCGATGACGGCGATGTCGCGAATGGCGCCGAGCAGACCCGGCGCCAGGCGAAGGATGCGGACTCGGACGCCGTCAACGACCGGGAGGACGTGGACGAGTCCACTGACGGTTTCGACGACATCGACGAACTGGACGACGACCTGGAAATCGACGCGGACGATGTCGATGAGGTCGATGAGGTCGAAGATGATGACGAGGATGACGACACCACGTCTCCGGCCGTCGTGACCCCCGCAGGTGCCGTCTCCGACGGTGATGAGGAGGACGATGACGCCAAACAGGAGTCCGGCAGCTTTGTCTGGGATGAGGATGAGTCCGCCGCTCTCCGCCAGGCGCGCAAGGATGCGGAGCTGACCGCATCGGCGGACTCTGTGCGTGCCTACCTTAAGCAGATCGGTAAGGTCGCACTACTCAATGCTGAGCAGGAGGTCTCCCTGGCCAAGCGCATCGAGGCTGGCCTGTACGCGCACCACAAGATGGACGAGCTCAAGCAGAGCGGCGAGAAAATCTCGCCCATGCAGCGACGCGACTTCCGTGAGATCGAACGGGACGGTCGTAAAGCGAAGAACCACCTCCTCGAGGCGAACCTGCGCCTCGTGGTCTCCCTGGCGAAGCGGTACACCGGACGGGGGATGGCCTTCCTGGACCTGATCCAGGAAGGAAACCTCGGTCTGATCCGCGCGGTGGAGAAGTTCGACTACACCAAGGGCTACAAGTTCTCCACCTATGCCACCTGGTGGATCCGCCAGGCGATCACCCGTGCCATGGCTGATCAGGCCCGCACGATCCGTATACCGGTACACATGGTCGAGGTCATCAACAAACTGGGCCGAATCCAGCGTGAACTGCTGCAGGATCTCGGTCGTGAACCCACCCCGGACGAGCTCGCCCGCGAGATGGACATCACAGTGGACAAGGTGCTGGAGATCCAGCAGTATGCCCGAGAGCCGATTTCTCTCGACCAGACCATCGGCGATGAAGGCGACAGCCAGCTCGGCGACTTCATCGAGGACTCTGAAGCGGTCATCGCCGTCGACGCTGTCAGCTTCACCCTGCTGCAGGACCAGCTCCAGGACGTACTGCACACCCTCTCCGAGCGCGAGGCAGGTGTGGTCAAGCTACGCTTCGGACTCACCGACGGTATGCCGCGCACGCTGGACGAAATCGGGCAGGTCTACGGAGTCACCCGGGAACGCATCCGTCAGATCGAATCGAAGACCATGTCCAAGCTGCGCCATCCCTCCCGTTCACAGGTGTTGCGCGACTACCTGGACTGAGTCCCGCACTCACCGGCGCGGCGGCCGGGGTTCTTTCCGTCCGCCACCGCCGCTCAGCGCCTGACACCCCCGTCTTGTGTTGGTCTACCCCCTGCATGACCAACACAAGACGGGGGTGTCGTCACGTCCGCACCCTCCGCTCACTCGTCGTTGCGGCGATCCTCCATGCACTGACGCAGTTCATCAGTAGATGTCGATGAGCAGTCCTGAAGGGACTGCGCGGTGCTGTTGGTCACGACGCCGGCCAACGCCACCGCGACAATGGAGACCGCCACCGCGATCATGGGATAACCACGGCTCTGGTGTGTCGAACGCATCGCGACGATCAGGGCGACCAGGGAAACCAACAGGACGACGACACTGATGATCAGTCCCAGCCAAGCGAACAACGCCGCGGGCAGAGCCAGTACCGCCAGGACCGCAGCCGCCAGGCCCAGCCTGCTCTGGGAACGCACAGAGCCCGGTACGGACGCTCCGGGGTTGACGGGACGCCCTCCGGGTATCTTCTTCACCATACGGCCAGTTTAACCGACGCAATCTCCCGTTCCGGAAGCGATCACCAGTCCCGGAGGTAAGCGATACGGTCGCGGAGCTGCTCCGCGGTACACAGGGCTGTCGGTGGGCCACCGCAGTTACGTCGGACCTCATTGTGGATGGCCCCATGTGGTCGTCCGGTGCGCTGAGACTTCGCACCGACGAGCGCATTGAGTTTCTTGCGTAACGCTGGGAGCTCCTCACTGGCGACCTTCTTGTCCGGGGACGTGTCGTCACCAGCACCTGCCCCGGTGTTCTGCAACTGCCCGGTCTGAGCAGCCTGCTCAACCTCACGCTCCCGGTTGTCCAGTTGACTGGACTGCCGTGCCCGCAGGAGCGTCCTCATCTGTTCGGCGTCAAGAAGCCCAGGGAGCCCGAGGTATTCTTGTTCCTCTGCAGAGCCCGTCATCGTAGCGGTGCCGTAGGTGGAGCCGTCGAAGATGAGACTCTCCAGCTCTGCCTCGGCTCCCAGGGTCTCGTAGCCGCCGGGCTCGTCGGGTTCCGTCTCCTCCTTGTTCGCCTGTGCCAGCAACTCATCGTCCCACCCTTCGTTGGGACGATCCGGCTTGCCGAGGACGTGATTTCGCTGTCGCTCCATATTGGATGCCAGGTCAAGCAGAACCGGCACGCTGGGGAGGAAGACACTGGCGGACTCGCCAGGCCGCCGGGAACGGACAAAACGGCCGATGGCCTGAGCGAAGAAAAGCGGTGTCGACGCCGATGTCGCGTAAACGCCGACCGCGAGACGTGGGACGTCAACACCCTCAGACACCATGCGTACGGCGACCATCCACTGTTCCGTGGAGTCCGAGAACGCCTTGATCCGGTCACTGGAACCCTGCTCGTCGGACAACACCACTGTCACCTTCGTGCCGGTGATCTTCTCCAGTATCGCTGCATAAGCACGTGCTGTCGTCGTGTCTGTGGCAATAACCAGGCCACCTGCGTCCGGAATCGACTCGCGCAGCTGCATCAGGCGGGTATGAGCTGCGCTGAGCACCGCAGGAATCCACTCGCCCTTGGGATCCAACGCGGTCTTCCAGGCACGTGCAGTCTGCTCGGCGTTCAAGGGAGTGCCCAGGCGTGCCTCGTACTCCTCGCCGGCACTGTCACGCCACCGGGCCTGACCCGAGTAGGCCAGGAAGACCACCGGACGCACGACACCGTCCGCGAGTGCATCCGAGTATCCGTAGGTGTAATCGGACTGGGAGACTAACGCCCCGTCGACGTCCTTGTACTGGACGAAAGGAATCTCCGAATCGTCTGACCGGAACGGGGTACCGGTCAGAGCGAGCCGGCGTTCGGCCTGCGCGTAGGCGAAACGTACGCCGTCACCCCAGCTTTTCGCGTCGCCGGCATGGTGTATCTCGTCGAGAATCACCAGGGTCTTGCGTGCGGTAGCGACCTGATAGTGCTTCGTCGGCTTCATCCCGACCTGGGCGTAAGTCACTGCCACACCGTCGTGGGCGTTGTTCACCGCTGAGGAGTTGGTGAACTCCGCGTCAATGGATATGCCCTGGCGCGCGGCGGCCTGGGACCACTGGGTCTTGAGGTGCTCGGTCGGCACGACGATAACCAGGCGCTGCACGACCCGACTGTCGAGCAGCATGCGGGCCACCGTCAGCGCGAACGTCGTTTTTCCCGCACCGGGGGTTGCCACCGCGAGATAATCCTGCGGAGCAGAGTCGATGTAACGTCGGAGTGCGGCCTGCTGCCAGGCACGGAGTGTGCCGTATGCGGTGGCCTGACTCACTTCTTCCGGAGCCCCTGGTAGATGCTCTCGCAGTCAGGACAGACCGGGGATCCGGGTTTCGCCTGTTTGGTCACGGGGAAGGTTTCGCCACAGAGGGCGACAACCATCTTCCCGTTGATCGCGGAGTCGACGATCTTGTCCTTCTTGACGTAGTGGAAGAACTTCGGGGTGTCGTCCGAGGTCTTGTCTTCGGTCCGGACGTCGGGCCGCTCAATCGTTGTCGTTCCAGGAGTAGTCACGTCCCCATGATGCCCTCCCCCGCCCGCGTTTTCCACCCGTGCCGGTCGACGAATACTTTCGGTGGGCGGTCCCGAGGGTTGTGGTCGGCACGTACGGGACTACGGTTGTGGCCATGTCCCAGCACCAGTCCCGCCGTCGTCGAGGTGACGATGTCTCGGTCATCACCGATGCCCGACGATCGCCCTTGGACGACTGGCGCCATCGGCGCCACCTGTACGCGGCGCTGCAGCTGGCACGCATTCCGTTGCTGGGCGCCGCGGTCGCGGCATACGCCTGGCTGCACAGTCCCGCCCTCGCCGCAGTCTTCGCGGTGATATCCCTGCCACTCCCCTGGGCAGCGGTCCTGCTGGCCAATGAAAAAACGGATGACCGGGAAAAAGGTCAGCCCAAGGTGTACAAACCGGCGCTCGCGCGCCAGTACCGCGACAGCATCAACAATCCTCAGTTGGGCGGTTCCGCCAGCGGACAACTTGAAGCACCGCGTGAAGAGACCGGGTACACCGTCATCGACGCGGAAACTGGCCGGTTGGACGACCCTGATTCCCCCGGCAACCCCGATACCTTCACTACCTCCGATACCTCCGCATGGGAGAGACATGACGACGCCGACCGCTCCGACCCCTCCGACGACAATGGCCGTTGACGCCGATGCTCCGTGTCTCGGAGACCTCGTCCTCGCGCTCACAGCCATGGACTACGGCACACCGCTACTTCTCCGGTGTCTCGGAAGACAAGGACACACCGAAGCCCTCTCCGGCAATCCCGGAGGTGCCGAGTGGCACCTCGACAACCGTGTCACTGCAGAGGCGGGAAGTGTCTTCCCCCGGGACGTTCTGCTCACGCGTGCCTTTTTCCTCCGGAGACCCGTCGACCGTGGTGAACTCGCACAGGTCATAGGAGCGACCCTGGTCGATGAACTCCTCACTGCCGATGCGCTGTCCACCGAGTCGGAGGTCAGCGGGCGAACCCTGGTCCGCTCGCAGGTCGACGTACGGCCGGTGGCACACAGCGCGCACCGGGCCGACGGGACCGAGGCACTTGTTGTATCGGACCCGGATTCCTCACTCGAAGCGAGAACTCCTCGCCCCGACCACGTACCGGGCGTCGGGCACGCTCCACTGACGCTACTGAACCAGGTCCCGTCGACACCTGCCGGTCGGCTGCTCGACCTCGGCACCGGCTCCGGTGTCTTGGCAATGATTGTGGATGCGGATGAAACCGTAGCCACAGATATCCACGACCGCGCACTGGGATTCGCCCGGGCTTCCCAGCGGTCGGTGGTTGACCGAACCATTGACTGGCGTGCGGGAAGCTGGTTCGAACCCGTTTCGGGAGAAGAGTTCGACCGGATCGTCTCCAATCCACCGTTCGTCGTCGGCCCACCCGCAGACGGCCAGATCTACCGCGATTCCGGCCTGGAGCTCGATGACGCGACCCGCACCGTGGTGGAGGGTGCGGTCAAGCACCTCTCCCCCGGCGGCACTGCTCATCTTCTCGGGGCGTGGGCGACGTCCCTCTCGGAGTCCGCAGCCGATCGCGTCGCCGGTTGGGTACCTGCGGAGGGAATCCGAGCGTGGATTGTCCAGCGTGATGAAGTCACCCCGTCGTTCTATGTCCGTACCTGGACAGCCGATGGGTCCGTTGATCCGCGAACGGATGCGGGCCAGGCACATGTCAGGCGGTGGCTCGACTACCTCGGCAGTCGGGACATCACCAGAATCGGCCTGGGGTACGTCCATCTCCAACGCATCGACGGCCCGTCCGAGGTCACCTTCGAGGTCGTCGATACGCCGGACCTCGGGTATTTCGGTGACGAGGTCGCAGAATACTTCGCACGCGCACAATGGCTAGCCCACCAGGATGCCGATGGGATTCTAGACAACCGGTTCCAGCTACGTCCCGGACTCGCACGTGAGAACGTGGAGGTCTCACGGTCCGGACTGACCGGTGACCCGGCTACCGAGCCTGGCTTCCGACCTGAGATCATCAGGATCACCCGGACCGACGGCCCCGGCTTCAGCCACGAGATCGACGAAGCCCTCTCCTCGGTGCTTGCCGGCCTGTCTCCGCACGGCCTTAATCTTCGGGATGTCGCCGGCCTGTACTGCGCCGTTAACGACCTTGACGAGGACGAGTTCACCGAGGCGCTTGTTCCGTTGATCGTCGATCTTGTACGTCACGGTATGGTCCTTCCCACGACTCTCCTCGAGGGCGCCTGATGAAGGCGGTCGTCAGTACGGTCGGCACGGCAGAGGTGACAGTCGGCGGCGTGATCGTCGGCTCTGTCGACAGCAACCGGGACGGTGAAGGCCGCGGCGCCCTGCTGGCCCTGGTCGGCGTCGGGCGTAACGACAGGCCCGATGCCTGGCGGACCATGGCCAGGAAGATCGCGGAGCTACGGATCCTCCCACCCGTCGCAGCACCGTGGGAGGAAGGTCGCGGTGTCGGCGCCCAGGACAACGGTGCCGAGATCCTCATCGTCAGTCAGTTCACACTGATGGGTGCCACCGCCAAGGGACGTCGCCCGTCATGGTCTGATGCCGCCCCGGGGGACGTCGCAGAAGAAGTGATCTCCCGGATCACCGAGGATCTCCGCAACCGGGGTCTCCGAGTCGAGACCGGGACTTTCGGCGCCATGATGGAGGTCAGCTCGACTAATCTCGGCCCCTACACGGTAATCGTCGAAGCTCCCTAAGGACGGGGGTAACCGTACTTCTGCGACACCCCCCACAATAGGGGAGTCGAAAGTGCATTTACGCCTCCTTCACCTGCGAATTCCTTCCGCTATCCTGCGAGACACTTAGGCCCGGAACAATTTCTGACCGCGACCCGTTGGACTGATCAGAGCTTCCGACACCAAACCCAGGAGGTCAACCAGATGGGCACCCGCACGACGAAGAACTCCGGCACACCGGACGAGAACGACATCCTGGAGACCACCCGAGACAGCGCGGATACCCCGGCAGAAATCGACGAGCTCGGGCCGGCGACTGTCACGCCGTCAGACGAGGACACCTCAGACAACGTCGACAACGTCACCGAGAACGCATCGGACGAGGAGGTCTCCGAGGACAAGGGCCGCCGCCGGGGCAATAACGAGAACCCCTCAGCGGACCTGGTCCGTGTATACCTCAACGGCATCGGGAAGACGGCACTGCTGACCGCCGATGACGAGGTGGAGTTGTCTAAGCGCATCGAGGTCGGTCTGTACGCCGAGCACCTGCTTGAGAGCGGTGACAAGCTGACTCGTGCGGCTAAGCGCGATATGAAGGTTCTTGCCCGCGAGGGCCGTGCGGCACGCACCCATCTCCTGGAAGCGAACCTCCGGCTCGTCGTCTCCCTGGCGAAGCGCTACACCGGACGTGGCATGCCACTGCTCGATCTGATCCAGGAAGGGAATCTCGGGCTCATCCGGGCGATGGAGAAGTTCGACTACGCCAAGGGCTTCAAGTTCTCCACGTACGCCACCTGGTGGATCCGCCAGGCGATCACGCGGGGCATGGCTGACCAGTCCCGCACCATCCGGTTGCCTGTGCACCTCGTTGAGCAGGTCAACAAGCTTTCCCGGATTAAGAGGGAGATGTACCAGCACCTGGGCCGTGAAGCGACCAATGAGGAACTTGCCGATGAGTCAGGGATCGACGAGTCGAAGATCGAGATGCTACTCAAACAGTCCCGCGATCCTGTGAGCCTCGACATGCCTGTCGGTTCCGACGAAGAGGCACCGTTGGGTGACTTCATCGAGGATTCCGAGGCCACCGACGCCGAGGCCGCGGTCGTCGCCTCTCTGCGCCACTCGGATGTCCGGGCCGTGCTCGACACCCTCGAGGAACGGGAACAGGATGTGATCAAACTGCGTTACGGCCTCGACGACGGAATGCCCCGTACGCTCGATCAGATTGGTCGGAGTTTCGGTCTGTCACGGGAACGTGTGCGACAGATCGAGCGTGAGGTCATGACGAAACTCCGCGAAGGTGACCGGGCGGCCCGGCTACGCGAATACGCGGTCTGACGGGGAGGGACGTGATCTCCACCCGACCGCCGGGCCGGGTGGGTCGGACCGCTCAACCATGTGCGTCGTTAACCGTGTACGTTGTAGGTCACCACTGTGTGAATAAACCCGTGAATGCGACCGTGAATCTCTCTGGTCGCATGTGTCAGAGAAAGGCCATGGTCGAGTGAAGGACCTCGTCGATACCACCGAGATGTACCTCCGGACGATCTATGAACTGGAGGAGGAGGGCATTCCTCCGCTCCGCGCGCGAATCGCCGAGCGTCTTGAGCAGTCCGGTCCAACTGTGAGCCAGACGGTGGCCCGCATGGAACGGGACAACCTGCTCTGGATCGCAGACGACCGCTCCCTCAAGTTGACGGAAGAAGGTCGGGAGCACGCTACCGCGGTGATGCGTAAGCACCGTCTGGCTGAGCGCCTGCTCGTCGACGTGATCGGACTGCCGTGGGAGTCCGTCCATGATGAAGCCTGCCGGTGGGAGCACGTCATGGGTGACGAGGTCGAGAAGCGTCTCCTCGCCGTCCTCGACGACCACAACACCTCGCCGTTCGGTAACCCGGTGCCGGGACTTGAGAAGCTCGGTGAGTCTTCGGTCGGGAACCCGGACAATTCCCACCGCGCCTCGGATATTGACCTTAGTTCCCCTCGCAAGGCCACGATCGTCAGCTTCAATGAGATTGTCCAGGTTGAGCACAAGGTCATCGGCAAGCTGGGGCAGCACGGGATCCGACCCGGGACCACGGTGACGATCCAGGACACCCCGGAGGGCCTTACCCTGCAGACACCCGACGGCGACAGCGTGGTCGTCCCTGAGGAACTGGGCCATGCCATCCGTATCGTCGTCGAGGGGAACTAGTCGCTGATGGGGCTCGTTGAAGGAGGCCACGTCCTCGTCACCGGTGGCGCTGGGTACGTCGGGAGCGTATGCGCCGCGGTGCTCTGTGAACAGGGCTACCGGGTGACGGTGATCGATGACCTTTCCACCGGTAACCGTGAGGCGGTCCCCTCCGCCGCCGCTTTCCTGGAGGGCGATGTCCTGGACCGGGCTCCGGAGGCTCTTGCGGACGATTGCGCCGCAGTTTTCCACTTTGCCGCGAAATCCCTTGTCGGTGAGTCCGTCGAGTCTCCTGACATCTACTGGCACGGCAACGTGGTCACCTCGCTGCAACTTCTCGACTTAATGCGTGCCCACGGGGTAGACAACCTTGTTTTCTCCTCTACTGCGGCCTGTTACGGCGAGCCCGAGGAGGTGCCGATCACCGAGGAGATGCCCACCGCCCCGACGAACCCTTATGGCGCCTCCAAACTGTCGATTGACCAGATCATCACCTCATACGCCCACGCCTACGGGCTCGGAGCGACGAGTTTGCGCTACTTCAACGTAGCCGGGGCGTACGGAGCCACCGGTGAGAACCGGGTGGTGGAAACGCACCTGATCCCGCTGGTTCTCCAGGTCGCGCTTGACGCCCGTGAGCAGATCATGGTCTTCGGTGACGACTGGCCGACCCCCGACGGCACGTGTGTCAGAGACTACATCCACATCCGAGATCTTGCTGATGCACACCTGCTCGCCGCGCGTTCAAACTCCCCCGGCACTCACCGCATCTTCAATCTCGGCTCGGGCGACGGCTACAGTGTCCAGCAGGTCATCGACACCTGCAGGGACGTCACCGGGCACGCCATTCCCGCGGTCACTGCGCCCCGCCGGGCTGGTGATCCTGCGACACTGATCGCCTCTTCAGCTCGTGCGATCAACGAGCTCGGCTGGGCCCCCACCCGCAGTGATCTGCATACCATAGTCTCGGACGCATGGGCGTTCACCTCCCGGCTCGGCGATCGAGCGCATTTCGCACGACGGTGACCGCCCTACGGTCCAGGATCGAATCCAGTTGCTCCCCGTAGTCACGGTCGACCGCTACTGAATCTCGTTTCGCCTCGGCTTCGATCTGGGCGATCCCCTGGTCAAGGATGCTTTTGACGGCCATAGCGGCTGAGCCGTCTGATACGCCGTCCCATATGACGCCTGCCAGGGACATCGTGAGCAGGTCATCCCCGAGCTGTTCCGTATTATCTATGACCGCGGGCACCATCCCCGCGCCACGCCCCTCCTCCATTTCCTGAAGACACCGCCGCGCTGCACGATGCCCCAATGCACCGTGATTTCCGCACCAGCCCAGGACTGAGATCAGGAGGAGTGCGCGACTCCGGAGGGAGCGTCGTCCCAACGCTGCTGTCTCCAGGAGTAGCGCCATCACCACGGTCGCGTTCCCGCCCGCTGCCAGAGCGACCAACGACGGGAACAGGCTGACGCGGGTACAGAATGTGAAGACCTGTTCGGCCCTGGCTCCACGGCCGAGTACCCGGCGTACCTCACGACGTGCACTGATGAGCATCGCCGTATCACCCGTGTTCTGCGACTCCACCTCTCTACGGACGGCTGCCACCAGTCCACAAACGTCGGCCGGAGACCACGACCCGCTGTATCCCGGAGCAGCGACACCGGTAGTCCAACTCGCCGGGAGCAGCGGTCGAACAGACGCGTCGTCGACCGGGTCGAGTTCCCTGTCCATCGATTCCGATGTCGCCTGTGAATCGTGCACCGTCGTCTCCCCTGCCGACAAGATCGGACTGACCTGCGGATCATCGATACTGCCTCGGCAGTGAATCCGCCATCCACCCTCCTGCTCTGCCGGAACAACATGGCGCCACATCCCACCGTTACGGAGTGATTCGGTGACATATACTCCGCTCACATCGACCGCGTTGTCGTACAACTCGCACAGTACCGTGTCGAGTACATCCGAAGTAGGACCGCGAAACGGCCATGCATCGGAAGCGACGACAATGATCGCTGCTTTTGCGCCGGGCATATCGTAAACCGCCCCGCACAATGCGTCGGTGCCGGCAGCTGCAGCCTCCGGGACAAGATCGGTCCGGACGACGGGTCCGACAGACTCGAGGCGCTCCTGATAGTAGGTCAGGCCGATGAGAACAACACTGGTCGTCGGAGTGAAACCGAGGAGGCCCGGCACTGCCGCGATGAGCCCGCCAGGGCCGCTGTCTATGACGACGGGCGTGCGGGAGACCCGGGATTCGCGACGGCCTCCGGCGCCGGGAATTCCAGGACCGCGCGATCTGTTGTGCTGTGTGGAAGTCATGGTGACATCCTCCACCGGAGAACCGTCCGCGATTCTTCTGCTCCGATGGTTCAGCCAGGAGCATGTGGACAATCCGCACCCTGTGGAGATCCCCTGGTGCGGGAACGGCGACTGGTAGAGTAGATCCACTGCGTCGCACGTCAGTGAAGGGAGCACACGCACATGTCCGACAGCAATCGTATGTACGAACTTGAATACCCCGGCCCCTCGGCTCAGTCCGCCGACGGTGAAGAAGGTCTGTCAATGGTCATCGCTCTCCAGGGGTACGCCGACGCCGGCCAAGGAGTGCGTCAGGCAAGCCAGCACCTCCTTCAGGCACTCGACCACTCAGCGGTCGCCACTTTCAATGTCGACGAGCTGATCGACTACAGGTCACGTCGTCCCGGTGTCACTCTCGACCGCGGACGGGTCGTGGACCGGGAAAACCTGGCACTGACCCTGTACCGCATGGAGGATTCAGACGGCCAGCCGTTCATGCTGCTCGCCGGACCTGAACCGGATCTGCGATGGGAGGCTTTCAGCAGGGCTGTCGCCGAACTCGCTTCACGCTCCGGAGTCGACCGCGTCGTTACGTTCTACGCCGCACCGATGACCGTGCCTCACACTCGGCCGCTGATCGTTACGGCGCATGGGTCGGACTCCTCCCTGACCCGGGATCTGCGCACCTGGGAATCACGGATGATCATTCCAGGCGCCGCGATGCTGGACGTCGAACTGTTGTTGTCGCGCGGGGGTCTCTCCACTCTGGGGCTAACCGCCCACGTACCCCACTACATTGCGGCATCCGACTACCCGGAAGCCGCCTACGGCCTACTTCACACTCTCGAGTCCGTCGCCGATCTCAACCTGCCCTTGCGTGCCCTGGAAGCTGACATGGACAAGGTTCGCCAACAGCTGGCGGACCAGGTCGATGACTCGGCGGAGATCGCCTCGGTCGTCGGTGCTCTCGAGCGGCAGTACGATGAAGACCAGTCCCGCCAACGCAAGCGGAAGGACAATGCACTCCTTGCTCCCGGTCAAGAGGTACCGTCGGGTGAGGAGATCAGCGCCGAAGTCGAGCGTTTCCTTGCCAGCGCCGTCGACTCGCCCGAGGACATCGACAACGAGGTCGACGGCAATGGTTCTGAGAGCGATACCGAAGACGGCCAGCACCCTACAGACGAAGACCCCGACAACCGCGACAGGTAACAACACAGGTGACGACACCCGCAACTGACTCCACGCTCTCCGCGCTCCTGCCCGACCTCGATGAAGTACCGGAGAGTCTGGTCGACGACGCGGTGCTCGAGTCCTTTCTGGCGTGGGCCCGCGACCGCGGGCTCTCTCTGTATCCCGCCCAGGAGGAGGCGTCGGTAGCTCTTGCCTCCGGCGACAACGTGATCCTGGCGACCCCGACCGGGTCCGGCAAGTCGTTGGTGGCCACTGCAGCGCACTTCATTGCTCTGGCACACGGCCAACGTACGTTCTACACTGCACCGATCAAGGCCTTGGTCAGCGAGAAGTTTTTTTCTCTCTGCGAGATCTTCGGACCCGCGCATGTCGGCATGATGACCGGTGACGCCACAGTCAACGGTAACGCTCCCGTCATCTGTGCGACAGCAGAGGTGGTCGCCAACATCGCGCTCCGCGACGGCGCTGCAGCGGATATCGACCAGGTGGTGATGGATGAGTTCCACTACTATTCGGAGCCGGATCGGGGATGGGCCTGGCAGGTGCCGCTTCTGAGCCTTCCTCGGGCGCAGTTTCTCCTCATGAGCGCGACTCTGGGCGACACGGCGTGGTTGGAAGAAGACCTCACTCGCCGCACGGGTCGCGCGACAACACCGGTAACCGGAACCGTCCGCCCGGTGCCGCTGGACTTCGACTTCGTCTACTCACCGGTTCACGAAACACTGCAGGAACTTGTCGACGCGGGAAAAGCGCCGGTGTATATCGTCCATTTCTCCCAGCGTGACGCTGTTGAACGCGCACAAGCGCTGACCAGCATGACTTTCGTCGACAAAGAGCGGAAAGCAGAGATCGCCTCTGCCATCGGTAACTTCCGCTTTACCTCCGCCTTCGGCAAGACACTGTCCGGACTTCTGCGCAAAGGGATCGGCATCCATCATGCAGGGATGCTGCCGAAGTACCGGAGACTGGTCGAGAAGCTCGCCCAGCAGGGGCTGCTCAGCGTAATATCCGGAACTGACACTCTCGGCGTGGGCATCAATGTACCGATCCGCACGGTGTTGATGACCGGGTTGGCCAAGTATGACGGAATCAAACACCGAATCCTCAAATCCCGCGAATTCCACCAGATAGCAGGACGCGCGGGGCGCGCCGGCTATGACACTGAAGGCACCGTGGTGGTGGAAGCACCGGAACACGAGATCGAGAACTACCGTCTCCGTGAGCGTGCCGGATCGGATCCGAAGAAGCTGAAGAAACTCCGGAAAAAGTCAGCTCCGGAAGGACGGGCTACGTGGACGAAGTCGACGTTCGACAGGCTCACCACGGCGGAGCCCGAAGAACTCGTCAGCCAGTTCCAGATGTCACATTCGATGTTGATTAACGTCGTCGCGCGAGACGAATGGACCTACACTGCATTGAAGGGGCTCCTACGGGACAATCACGACACCCGTACCAAACAGAACCGGGACATTCTGACAACCATTGACCTGTACCGCGGGCTGCTGCGTACCGAGATCGTCGAAGAGTTCGAGGCTGATACCCCGTCTGGGAAGGACGCACGGCTGACCCGGGAACTCCAGCGGGATTTTGCCCTCAACCAGCCCCTGTCGCCTTTCGCTCTCGCCGCTTTCGATCTCCTCGACCCGGAATCCGACACCTATACGCTCGACGTAATCAGCACCGTCGAGGCCATCCTTGATAATCCGAATCAGGTGCTGACCGCGCAGCAGCGAGAGCGACGTGGACAGGAAATTGCGGCGTTGAAGGCCGAAGGGGTCGACTACACCGAACGAATGGCCATCGTCGAAGACATTACCTGGCCGAAACCACTGGAAGAAGAGCTCGAACAGGCCTACGACATCTTCTGCGAGTCCAATCCCTGGGCGGCAGAGTTCGATCTGGCACCGAAATCGGTGGTCCGGGACATGATTGAGAAAGCCATGACATTCTCCGACCTGGTCGCCACCTACTCGTTGGCACGGTCAGAAGGTGTGGTGCTGCGGTACCTCACGGATGCCTGGCGGACTCTCTCGCACACCGTTCCGCCGGAGCATCGCAGCGATGAGCTCGAGGACATCATCGTCTGGCTCGGCGAACTCATCCGCCAGGTTGACTCATCGTTGGTTGACGAGTGGTCTGCGATGGCGGACCCGGACAAGCCGGTCACCGAAGAACAGGTGGCGGAGCACGCCTTCGGCGTCGACGATCCGACCAAACTCAGCTCGAACCCCCGGGCCCTACGTCGTATGGTGAAGAATTATTTCTTCCGGCATGTGGAGCTGTTCGCCTTTGAGAAGGAGAAGGAGCTGGCGGCAATGGACGACTACCTCGCCGATCCCCCGGACTGGCCTGGAGCGATGGATGCCTACTTCGACGAATACGCCGATATCGGGGTCGACGCCGGGGCACGTTCTCCTGACATGGTCATCATCACTGAAGAACCACAACAATGGAGAGTTCGACAGATCCTCGACGACCCCGATGGCGACCACGGTTGGGCGTTTGAAGGCGTCGTAGACCTGGACGGCTCGGACGAGGCCGGAGAGGTCCGACTCAGTGAGCTCCGGGTGGTCCAGGGCTGAGACGGGTCTCCAGAACGCTCTGATTTGCTCCCATACCCGATCCGAACGCGTCGGTCACGATACTTCCGATGGTTCTGAAGGCATCGTCCCGGTTGGAGCTGGAACGGTAGCTCAGGTTAACTGTCCTTCCCGCTGTCGCGGCACCACCGTCGAAGGTCGCCAAAGCGACACCGGGGCGATCGCACTCGGCTGCAACCGCACTGATCGGTACCAGTGTGCAGCCCAGACCTCCGATGACACACTGAACCACGGTCGACAGGCTCGCCGCCCTGGTGACGGCCCTGGCTGGATCGACGGTGAGCGACGCTGAGCGGCACAAGTCCAGCACCTGGTCGCGGAGACAGTGCCCGTCATCCAGCAACAGCAGATCGAGGGCGTCCAGCTCATCAAGGGCCAGGTCACGTCGGCCTGCAAGGCGGTGGTTTTCCGGAAGCACAAGGACAAACTCTTCGCGGTAGAGCTCAATCTGTTCGATGCCGGCGCCTGCTACAGGAGATGCGACAACTACAGCATCCAGCCCGCCCTGGCGAAGAGAATCGACCAGGCTACTCGTCTTTTCCTCGACGATCTTCGGCTCGAGTTCCGGCGCCACCGACGGGAGCGACTGGAGGAGCGCCGGCAGGATGAAGGGAGCAATGGTGGGAATGATCCCCAGCGCCATGGAACCGGCGAGCCCACCGTGAGCTCCCCGCGCATGGCTGATGAACGTGTCAAGACTATCGAGGGTTGCCTGCGCATACGGCAGCAGATCCCGTCCGACGTCGGTGACGATGACCTTCCGGGTGGACCTCTCAATCAGCTGGACCCCCAGACCGTTCTCCAGGGCGGCCAGGCCCTGCGACAACGAGGGCTGGGAGATCCCCAGCTGCTGGGCTGCGGCGCCGAAATGTCCGTGTTCGGCAACGGTGGCGAAGGTCCTGAGTTGCGCGATCGTCGGCCGGTAATCCTTATTGACCATGCCTATGACTTTACATTATCTGCGAAAGGTAAACCTATCCACGAATCTCGATAGGCGTTCGCTATTGATCCCTCCGCATCAATCAGTTATACCTTTGCACAAGTTCTGGATTCATGGCATAATCGACCGTGCTCAAGACAACAACGAGCGTCCGAATTTCACGACCCCAGGAGGCATGACCCATGTCCATACTCACCGTCGGTGACCAGTTCCCCGAGTTCAATCTCACCGCGCTCAAGGGCGGCGACCTGCATGAGGCGAACGCCCAGCAGCCGGACGACTACTTCGAAAACGTGAGCCTCGACAAGTACCAGGGCAAGTGGAAGGTCGTCTTCTTCTACCCGAAGGACTTCACCTTCGTCTGCCCCACCGAGATCGCGGCCTTCGGCAAACTGGATGACGAGTTCCAGGATCGCGACACGCAGATCCTCGGCGGGTCCACCGACAACGAGTTCGCTCACTTCAACTGGCGTGCAACCCACCCCGAGCTCAAGGGTGTCCCGTTCCCCATGTTCGCTGATGTGCGTCACGACCTCATCCGCGCCTTGGGTGTCGAGAACGCCGACGGCGTCGCGGACCGTGCCACCTACATCGTCGACCCCGACAACGTCATCCAGTTCGTCTCGGTGACCCCGGATGCTGTCGGCCGCAATGTCGACGAGGTCCTGCGTGTCCTCGATGCACTGCAGTCCGAAGAGGTCTGTGCCTGCAACTGGCAGGCCAACGACCCGACCAAGAACATCAACAAGATGGACGTCGTCCAGGAGGCGCTGAAGTAATATGTCGATCGACAACCTGAAGTCCGGTCTGCCCGAGTACGCCAAGGACCTGAAGCTCAACCTCAGCAGCCTCGCACGCTCCACGGAGCTGACCGAGCAGCAGTTGTGGGGTACCTTCGTCGCCTCCGCGGCGGCATCCCGCAACGACCAGGTTCTGTCAGAGATCTCCGACGAGGCCAAGTCACACCTGTCCGACGAGGCCTACGAAGCTGCACTCGCTGCAGCGTCGATCATGGCGATGAACAACGTCGCCTACCGAGCCCGCGGCTGGCTCGGGGACGACTACGCGCAGGTCCGTATGGGACTGCGGATGAACGTCATCAGCAAGCCGGGAATCGAGAAGGTCGACTTCGAACTCTTCTCGCTGGCCGTGTCGACCATCAACGGTTGCGACCACTGCACCATCGCCCACGAGAAAACCGTGCGCGATGAAGGCCTGACCAAGGAGCAGGTCTTCGAAGCCGTCAAGATCGCTGCCGTTGTCCAGGGCGTCGCCCAGACAATCGACATCGAGGACGCACGCTAGAGCGTCGCTGTCTGCCCGTCGCACACTGGTGTGCGGCGGGTTTTTCCAGCTCCAGTGGTAGAATCGTCGGGTGGTTTCCGACGAAGACAATCCAGGTGGCAGCAGGCCGAAGGGCCGCAAGAGGGGTCGGGGGCGCCAGCGAGGCTCGAAAACAGGAAACGCTCCCCGACGGAGCATGCGGTTGAACCTCACCGAGAACCTCTCGTTCCCCGAATCCCTTCCCGTGTCGGCCCGCAGGGACGAGATCATGACGGCGATCAGGGACAACCAGGTCGTCATCGTCGCCGGAGAAACCGGATCCGGGAAAACGACACAGATACCGAAGATGTGTCTCGAACTCGGACGCGGTGCGGACAAGAGGATCGGCCACACCCAGCCCCGGCGTATCGCCGCGCGCAGCGTCGCCGACCGTATCGCCGATGAACTCGGTGAGAAGGCCGGCGAGCCCGGTAGCCGTGTCGGTTACAAGATCCGCTTCGACGATCACATCCACCGGTCGACGGCGGTCAAGCTGATGACCGACGGCATCCTCCTGGCCGAGATCCAACGTGACCGGCTGCTGAAAGCCTACGACACGATCATTGTCGATGAAGCACACGAGCGCAGCCTGAACATCGACTTCCTCCTCGGCTACCTGCGGGAACTTCTCCCTCGACGCCCCGATCTGAAAGTCATCATCACCTCGGCGACGATCGACCCGGAGTCGTTCGCCACACACTTCGCCGACGCACACGGCACCCCCGCACCGGTGATCGAGGTCTCTGGCCGTACCTACCCGGTGGAAGTGCGTTATCGTCCGCTGACCCGCCTGGTGGAAGAGCACAGGAGTGGCGCGGACACCACGGCATTCCGTGAGGTCGAGACCGATCCGCTCGAGGGTCTGCTCGAAGCCACCCGTGAGCTCATCGCCGAAGGGCCGGGAGATATCCTCTGTTTCTTCTCCGGTGAGCGCGAGATTCGCGACGCAGCAGATGCACTGCAGGACGAGAAGTTCCGTGGCGTGGACGTCCTTCCGCTTTTCGGTCGTCTGTCGGCAGCGGAACAACACCGTGTCTTCTCCCCCGGTAGTCGTCGCCGAATCGTGCTGGCGACGAACATCGCTGAGACCTCACTCACGGTCCCTGGTATCAAGTACGTGATCGATACCGGTTATGCGCGTATCTCGCGGTACTCACACCGCACGAAGGTCCAACGTCTGCCCGTGGAGGAGATCAGCCAGGCCTCTGCGAAACAACGCTCCGGCCGGTGCGGCCGTACATCCGACGGTATCGCGATACGTCTGTACTCCGAGGAAAACTTCGAAGCACGACCGGAATTCACTGATCCGGAGATCCTTCGTACGCACCTCGCCAGCGTCATCCTGTCGATGGCAGCACTCGACCTCGGCGACATCCGGAAGTTCCCGTTCCTCCAGCCGCCGGACTCCAAGTCGGTCCGTGACGGCGTGCAACTTCTCCAGGAGCTTGGAGCGCTCGACACAGCCGGTAAATCGACGTCAACCCCGTCCCTGACCGACACCGGTCGAGACATGGCGCGCATCCCGACGGACCCCCGCCTGGCGAAGATGCTCTCTTCGGCTCATGACAACGGGGTGCTCGAGCAGATCGCCGTCATAGTCGCGGCGTTGAGTATCCAGGACGTCCGCGAACGTCCTGCGGAACACCAGGCCCGTGCAGACCAGCTCCACGCGAGGTTCTCCGCGAACTCTGACTTCATTTCCGTGCTTACGTTGTGGAACTATCTGCAGGCACGCCGCCAGGAGCTCTCGGGCAACAAGTTCCGCAGATTGTGTCGTGACGAATTCATCCATTATGTCCGCGTACTCGAGTGGATGGACCTCGTCCGACAGCTCTTCACCGTGATCCAGGAGCTTAGGTGGTCGATCCCCAATGTCCGTCATTTCCGCGAGCTGACCTTCGACCTCGGAGGGGACCAGGGCTCACCCGTTTCCCCCGACGAGACCGGAATCCATAAATCTTTGCTGGCCGGTCTCGTCACCAACGTCGGCATGCGACAGGGAAACTCCCGTCAGTTCACGGGGACCCGCAACACGTCCTTCGTGATCCATCCGTCCTCGCATCTGGCGAAGAAGCCGCCCCAGTGGGTGATGGCCGCTGAGCTCGTCGAAACGTCACAGGTCTTCGCCCGGACCGTGGCACCTGTGGTGCCGGAATGGATCGAGGAAATAGCACCACAGCTGATGCGGTACTCCTACGCTGAGCCGTTCTGGTCCAGTAAGCAAGGAGCCGCCCTAGCGGTCGAGAAGGCATCGATGCTCGGGCTTCCCGTCATCAGCGACCGGCGGGTGAACCTGTCCAAGACCGATCCTGAAGGCGCCCGGGACATGTTCATCCGGAATGCGCTCGTCGAAGGTGACTGGCGCACCAACCACCGCTTCTTCCGGCATAACCGTGAACTCCTGGACGAAGCCGGCCAACTGGAGGACAAGGCACGTCGTCGGGACATCGTCGTTGACGATGAGACAATCTACAGCTTCTACGATGAGCGTCTTCCGGCGAACATCGTCTCGGCCCGACACTTCGACTCCTGGTGGAAGAAGGCCCGGCAGAAGAATCCGCACCTGCTGGACATGACTCCTGAGGCCCTCATCGGTTCGGATGGCGGAGCCGCCCAGGCCCGTGAGTTCCCCGACACGTGGCGTCAAGGGTCAATGGAGTTCGACCTGACGTACGTCTTCCGTCCGGGAGACCCGGCGGACGGGATCACGATGCGCATTCCACTTCCCTTGCTGGCAGGCGTGACCGACCGCGACACCAAGTGGTTGGTCTCCGGTATGCGCGAGGAGCTTTGCGTCGCTCTGATCAGGACCCTGCCGAAACCATTACGGACATCTGTAGTCCCGGCGGCCCAGTTCGCCCGTGCTGCGCTGGATCGCATGGCCCCCTATGACGGCCCGGTCGACCAGGCGCTTGCTGACGCACTCCGCTCTTTGGGAGGCACCGGGATCGGCGCCGCCGACTTCGACTGGGACCGGGTGCCGGCACACCTGCGCATGACATATGCGGCGGTGGACCGGCGCGGCAAGGTCATTGCGGCGTCCAAGGATCTCGGTGATCTCCAGGAGAGACTCTCCGGCGAGATCACCCAGTCGATCGCGTCAGCTACCGCGCGCTCATCGCACGGGCACGGCCCGTCCAACCCCAGTCCCCGTGATTCCGCTGCCCATCAGCAGTCGGGAAAGAGGAAGAAGGACCAGCGGAGTTCTGCAGGGGGAGGCGGAATACTCGCCCGATCGGAGAACTGGACAGCCGAGGGAATCGGAACGATACCCGAGTCCGTGGAAACGGTGGTGGACGGTCAGACGACGTCCGCCTACCCTGCGCTCGTTGCAGCCACCCCGGGGAGCCGGGACGGTGTTGTTCTCAAGGCATTCCCGACACCCCAGGCGGCCGCCGGACAACAGTTCTCGACTGTCCTCGAGATGATGGTGGACGCGTGCCAGGTGTCCACGAAACAGACGGTCAAGGGGCTGCCGCTGCGGCAGCGCGTCGCGGTCGATACTTATCCTCACGGCGGTCCCGATGCTCTGGTCGATGATTGCCGTGTCCTCGCGTGCCGCGAGTTGATGAACCGCTTCGGCCCGGTGATCCGCGACCCGGAACGCTGCGCAGAAGCTGTGACGGCAGCACGCGAGAAAGGACCGGGGCTGGTCCGGCAGATCTTCGTGGCGATCTCCCCCGCAGTCCTGGCTGTCTCTGATATGTCGCAGGAACTGGAGGGCTGGGACGGCGCGGCGATCGACGAGATGAGGGGGCAGTTGGATTTCTATCTCGGCCCCCATCGTGTCGCGAAGAACGGAGTAGAGAATCTACGCCATGTGCCGCGCTATGTGGCCGCGATGAAGTCCCGGCTTTCAATGATGGAGTCTGACCCGGACCGTGAAGCGGCGCTTGATGACCAGGTCAGGGAGTGCACGGAGGCCATTGCCGAGACCCGGAAGCGACTCCCTGCCGCGCGCGCAGCGTCTCCCCAGTTCAAGGACGTTGAGTGGTTGGTCGAGGAGTTCCGGGTGTCATTGTTCGCCCAGAACCTGGGAACCTCGCGACCTGCCAGCGCAGCGCGGGTGAAGAAGGCGCTCGCGAAGATCCGCTGACTTATTCAGCGGCGTCTTCTCGACGCTGACGGAGGGCCCGGATCTCCGTCTCGAAGTCCTCGGTGGACCGGAAGGACTTGTACACCGAGGCAAACCTCAGGTACGCAACTTCGTTGAGGTTACGCAGCGGCTCGAGAATCGCCAGGCCGATATCATCCGCGGCCACCTGCGAACCGTAGGACGCACGAAGCGACTGCTCGACGTCGTGTGCGAGTATCTTGAGGTCGTCCCCGGAGACCTCGAGTCCCTGACAAGCACGCCCCACACCCCTGATGACCTTGTCGCGGCGAAACTCTTCGGTCACGCCGCTCCGTTTGGTCACCAGGAGCACTGAGCGTTCGAGTGTCGTGAACCTGGTTTTGCATGTCAGGCATTCTCGTCGACGACGGATAGCTGAGCCAGATTCGACCGTACGCGAATCCACCACCCGGGAGTCTTCGGAGCGGCACGCGGGACAGAGCACGGCGTTCTCCCTTACAGAGATCAGTGGAACGGGACGGACCCATATGCTACCCCTGGAGCCTTCCCCTGCCGTTGCCCGGTCAGTAGACCGGGATCACAACCTGTCGCGTGGACTCCGCACCGGCGTGGTGACCGTCATCCGCGCCGATCTTGTCGATGTCGTTGAGGGACGCAATTCTCGCCACCGCGTCACCCACCGATGCACCCGGGACGTGCTCTCTGGCGATATCCGCCAAGCTGGCGTTGTCCCCGACCGTGACCGTCGCAGTCCTGGCAGGTGTGACAGCCTCCTCATTCGGACCGGTCAAAACCGGTGACGCGGCGAGCATCACCACCAGCGACGCGAGAGACACCAACGTAACGCCCGGAGAACCGAGGACAGAAGACATACGGCGACGTACTCGGCGCGCCCGAGAACCTGTCTCGAACGGACGTTCTTCACCGGTCGCGCGGAACCGCCGACGCTCCACCTGAGCCGCTGACGGATGTCGCACCGCACCATGCCCCCACGTGTTCGATCGCCCCGTCTCGACCACACGTGTCCACTCCGGACGACGGTAGACAGGACGACGGTCAACGCCCCGGGGATTACGTACCGATATCGTGTTCATGACAACCCTCTTTCCGTGAAAACGAACCTGACTTGCGGAATCTGACAGGACCATGACAGCACCGCAGCCGGACATCGTCTCGCATGACGGTCAGTATCTTCGTCCATGTGTTCGAACTTCGCTCTATGTGCCAGACGGTAGCACGGGTGTTCGAAGAAGTCCACAACTTCCGCGACACTTTCGAACACCCTGATGAACAATGTCGGTTCGGTGATGTACTGTCGAACCCACGATCGGTACAACGAGACCAGGAGTAGGTCAGATGGCAGAGAAACAGAAGTCCTCCACGGGGGTAGCTCCGGGAAGCAAGAAACGTGCCGCCCTAGCAAGCGCGGGAGCAAGTGGCGACGACAAGGGCAGGGAGAAGCTCTCCGACCGCCAGCGTCGCATCATGGACGTCATCAAAGACGCCACGCGGTTCCGAGGGTATCCGCCGAGCATCCGCGAGATCTGTGACGCTGTTGGCCTGAACTCCACGTCATCAGTGTCGTACCACCTGCGGGAGTTGGAGAGGAAAGGTTATCTCCGACGGGAGGACAATAAGCCCCGCGCCGTAGACATCCGGGATTTCGAGGATGAGCCGGCTTCCCGGCCGGGCCCTAAACCTGCGGCCACGACCGGCCCGGACGGGATGCCCTCCCCTTCGTTCGTTCCCGTGGTGGGACAGATCGCTGCCGGTTCACCGATCCTGGCTGAGGAACACGTAGAAGCTCACTTTCCACTGCCGCAGGAGCTCGTGGGCAGCGGCGAACTGTTCCTTCTGCAAGTCGTGGGAGAATCCATGCGCGACGCAGGTATCTTCAATGGCGACTGGGTGGCGGTGCGGTCGCAGAAAGTCGCCGAACTCGGCGACTTCGTCGCAGCGATGATCGACGGCGAGGCGACGGTCAAGGAATTCCAGAAGGACGGCAACGGTGTCTGGCTACTCCCCCACAATGATCTCTTCGAACCGATCCCCGGTGACAATGCTGACATCCTCGGCCGCGTCGTCGCCGTACTCCGAAAGATCTGACCGCGCTCCCCTGCGATCGCCTGACGACGGATATCGGAGCTCCGGTGTCGGGGCCCGACATCCGTCGGAGTGAAACTAGAGGCCGAGGACCGCCGCAGCGGCAGTCTTCGCCTCTTCGGCCCCATCGGCATCGAGCGCCGCCGCCGCCATTTCCCGGCAGACCGCGAAGTCGATCTCACCAAGCTGAGCGCCCACCGCCGCCAATGCCGGTGGAGCGGCTGACAGGGACGTAACCCCGAGCCCCGCCAGAACGCACGCGAGTATCGGGTCGGCAGCTGCTTCACCGCAGACCCCGACCGCGGTGCGAGTCACTGCACCAGCACGACAGGTCGTGTGTACCAACCTCAGCACCGCTGGCTGCCACGGATCTGTCAGATGGGCAAGGGACGCCGACATACGGTCAGCTGCCATCGTGTACTGGGTCAGGTCATTCGTACCGATGGAGACGAAGTCCAGATAGGGCATCATCTTGTCTGCCATCAACGCCGCAGCGGGAACCTCGATCATCGCACCCGCGACAAGTCCCCGCTCATGGCACAATGCAGCAAACCACTGCGCCTCATACACCGTTGCCACCATCGGCGCCATGACCCAGGTCTGCGCCGACGATTCCTCCCTGCCGGATTTCTTCAGCGCCAGTGCGATTCCGTCGAGCTGACGCTCCAGCAGCTCCTGATTCGTGCGTGCGATACGCAGGCCGCGAACACCGAGTGCCGGGTTCTCCTCACTCTCCGCCATCACATAGGGCACCGGCTTGTCCGACCCTGCATCCAACGTGCGGATGACCACCTTGCCCTCTGGGAAGGCGCTCAACACTTCCGCATACCGATCCGCCTGTTCCTCGACGGACGGTTCTGTCGTTTCGCTGAGGAAGCCGAGTTCGGTCCGGAACAGCCCGATGCCTTCTGCGACCGATTCCGCTGCCTGCCTGGCGGCGGCACCGTCCTGCACATTGGCGAGCAGTTGAACCCGGTGACCGTCCGCAGTTTCAGCCGGTCCGTGCCATCCGCGTACCTTCGAGGCGAGTTCTGCAGCTGCAGCTACCCTTTTCTCGACATCAGCCGGGTCCACCCCGGTCTCCACGGTTCCCACGGCGGCGTCAACCAGTACCTCGGTTTCCGCTGCGATGGAGCGCAGGTTGACACCAATAGCCACAATGCAGGGGATATCCAGCTGACGGGCAATGATCGCGGTATGGCTCGTCGCTCCGCCTTTCTCTGTGACCACGGCAACGATCAGTTCAGGGTCAAGAGTAGCGGTATCGGCTGGGGCAAGGTCATCGGCGAACAGGACATGGGGAGAATCGACGTCGGGGATGCCCGGTTCGGGTTCTCCTCGGAGCTCGGCGATGACGCGGTCGCGGACGTCCATCAGGTCAGTGACCCTCTCGGCCATCACACCACCCGCCTTGAGGAACATCTCGACAAAGTCATCCGTAGCCTGTTTGACCGCGTAGACGTTGGTCTGACCCGCATTGACGGATTTTCGGACCTTCTTGGCCCATGCGCGGTCCTTTGCAATGGCGACCGTGGCTTCAAGCACCTGGCGTGCATTGCCCTCGACTGTCGCAGCACGTGCACTGAGGCGCCCCGAGACGGTGTCGACGGCCCGGGTGAACGCCTCGAACTCTGCCTCTCGTTCCCCCTCGGCGACCGTCTTATCCGGCCCCGGCAGCTCCGGACGGTCCGTTACCCAGGTCACCGGCGCGAAGACCGTGCCGGGAACCACTGATTTTCCCTTCAGGATGACGGGCTCACCGTCGGTGGAAGGTGCGGAGGATTTCGTGTCTGCCATAGTGTCTGGTCTCCCACAAATATTCAGAATGGACATCTGAAAGGACATCGGTTGACGTATTAGGTTGACGTCCACAGTACCCTCTTCTCCCCCTCTTTTCGGGGCCCGCCGGGGCCACCCCCGTCGGACTCCCCACCCCCGAATCGAGGTTCGCACCCCCTCGACCCCATACAATGCACATCATGAACTCAGAGGAACGTCGCCGCCAGATCGCGTCACTGACCGCAGTCAACGGGCGTGTCACCGTGGTCGAACTTGCGGAGCGTTTTGCCGTCACCCCGGAGACCATCCGGCGTGACCTGACCGTACTCGACAATGACGGTGCCTTGCACCGGGTCCACGGCGGGGCGGTACCCACCAATACGTTCCAGACCCGCGAGACGCCGATCGAGCTACGCAGCACCACCTCGACCGAGGCGAAGATCCGGATCGGGAGAGCGGCGACAGAACTTCTGCCGCGGACCGGGACTGTGTTCCTCGACGCCGGCACCACCACCGCCATGCTCGCACACGCCATCGCAGAGGCAGGCCGCCCCGACGACAACCCGTACCGGAACCTGACGGTACTGACGAACTTCCTCCCTCTCGCCGTCCGCTTGTCGGCAGCGGGACTATCTGATGTCCAGTTGATCGGCGGGCACATCCGCCCCATCACCCAGGCCGTCGTCGGCGACATCGCATTGCGGACCATCGGTGTCCACCATGCTGACATCGCGTTCATCGGCACCAATGCCCTGTCCATGGACCACGGCCTGTCGACTGCGGACGCCGAGGAGGCCGCGGTGAAGCGCGCGATGATCGCAAACTCGGACCGGGTCGTCGCCATGTGCGACTCCACGAAGTTCGGGCGGGATTACCTCGTCAGCTTCGCAAATGTCCCAGAGATTGACGTTCTGGTGACTGATGATGCAGCTCCGCACCAGTATCTCGAGGCATTCACAGCCGAAGATGTCACTGTTGTCACCGCGTGACGACTGTAACGGCCGAGGTGCCCCCGGCGGGTGCAGCCGGGTGCAGCACAACTCCCGGAGGTTCGGCTACGCTGTCTGGAAGAGAGTGAGGCGCTCCACACTTGGCGTGCCCTCATTTTCGATGACACGATACGACGACTCGAAAAGGACCTGAGAACCATGGCCTCTACCACTGTCACCGTCGGCTCCACCGTCGGTCTGCATGCCCGTCCCGCCACCATCATCGCGGAGGCCGCGGCCAACTACGACGATGAGATCCTGCTCTCCCTCCCGGGGGAAGACGACGACGAGCCGTCGGACGCATCATCCTCGCTGATGATCATGGCGCTCGGTGCCGAGCACGGTGACGAGGTCACCGTCTCCTCCGACAATGCTGAGGCCGTCGAGGCCATCGCCGCGCTCATCACCAAGAACCTCGACGAGGAGTAGACAGCCCGTCAAGACTTCAGGTGGTAATCCCGGACGGACAGGTCGCGGCCTTCGCCGATGTTCTCGAACAACCACCTCAGGATCGGGTAACCGACGATGATGCCCACGGAGCCCCAGGCGATGCCTTCGAGCTCCAGTGAGCCGATCTGCAGGGTGAGATTCCCGATTCCCGCTGTCAACGCCACGGCCGCTGCCGAGAGATTCACCGGGTTGGTCAGGTTCACGTTGTTGTCCTGCCAGATCCGTATTCCCAGGAGACCGATCATCCCGTAGAGGACCATCGTCGCCCCTCCCAGAACCCCTGCCGGAATGGTGTTGATCACCGCTCCAAATTTCGGCACGAAAGCCAGGATCATCGCGGTCGCTGCGGCGACCCAGTAGGCGGCCGTCGAGTAAACTTTCGTCGCAGCCATCACCCCGATGTTCTCCGCGTATGTCGTCGTACCTGATCCGCCGAACCCGCCAGCCAGGGTGGTCGCCAGCCCGTCACCGATGAGTGCCGGTCCTGCCTGGTCGTCAAGGTTCCGTTTGGTCATCCCGGCAACGGCTTTCACATGTCCCACGTTCTCCGCGATGAGAACCACCACGACGGGTAACGTCAGCAGAATCGCGCTGGCGTGGAACTCCGGCGTGTGGAACTCAGGCAGACCGAACCACGCGGCATCGCCGATGACGTCACCTGCATCGCCGGCGATGTTCCCGGTGAGCACCGCGAATCCCCATCCGATGACGACACCGATGAGGATGCCGAGACGACCAATCATCCCTCGTCCAGCAACTGTGACGACGAGCACCGCGCACATTGTCACCGCAGCGACCAATGGTTGTTCCGCGAAGTTCGAGGTCGCTGCCGGGGCAAGGTTCAACCCGATCAACGCAACGATGGCACCTGTGACCGCCGGCGGCATGACGGCATCCAGGACGCGACGACCGGCAGACTTGACCAGGACCCCGACGAGAATCAGCACAAGCCCGGCAACGAGCACACCGCCGAGCTGGGCAGGGAAACCTTCTGCCTGCGTTGCCGTCAACGGCGCGATGAAAGCGAAAGAGCTGCCGAGGTACGACGGAACGCGGTTCCTCGTGATCAGCAGGAAAAGGATCGTCCCAATCCCGGAGAACAGCAGGGTCGTGTTGACCGGGAATCCAGTGAGTGCCGGAACAAGAAGTGTGGCGCCGAACATCGCAATGACGTGCTGCATCCCGATGCCGACGGTCCTCGGCCATGTCAGTCGTTCCTCCGGGGCAACCACTGCACCGGGCCTGATGTTTTTACCGTCTCCGTGCAGTGTCCACCCGAAGAATGACCCGCGGGGGGACCCTGCAGGGGCGCAGTCAGTCTGCGTGTTCATTTCGTCCATTCGGACGAGCTTATTCTGTCCCCTCGTCGACCGCGATTCGCAGGTCCGACAGTTCTGCCGCGATGATCCCGGGCAGGCGTACCTCCACCCGGGTGCCGTCCTCGGTGTACTCCTGGCTCAGCACGGTCCCGTACTCGTGCAGGCGCGACACAACGTCTCCCCGATCGAACGGCACCTGCAACACCACATGATCGTCGAGAGAGTTGAGAAAGAGCTCCAATCTGCTCTCGAGAACCGGAATGCCTTCGCCGGTGGCAGCCGAAACGAACAGCACATCATCCAGTCTGCTGCGAAGCTCAGCGAGAACCAGCGGGTCCGCGGCATCTACTTTGTTGATCACGAGAATCTCCGGTGGTGCGGGTTCCCCGGTCTCCTCGGCGATTTCGCCGATGACTTTATTCACCGCGGCAATCTGCTCCATCGGGAAAGGATCGGATCCGTCGACGACGTGCAGGACGACATCGGCGGCCATGACCTCCTCCAAGGTCGAACGAAACGCCTCAACCAGTTGCGTCGGCAGGAAGCGGATAAAACCTACAGTGTCCGAAAAGACCACCGCGCGCCCGTCGGCAAGTTCGGCACGACGGGTCGTGGGGTCGAGGGTCGCGAACAACGCATCCTCCACCAGAACTCCGGCGCCGGTCAGTGAGTTCAGCAAGGACGACTTACCTGCGTTGGTGTAACCGGCGATGGCGACCTTGGCGATCGCGGACGCGTCACGGCGCCCACGTTTGATGTCACGCGACTTCTTCATGCCCTGGATCTCGCGGCGTAGACGGGCCATCTCGCTACGCAGTCGCCGACGGTCGGCTTCGATCTTGGTCTCTCCAGGGCCACGCAGTCCGACGCCACCGTTGGACCCCGCACGGCCACCCGCCTGTCGGGACAGAGCGCCGCCCCAACCACGCACGCGCGTAATGAGATACTCCAGTTGTGCGAGAGCGACTTGCGCCTTGCCCTCCTTGGACTTGGCATGTTGGGCAAAAATATCGAGGATGAGCATCGTCCGGTCGATGACCTTGACGTCGAGGGCCTTCTCGAGGGCGATCATCTGCCCCGGGCTGAGTTCGCCGTCGGCCACGACAGTGTCCGCGTTGGTCTCCAGGACGATCTGGCGGAGTTCCTCAACCTTTCCCGACCCGATGTAGGTACCCGCATCCGGTTTGTCCCGTCGTTGATAGAGCATGTCGGCGATCTCGGAACCCGCGGTTTCCGCCAGCGCCGCCAATTCGGCGAGACGGGCCTCAATCTGTTCGAGACTACCCTCGGTCCACACGCCGACGAGGACAACCTTCTCAAGCCGGAGCTTGCGGTACTCGACGTCGTAGCCGTCGTCCTGTTCAGTGGAGTGGACATTCGTCCCACGGCTGAGCCTCCGGAGGCTCGACCGCTGTTCGAGGTCCAGCTCTCCGACTGTGGTCTCCGCGTGGATCTCTTCAGGGTTCTGGTTCATGCTTGTCATTACCCACCATCTTTCCACGAGTCGCGGCCACAGAGTAGAGTCACTCCCATGATTCCGGAACTGAAGAGTGTGGGGTTGGATTTCGGCCGCTGGCAGGATGCCCTCGAGGCAGCGTACGGGACAGGGGCATTACGGGTCACCGGAGAAGTCCGCGATGGACAGGTACTGCAGTATGACGACCCCAGTGGTGCACGCCTGGTGATCCTTGCGGTCCCACCGTACGGTTCTTTCGCCAGCTTCAGCGGCGGTGTGGAAACCTCGGCTCACCTCAGCATGGTCGACGATATCGTCGGTGTACTCGACATCGTGGCGGATTCTCCGCTCCTGCAGGTCCGGGCCGAGGGAGCACCGGTGATCGCCTCGTTGACCGCCACCGTTGCACAGGGACCCCTACTGTCGGACGAGGGGACGTTGACCTACCAGCCGATGCAGGTCACCGCGCTCGCGGCTGATGTGTCCGTCTACCGCACGCGGGACGACGCCGCCCGATCGGGCGTCCTGAGGGTCGGCTCCGTGGAGTCCACAGGTCTCACCGAGCTGAACTCCGGGGCAGTGACGCCCCATGCCACTGCCTCGGTGGCCGTGGAGATCGCCACCGCCGAGCGTCGGACGGCAGCCCTGACCGGCCAGTCATTCTGGGTATGCACGGTGACTGCCCCGTTCGAATTCACCGTGGTCATCCCAGACGACGGCGGTGACGACCTCCCGCCCGGCACTATCCTCGCCGGATCCGTCCAGTTCACAGCCACTGCTGTGGATCCTGCATCCTGTTCCTCGGGCGGATGTGGTTGCGGGTCAGGAGGTTGCGGAGGGTCCTGTGGCTAGGAGCGTCCCCAAGACCCTGATCGTGGCCGCGTTCGTGATCGTGCTGTCATGGGTCGTGATCAGTTCCCTCGGCCGGCTCGGCATACTCATCGCTGTCATCCTGGTGATCACCGCTGCGGTCACTGTCATCAGGCAGGATTCCGAGCGCGAGATCACGGCGTTGAAACGGTCCATCGATCTGTCAGCTACCGATATCGCTGCGATTCTCGACGACTGGGATGAATTCCGGTACTCCAGTGACCCCGCCCGGGTCCGTGACCGCCAGCTGCACCGTCCGGAGCTCTGCGACGCCCGCTCCGGGATTTCCAGCGTGTCGCGATTCCATGCGGCCGCCGGATCATGTGAGCGGTTCCTCCGACACCTTCCAGAACGGACGACGTCCTTGTCGACGGTCACGACCCTGACAGAACTCCTGCATGAGACAGATCAACGTGCGCTGAGCCTGCAACGGCTGTGGGACCGCGCCCGCCAGGACTCCGCCAATTCACGCCATCACTGACTACCCGCTAGGTCTCAGAGCGCTGCACCCGTGACCGTTGTGGTGAACACCAGGCGTGACGGCCCTCTGAGCGTGGCGGGGATCTGCTGTCCGTCCTCGTCCGCGCCCACCGTGACGGCCACGTCCCCTCCGGGTACGGCGACGTGAACGGTTTCCTGCCACGCCTCCCGCACGCGTGCCTGATCGTTGAACCGGTCGGACAACGCAGCGACAGCGGCTGCGACAGTACCGGTACCGCAGGACAATGTTTCGCCGACTCCGCGCTCGTGCACCCGCATGTGCACACGTCCGTTGTCCAGCGCGGTCAGTATCTCCAGATTCACTCCCGCCGGGAAGAACGTCCGGTCATAGTCTGGACGCAGATCAACCCTGAGCTCCGCAAGTCCCGCAGGGGTGAGCCCGGGAACGACACAGGCCAGGTGAGGATTTCCCATGTCGACCCCGACACCGTCGTACCAGACACCGTCCAGTGCCCCACCCGAGCGGCCCATGATCTCCGGCACACCCATGTCCACACTGACCTCGGCGTCGGTGGCGGTGGCGGAGTGGATCCTCACGTCGCGGCGCCCGGCCCGGGTACCGACAGCCCAGGTTCCATCGGCGTTCCGGTAAGCCGGTGTCGTCAGAGACAATGCGCTGAGAGCATGCGCGAAAACGCGGACGCCGTTACCGCACATCTCCGCCACTGACCCGTCAGCGTTGCGGTAGTCCATGAACCAGTCCTCGTCCCCGACTCCGTCGGGCAGACATGCCAGGACGCCCTTGCGGACGAGGACACCTGCCGTGGCAATCCTGATCACACCGTCGGCACCGATCCCGCGATGGCGGTCAGCCAATGAGCGCACAAGGTCATCCGTGAGGTTCACTGCCGCCTCAGGGTCAGGAATCAGGAGAAAGTCATTACCAGTCCCGTGTCCCTTGATTACCTCAAACTGAGTGCTCTCATTCATGATCGAGAGTCTAGCTCCCCGACTCCCCCGCCGCCTCGTCCACTCTCGCGAGCAGGGCGTCCACCACCTGGCTGGAGATATCAGGAGCGGATGCGTCGAACCAGGTGATCCGAGGATCGCGCCGGAACCACGCCCGTTGACGACGGGCGTACCGACGGGTCCCCGTCACTGTGCGTTCGACGGCCTGGGCAAGGGTCAGCTCCCCAGCAAGGTAGTCGAGAACCTGTGCGTAACCGATGGCCTGGCCCGCTGTTGACGCCCGTCGCAGCCCCTGGTCCACCAGCGTGCGGACCTCCTGGACGAGTCCTTGCTCAAACATGCGGTTCACCCGGATCTCCAACCGCGGGTTCAACCATTCCGCCGTTGCGGAGAGGCCGACAATGGCTGTATCCCACCGTGTCGGGCGATTCTTCGGTGGCTGGGAGGCGGAGAATGGTCGGCCGGTGAGTTCAATGACCTCCAACGCCCGCACTGTGCGCCGCTGGTCCCGACTCTCGATGACCGCCGCCGCCTCCGGATCCCTCTGCGCCAGTACGGCGTGGAGTTGCTCTACGCCGAGACGGTCGCACTCCTGCTCCCACCGGCTCCGTACTCCCGCGTCCGTAGGGGGGAGGTCCCAGTCATCGAGGAGAGCCTGGACGTACATCATCGACCCTCCAACGACCACCGGTGTCCTTCCACGGCCCCGGATGGCCTCCACATCGGCGATAGCGGCGTTGCGGTAGCGGGCAACTGAGGCGGTCTCGGTGACATCGAGCACGTCAAGCTGATGATGGGGTATCCCGCGTCGGTGTTCGGGCAGAAGTTTCGCTGTGCCGATGTCCATTCCCCGGTACAACTGCATGGAGTCGATGTTGACGACCTCACCGTCAAGTGCCTCTGCCACGGCGAGTGCGGTGTCGGACTTCCCTGACCCCGTCGGCCCGACCACTGCTACCGGTCGGCACAGTCGCTGGTGTTCTGTCATGCCGCCTGAGTCTACGGCCGGTACCGACAGCGCGGTAATGGTACCCGACGGGGTCTGCCATAATGTCAGGTAGAACCATCAGCCGACCGAAGGACCATCGATGAACGCCCCGAAGCCCGGCCCCCGTCCCGGAGCACGTCCCGGGCCGCAGGCCGCCGCTGCCCCTGTCAGCACGACCGTCGCTCCCTCCGTGGAGGACGCCGCCGCCCACGGCCGCATCGACGATGCCGGTGTGGTGTGGCTCACGGTCTCCGCCACGGACGGAGACGGCCCGTCCGCGGAACGTCGCGTCGGTGAGTGGAAGGCAGGCACGGTCGCCGAAGGTCTCGCCCACTACGCGCGTCGCTTCGCCGATCTCGCCACCGAGGTGGAGGTCCTGGTCGCACGGCTGGGCACCCACCCGGAAGACGTCGCACGTGTTCGCAATGATGCGCGACGGCTGCGGGAAGGGCTACCCGACGCCGCAGTCCTCGGCGATGTCGCACGGCTCGACCGACGACTCTCAGAACTGCTGACCACGGCCGACCAGGTGGAGGCCCGGGTAGCGGAGCACCGTGTCGAACTGGTGGTAGAGGCGGAACGCATCGCCGATTCCGGTTCAGACTGGAAAGCAGACGGTGACCGTATCAAGGAGATCGGTGACCGTTGGAACTCCGCCGGCGGAGACCGCGCGGCCGGAAAAGCCCTGTCGGCGCGCTTCCGCGCGGCCCGCGAGACATTCAACAGTCGACGGGGCAGCCACTTCGCCGATCTCGATAAACAACGAGACGCTGCCCGTCGAGCGAAAGAGAAACTCGTTGCGCAGGCCGCTGCCTTGCAGGACTCGACGAACTGGAACGAGACTGCCCGGGCCTACCGCGACCTGATGACGGAGTGGAAGGCGGCAGGACGCGCCCGTCGTGCGGACGACGACCGGCTGTGGGCTGAGTTCCGACATGCGCAGGATGTCTTCTTCGGCGCTCGGGACGAAGACAATCGCCGCAAGGATGCTGAGTTCGAGCAGAATGCTCACGCCAAGCAGGCTCTCCTGGACGAGTACGACGCACGTATCGACCCCGCCGCTGATCAGGACCGTGCCCGTGACCTCCTGCGGGAACTCCAGGAGAAATGGGACGGGATCGGTTTCGTCCCCCGGGCCCGGGTCCAGGAGTTTGAGGACAAGATCGGAGCGTTGGAGTCTCGGGTCAGTGACTATGCCGAGCAGCAGTGGCGTAGGACCGATCCCGAGGTCGAAGCACGGGTCGCGCAGTTCCAGGCGAAAGTCGACCAGTTGACCGCGGAGGCGGACGCAGCCGAGGCAAAGGGCCGTCACGCCAAAGCCACGGACCTACGTGGCCAGGCAGAACAGTGGCGCTCCTGGGCACAAACAGCGGCCGAGGCCGCCCGCGACTAGTTTCTGTCTTCTCGGTCCTCCGGCTGGTCCGGAGTTTCATCGCCACTCGCGGCGTCATCGGTGTGCTCAGCCCGGTGCCGGCGGGCGCGGACCTTGTCCCTGCGGTCGTCAACGAGCTCGGTATCCTGCCGTGGTGCGAGACCGGTGCGCAGGACCAGTTGGGCGGCTCTCGACTCTTCGTCCTTCCCCGCTTCAGCACGCCGCTTGGCGGCGATCGCCTTCTGCACGGCGCCACGTCGCAACAGTCTGCTCGACAGGGCGACGAAGATCACCAGCATACCCACGAACCCCATGACGAGGCCGAAGGACGGGCCGTCACCTGGCTCTGTCGGCGGACGTGACTGACGCATACCGATTGCAAGCACCGCATAGACCCATCCGATTCCCGTCAAGGTCCAGTTGAGCCATGCCACCAGCGACGAGCGAGAGATCGCGGTCCCCAGTGTCAGCAGAACTCCGCCGACCAGGGCAAGCCACACGTACACGCGCTCAGGCAGTGTCGTGACGAACGTCTGTGCCGTGTCTGAATAGAACAGGACGTCGTATCCGTGCACCTCACCGGAATGTGGCATGAAGATCGACACGAGAACGACGATCATCCCGCACATCAGGACCGGCAACGAGGATCCCAGGACCATCGTCCCCGCGGCGCGCCGTTCGGCCTTGGCGAGGTCGCCTCCGGCATCGCGTTCAAGTTCTTCGAGGTGCTTGTTCAGCGCCTCGACACGCCGCCGGTTGATCGCCTCACGGCTTTCCCCGCTCTTGTTCACGGCTTTACTCACAACCACAGCCTCCACTCTGCGTCAACGGCATGGCAGGTCGTCCAATACCGGGGAGCCCCAGACCGACGCCAGCACCCACCGGACCGGTGGTGGGTGCAACGCCCGCCTCAGACATGTCGCCGGCGACCGTCCTCCGATGGGCGTGGACAGCAGAATCCGCCAGAAGGAAGTGTGGTGCCGAGCCCGTCACGGTCACCTCCACAACGTCACCGGGACGCACCGTCGTCTCCCCCGGAGAGAAGTGCACCAGGCGACCGTCGCGCGCACGCCCGGACATACGCCGCGTCTGCGCGTTCTTCCGACCGCCACCGTCCTGGACGAGGAGTTCGACTCGCCGGCCCACCTGGGCGGCATTGTCCTCGCCGCTGATGCGTTCCTGTAGTTGTTCCAGACGCTCGTAGCGGTCCTGGACCACAGCTTTGGGGATCTGGTCGGACAGCGATGCCGCCGGTGTCCCGGGGCGCGGGGAGTACTGGAACGTGTAGGCACTGGCGAAACGTGACTGCTCGACAACGCGCAGTGTCTCCTGGAAGTCCTCCTCTGTCTCACCGGGGAAGCCCACGATGATGTCGGTGGTGATGGCGGCCTCCGGCATCTTCTGGCGGACCTTCTCCAGAATTCCCAGGAATTTCTTCGACCGGTAGGACCGTCGCATGGCCTTGAGGATCCGGTCGGACCCGGACTGCAGAGGCATGTGCAGCTGCGGGCACACTGCCGGGGTCTCCACCATCGCGTCAATCACATCATCGGTGAACTCGGCAGGGTGAGGGCTGGTGAATCGCAGTCGCTCCAGCCCCTCGATCTCCCCACAGGCCCGGAGTAGCTTCGAAAACGCCGTCCGGTCACGGTCCAATGACGGATCGGAGAAATGCACGCCATAGGCGTTGACATTCTGCCCGAGCAACGTGACCTCGGTGACGCCCTGATCGACCAGCGCCTTTACCTCGGCGAGGATATCGCCGGGACGCCGGTCCTGTTCCTCACCACGGAGCGAGGGAACGATGCAGAAGGTGCACGTATTGTTGCAGCCGACCGACACACTCACCCACCCCGCGTAAGCGGACTCGCGCTTCGCCGGGAGGACGGACGGGAACTGTTCGAGCGAGTCGGCGATCTCCACTTCAGCACGGTTGTTGTGTGCACTGCGCGAGAGCAGAGCCGGCAGCGACCCCATGTTGTGCGTGCCGAAGACGACATCGACCCACGGAGCCTTGTCGACGACGACGTCCTTGTCCTTCTGCGCCATGCACCCACCGACAGCGATCTGCATGCCAGGGTTCTGGTCCTTGACTTCCTTGAGCTGGCCGAGCGTCCCGTACAGACGGTTATCGGCGTTCTCCCGCACTGCACAGGTATTGAACACCACGACGTCGGGAGTCGCTTCGCCGGCGACAGGAACATAACCGGAGTCTTCCAGCAGCCCCGACAATCGCTCGGAATCATGGACATTCATCTGACACCCGAAGGTGCGGACCTCGTACGTTCGGGTGCTCCGGCGGCCAGGCCGGGTCATTTCTGCAGTACTACGGGATTCAACCACGGTCCCCGAGTGTAGTCCAGCACCCCCGGGGAGACCGAACAGACACCCTTTACATACCAGGCCGGAACTGCGTATACCCGATGTTTACCAGATTGTAACGTGACTCAGACCTCACCGAGTTCCCCGAAATGGCAGAGATAACATTAGACTCCACCTATGACTGTTCAAGAGAATGCATCAAGCATGATCACCCTTACCGGGGTGAACAAGTACTTTGGCGACTTCCAGGCATTGAAGGACATCGACCTGGACATCCCCTCAGGTCAGGTGGTGGTGGTCCTGGGCCCGTCCGGTTCCGGCAAGTCCACCCTGTGCCGAACGATCAACCGGCTCGAAACCATTGACACCGGCGAGATCTACATCGACGGCGAGCTTCTCCCCGAGGAAGGCAAAGACCTCGCCCGGCTGCGATCGGACGTCGGCATGGTGTTCCAGTCCTTCAACCTCTTCAGCCACATGACCATCCGGGACAACGTCACCCTGGCTCCGATGAAGGTCCGGAAGACATCCAAGGCCGATGCCGCGAAGACCGCCGACCGCCTCCTCGATCGCGTCGGCATCGCCGTGCAGGCCGACAAGTACCCCGCACAGTTGTCCGGTGGTCAGCAACAACGCGTCGCCATCGCCCGTGCCCTGGCGATGGAGCCGAAGGTGATGCTCTTCGACGAGCCGACATCAGCGCTGGACCCCGAGATGATCAACGAGGTCCTCGACGTCATGGCTGATCTCGCCGCCGGCGGTATGACGATGGTCGTGGTCACCCACGAAATGGGCTTCGCCCGACGCGCCGCCGACCGCATCCTGTTCATGGCCGACGGCGCCATCGTCGAGGACACCGACCCGGAGACCTTCTTCACCAACCCGTCCTCTGACCGTGCCAAGGACTTCCTGGCGAAGATCGTCGGACACTAGGAGGTGGTGACATCCATGAAGACCCACAACAGCTTGCTGCGACGTGTCACCGCCACCGTCGTCATTGCCGCCGGAGCGATCAGCATGGCGGCCTGCGGCAACTCAGAACCACGCTCGCTGCTCAATGACATCGAGAACGGCAGCGTCACTCTCGGCACGAAGTTCGATCAGCCGGGGCTGGGCGAACGCACCCCGGAGAAAGAATTCGTAGGTATGGACGTCGATGTCTCGCGGTACGTCATCACGTACATCGCGGACAAGCACGGCTGGGACGTGCCTGACATGGAATGGAGGGAGACCCCGTCATCCCAGCGTGAGACACTGATCAACAACGGCGAGGTCAATATGATCACCGCGAGCTATTCCATCAATGCGGGACGTCTTGCCGCCGTTGATTTCGCCGGCCCGTACATGGTCACCCACCAGGGCCTTCTCATCGAAGCCGATACAGGCATCACAGGACTCGCCGACGTCAAGGACGGCATGCGCCTGTGCTCGGTGTCCGGTTCCACCCCGGCCCAGAAAGTCAAGGAAGCCCTCCCCGGAGTCCAGCTGCAGGAGTTCGACACCTACGCAGCCTGCGCAGAAGGCGTCAAGCAAGGCGTCGTAGATGCGCTGACGACGGACGCGACGATCCTCGCGGGTTTCGCGGAACGATACAAGGAACGCTACAACGACGACTTCCGCGTCATCCAACTGCAGAATCCGGACGGTTCCTTCTGGACGGACGAGCACTACGGCATCGGTCTCCCCAAGGGAGACGGCACTGACCGGGAGGCCGTCAATGAGGCGCTGGAGGAGATGTACGACTCCGGTGCATTTGAAGAGATCGTCAAGGACAACCTCGGGGAGGACTTCGAGATCGGGCCCAAGCCTGACATCGGTGACCTCTCGTTCACGGAAGACTGAATCCACCACTGAAAGGAAGGAGGTACCGACATGAATCCCGATCTCTGGGCCGAGATGGGCCCGCAGCTGTTACCGGTGTTCTGGGTCACCATCAAGCTCACCCTCTGGTCGGCCGTTGGCGCGCTCATCCTCGGCACGATCCTCACTGCGATGCGTGTCTGCCCTGTCGGCATCCTGCGCACGGTCGCGACCGTCTACATCAATACCGTCCGCAACACTCCCCTGACCCTCATCGCCTTGTTGATGGCGCTGGGGCTCTACTACCAGCTGAACCTACTGCTCGCGTCGAACTCCAGCGAGAGTTTCATCGAGCAGCAGAACTTCCGACTCGCGGTATTGGCGTTCATCCTCTACACCTCAACCTTTGTGGCGGAGTCTCTCCGGTCGGGCATCAATACCGTGCCTTTCGGCCAGGCAGAGGCCGCGCGGTCCCTTGGGCTGAACTTCACACAGAATTTCCGGTACGTCGTCTTCCCCCAAGCCTTCCGTGGCGCCATCGTCCCCTTGGGTAATACGCTGATCGCCCTGATCAAGAACACGACGATCGCCTCAGTCATCGGCGTGGGGGAAGCGTCCCTGTTGATGAAGACCATGACGGAGAACTATGCCAGTGACCTGCTCGTCATCTTCGCAATCATCGCCGCAGGATTCATCATCCTCACCCTGCCTACCGGGCTGCTGTTCGGTTGGGCCGGCAAGCGTTGGGCGGTGAAGCGCTGATGTCTACACGTGCGACAGTCCTGTACGACACTCCCGGCCCCAAGGCCGTGAAATTCAACCGTATCCTCACCGTGGCGACAGTCGTTGTCCTGCTCCTGATCCTGGCCTCTGTGCTGTGGAAACTCGGAGACGGAGGCCAGCTGGACAAGGACAAGTGGGAGATCTTCTTCTACTCCACCACATGGACGACCTACATCCTTCCCGGCCTCCTCAACACCATTGTCGCGGCAGTATTCTCCATCATCCTGGCCCTCCTCATCGGAGCAGTGCTGGGCATCGGCCGCCTCTCCACTGTCCGCGCAGTCCGATGGATCTGCGGCATCATCGTCGAATTCTTCCGTGCTATCCCGGTCCTGGTGCTGATGCTGTTCGCCTACGCACTCTTCGGTCTTTACGCGGTGTTTCCGTCGTCGATGATGGGCTTCGCGGCGGTGGTCTTCGCCTTGACGATGTACAACGGATCGGTGATCGCCGAGGTCCTGCGCTCCGGTATCGAGTCTCTGCCGAAGGGACAGTCTGAAGCGGCCTCGGCGCTTGGTCTCTCCTGGGGCCAGACGATGCGTAAGATTCTTCTGCCGCAGGCGGTTGCTGCCATGCTCCCGGCTATCGTCTCGCAGATGGTCATCGCCTTGAAGGATTCTGCCTTGGGTTACATGATCGGATTCGTCGAGGTCGTCCGGTCCGGACGCCAGCTCGGTGAATTCTACGGAGCGATGCTTCCTGCCCTGCTGGTCACCGCAGCGATCATGATCCTGATCAACTTCGGGCTCTCCAAGCTGGCTGAACGTATCGAACAGCAGCTGCGCGCCGGTCGTGCCCGTCGGAATATTGCGGCGAAGGTCCCGCACCAGAAAGATCAGGGCATCGACACGAAGGACACGGTGAATGTCGACTGGCATGCGGAGGGACACAAGGACCTCAGATCAACAGCTGACTAGGTGCGCTACCGCGAGGGGCATCCGCCGAGTTCTTCGATTCTGAGCTCGAGGGCTTCCCGGGCCACCTTGAGGCTCCGCCCCTCCGGAAAGCCTCGCCTCGCCGCTACCCCCACGATGCGGCGGAGAGCCTTGTCGTATTCTCGTCGGTCAGCGGGCACCTGGGACACGGTGCCCGCTTTCTTGGTGACCACCTCCCGTAGGATGGCGTCCTGGTCATTCTCGTCAATCTGGTCGAGCGCCCCTTCAATGACCGGAGCAGGGACCCCCTTGTCAACCAGCTCACGTCGAAGAACGGACACAGACTTTCGTTGGTTCTGCTGACGCTGCCTGACCCACTCGTGGGCGAAACGTGCGTCGTCGAGCATCCCGTTGGCGATGCATCGTTCGATCACCAAGTCCACCAGGTCGGGATCAACAGTTTCACCGTCCGCGCCCGTGGTGTCGGACAGCCGGCGGCGGAGCTCCTCCACCGACCGGTCCCGGTGGCTGATAAGACGGGTCGCCTTACTTTTCAACGGGGCAAGATGCTCCTCCAACCGCTCGTCGATGATGTCACCATTGCCCTCACCTCGCTGGACTGCTGCGATAGCAGCCTGAAGCTGTTCAATGGTGAACGCAGCGTCGCCATCAGTCTGAGACATCCGACCCGCCCGACCTAGTCGTCATCCTCATCGTCGAAGGTGGGGACCACGCTGATCGGAACATTGTCGGGGTCCTCGATGCCAGGCACGTCCATGGTTCCCTCGTCCTCCGCCGCTACCGGAGCGTCCGAATTGCCGGCAGCATACGGCCCGACCTGCAGGGTACGCATGATGCTGTCCTCGATCTCGGCAGACAAGTCAGGGTTGCTCTTGAGGAACTCGCGTGCCTTTTCCTTGCCCTGGCCCAGCTGGTCGCCCTTGTAGGTGTACCAGGACCCGGACTTCTTCACCAGACCGTTATCCACACCGAGGTCGATGATCGACCCTTCGCGGGAGACGCCCTCCCCGTAGAGGATGTCGAACTCGGCGATCTTGAACGGCGGGGAGACCTTGTTCTTCACGATCTTCATCTTGGTGCGGTTACCGACCGCATCCTGCCCGTCCTTCAGCGTCTGGATCCGTCGGACGTCACAGCGCACGGAGGCGTAGAACTTCAGCGCCTTACCACCGGTGGTGGTCTCCGGGGAGCCGAACATGACACCGATCTTCTCGCGGAGCTGGTTGATGAAGATCGCGGTGGTGCCGGTCTGGTGCAGGGCACCGGTCATCTTGCGCAATGCCTGGCTCATCAGACGTGCCTGGAGGCCGACGTGGCTGTCACCCATGTCGCCGTCGATCTCGGCCTTCGGAGTCAACGCAGCCACCGAGTCGACCACGATGATGTCGATGGCGCCTGATCGCACGAGCATGTCGGCGATCTCCAGCGCCTGCTCGCCGGTATCGGGCTGCGACACCAGGAGGTTGTCGGTATCGACGCCCAGCTTCTTGGCGTAATCCGGATCCAGTGCGTGTTCAGCGTCAACAAAGGCGGCAATTCCTCCCGCTTTCTGCGCTTCCGCGATCGCATGCAGGGCCACCGTTGTCTTACCGGAGGACTCCGGGCCGTAGATCTCGACGACACGCCCGCGGGGGAAGCCACCGAGGCCGAGTGCCACGTTGATCGCGATATTTCCCGACGAGATAACCTGGATCGGAGGGCGGTTGTCGTCGCCCAGACGCATCACCGCCCCTTTGCCGAAATCTTTCTCGATCTGCGACATCGCCAGATCAAGTGCCTTCTGACGATCAGCACCGGCGTTACCGGAGGTACTCTTCTTCTTGGTGGCCATGTGCCCTCATTTCCGTTCTCGTTCTCGACACTGCCGGTAAGCAGCGGCCGTTGTTCCCTCAGTGCAGAGAGACTCTCCGGGCTCCCCGGAGGTTCCCTCCAAGGGGCTGTCGGCATCGAAGAATACATCTACCGTGCCGAGTGGACACACCAGACAATACACGAACCTGTGTTCGATAACAGATGGCGCGCGGCGGACGGGCGGGTCGCGCGGTCAGATGTCCTCACCGAGACGACGTTCCGGCGGTACGTCAAAGTCATCACACAACGCCAACCACACATCTCTCAGGTCGCGCCCCTGTTCGATCAACTCCCCGGGTGTCGCCCCCAGCTCCGCCAGGACGTGGCTCCCGGCAATCCAGCTACCGAAAGAGTCCCCGAACTCCCCGTGGACAAGTCGGTCGAACTCGGTACGTCGCATGGCCACCACGCTAACAGACGCGCTACGGGCACCACGATCTTGAACGGCGTACAAGTTTGGGTCTAGAGTTCTTCACATGGTGAATTCATCGACCCGTCCCCGGGCGTTACCCGCGCGCCGGTCCCCTGCCGCGGACATCGCTCTCATGGCGACCTTCGCCGCACTGATCATCGTGCTCGGAGCCGTGACAATTCCCGTCGGCGCACTCGGTGTACCCATCGTCCTGCAGAATATGGGGGTGGCTCTGACAGCCATGATCCTCGGATGGAAGCGTGGCGGACTTGCCGTGGCACTGTTCATTGCCGTCGGCTTCGTCGGCGTCCCGAACATGGCCGGTTGGAAACCTGCTCTCGCTGCCGTGGCAGGGCCGACGGTCGGATACGTCCTCGGGTACATCGTGTCGGCCCTCGTCATCGGGGCGATCGCCCAGTATGCGCCACACCGTCACCTCGGACGTGTCGTCGTTTTCATCGTCGCGGGGATCGTCGGAGTCTGTGTACAGTACCTCTGCGGCAGTGTAGGGCTGGTGCTCCGCACCGGCATGGACTTCACCGGTGCGCTCGTGTCGAACACGCCGTTCATTCCCGGTGACATCATCAAGGTGCTTGTCGCTGCCGTCATCGCCGCTGCGGTCGTCCGTGCGGTCCCCGACCTTCTCCCCTCACCCCGGCACACCGGAGCGGTGCAGTGACTGTCAGCTTCCGTGATGCGTCGGTCACCGTTGACGGCACAACCATCCTGCACCCGGTCAGCCTGGAGCTCACGGAGCAGCGCATCAGCATCATCGGCGCAAACGGGTCAGGTAAGTCAACTCTGATCCGGATGATCAACGGACTGACGGCGGCGACGTCCGGCTCCGTGGCCGTCAACGGCGTTCCCGTCGGCCGTCGGGGGAGGAAGGTGCGCGGGGTTGTCGGCTTCCTGTTCTCTGACCCGGACAATCAGATCATCATGCCCAGCGTCGCCGAAGACATCGCCTTCTCGCTCCGTGGAGCGGGTCTGACACGTGATCAGGTCGCTGAACGGGTCACTGCGTCATTGACCATGGCGGGCCTGGCAGGCAAGGAGGAGCAGTCTCCTCACCTGCTCTCCGGAGGTGAGAAGCAGATGTTGGCGCTGGCGTCGATCACCGCTCTCACTCCACAGGTCATCGTCGCCGATGAACCATCCTGTCTCCTCGACCTCGTCAACCGCAACCGGCTCAGAAAGACCCTGGATTCTCTCTCACAACAAGTCATCACGGTCACCCACGACCTGGAGCTTGCGGCCGATGCGGAACGCACGATCTGTGTCGGGAACGGCCGTGTCATTGACGACGGGAGTCCGGAGAAAGTCATATCCGCCTATGTCCGGCGGATGAACGAGGCCAGCACATCATGATTAGCCCCTCACGTGTACCACTCGGTGTCTACCATCCCGGTACCTCTCTCCTCCACCGCGCCACGCCCGGAACCAAGCTGGCCGTACTCAGCGTCTTCCTGGTCGTGTCTGCAGTCGCCGTGGACTCGTGGGTCGGCGGAGCAGTAAGTGTCGCTTTCGTGGCCCTCGCTGCACTCGTAGGCCGCCTTCCTCCCCGACTGTTGATGCGTCAGGTAGCCGGCGCACTGCCCCTCCTGATTTTCCTCGGGCTCATGCTCTGGTGGAGAGCCGACGGCTACCAAGCCGTCACCATGGTGCTGGTCCTGTTCGCTGCTGTCACTGGAGCTGTCACACTCACGCTGACGACCCGTGTCTCAGAACTGATGGATACTTTCGACCGCCTCCTGGCCCCCTGTGCACGTATCGGAGTTCCGGTCGAGCAGGTCAGTCTGGCACTCACGCTGACAATCAGACTCATTCCGCTGCAGGTCCAGGCGGTTAATGACGTCCTGGATGCACGGCGCGCCCGGGGAAACCCCTCAGTCGGACTGTCGCTGACCGCGTTCGGGGTACCTGTGATCGTCAGAACGATTCTCCGTGCCCGGGCGATCGCCGATGCTCTGCGGGCCCGCGGCGCAGCAGACTGAATCCCGTGCCCGCGCGCAACCCCGGCTGACGACAAACGCAGCCATGTTTTCAGGAGGCTGGGATCTCTCTCCTGCGGCGAGGCACACGTTTGACTTCCACGCCTCCCATGACGGCGACACCGCGCACCCGGACCACGGGGGCATCCGTCGGCAGGTCACGCGAACTCCGTGTCACCGACTTCGCGCGCGCACTGCCGAAACCGCCCATCAGACCGACGCCGTGCTCGATGACGCGCACGTCCTCCGGCACGAGTACCTGGACCCCGCCCATCACCGCGGTCACGGTGATCACTGTCTCCGGCGCCTCAAAAACAGCATCGCGAAGATCAACGAGAGCTCCACCCATGACCGCCATCACCCGGTGCGAGTGCGCGCAGGCCCATTCCCCCTTCTTCTCGGCACCTGAGAACACCGCTACGGTCCAGGCAGAACCCGGCGAACCGGTAATGCGGGCATCTACTGGCCCGGCGGTCGTCAGTCCATGGGCAGGAGCCAGACCGGTGGACCGTCGTTCTGCCCGCGGCAGGGCCACGCCGCTCCTGTCTCCAAGTACGACCGCCATCGGGTCAACGACTATATCGTCCAGAAGGTCGGCGAGGCATGTACGGGAGGGCGCACTCCAGGCCACTGCCGATCGCTCCTCGAACTCCCCCAGGTCGATCTGTCCGCGGCCTGTCGCATCAGACAACTCCGCCAGGACGCGCTCCCTGTCTGCCGTTGTTGCACGCAGAGAACGCTCCCCGTCAGTCCCGGAACTACGGTCACTCGGTGTCGCCATGTGACGTACACTACCCCACCCTGGCCCACCGTCTCAGTTCCCGACAGCTGGCCCGATGCTACTCGCCCCGAAGCTCCCGCATCTTCTGGGCGACGGCATCACTGTTGACTGCCTGTGCCTGGGGCTGTGCCTGATTGATCGCCTGCTGGGGGTTGTCGCCGCCCGCCACGGCGTTCTGGCCCGAGTTTCCCGAGCCCATCTCCGCACGTAGCTGCTCTAGACGGGAATGACCGGCCATCTGCACACCCGCCTGCTCGACCTCAGCCATACGGCCCTGGACGGAGTTCTCCGCCAGTTCAGCCTGTCCCAGCGCATTGGAGTACCGCCGCTCGATCTTCTCGCGGACCTGGTCCAGGTTCGGTGAATCCGCGCTGGCGGCACGGTCCATCGACTGCAGCGACTCCGCAACCTTCTCCTGCATCTTCGCCTGCTCCAGCTGACTCAACAGCTTTGTACGCTCAGACACCTTCTGCTGAAGCTGCATGGAGTTGCGCTCGACGGCCTTCTTCGCCTGGTCTGCCTGCTGCAGCGACTGGTCGTGGAGCTGCTTCATGTCCTCCACAGACTGCTCTGCCGTCACCAGCTGAGCGGCGAAAGCCTCCGCCGCATTCTCGTACTCGACAGCCTTCTGGTTGTCCCCTTCAGAACGCGCCTTATCGGACAACGTCAGTGCCTGTTTAGTGTTGGCCTGGAGCTTTTCGATCTCCGCCAGCTGGCGGTTCAGCTTCATCTCGAGCTGCCGCTGGTTACCGATGACGGCGGCCGCCTGCTGCGACAACTGCCGGTGCTGGTTCTGCGCCTCGCGGATGGCCTGTTCAATCTGCACCTTCGGGTCGGCATTCTCCTCGATCTTCGAGTCGAACAGCGCCATAAGGTACTTCCAGGCCTTAGAGAACGGGTTTGCCATGAGTCTGAACGTCTCCTTCGGACGGGGCGGGGCAGTCGCAGGGTTGTTGTGAACCAGGAAAGTATATCAGTGGGAGGCCACGGACACCGGCTCGACCGGCGTTGCCGCGGTAAGTTCCGCCGCAGCAGCATCGAACGCCATCATCGCAGCAGCCTCGATGATGACCTGCGACACCCGGATCCCCAGCGCCATGCAGACGCTGGCCAGGAGTTCCGAGGACACTTCCTTGCGGCCACGCTCCAGTTCCGAGAGGTAGCCCGGGCTCACGTTCGCGGCAACGGCAAGCTCGCGGAGGGTGCGGTGGGAATCCTCGCGGAAGCCGCGGAGCGTCGCTCCTAGGGCCTCGCGCAGGAGTGGTTCGGCGAGGGTCGTTGAGACCGCGTCAACTCCCGCCAAGTCGACGTCGGGTCGTTCTTTCTCGAGTACCGAAGTGTGCTTTGCCATCACCGTCTCCAACGGTTGGGGATCCCATTTTGTTCCCGTTCAAGTCTAGTCCACCGTCTCTACCGGCGTCGCGGTAACCGCGACTCGGGAACTCCTACCCGTCATCCGCGGCCGCGGTAAGAGCATCCAGGGCGTCGACGGCATCCACGGCCAGTGACAGTGCGCGAGCGGTCGCCGCTGACCGGATCACCCCCCGCCGGTCCTGACCCGGCTGCCGTGGCGAACTGAGCTCGGCGTCGTCGAGAGACACCACGTGGTCAATCGCTCCTTCCCCATGGCGGGACGGGGACCACACCGCAACATAGACCTCACCCACGGGGTGACCGTCCTGACTGTCGGGGCCGGCGACGCCAGTGACACCGAGACCGATGTCAGCGCCACACCGGCTCACCGCGCCTCTCGCTAAGGCCCGGGCGACATCGGGATCGACGGGCCCCCGGGCCGACAACAATGACTCATCGACGCCCGCGAGCGTCGCCTTGAGGTCCGTCGCGTACACGACGAGTCCGCCCCGAAGCACGGCCGACGCACCGGCGACGCCGGCAATGGTCGAGGCAATGTCGCCGGCAGTCAACGACTCCGCGGTCGCGACCGTGACCCCCGCCGACGTCGCGGAAGATACGAGGCGGCGCGCGAGAATCGTGGGAAGGAGCGGGCCCGACGGATCAGGCATCGGCGCGGTTCCGGGAATCCAGGAGATACTGCACGCCGGTTACCACGGTCACCAGGACCGCCACAGCGACCAGTGGGTAGGTGAGCCAGTTGGTCCAGTCCGGCAGCGGCGCGATCACCATGGCAACGGCCAGCGTCTGCAACACGGTCTTGAGCTTTCCGCCCTTCGACGCCGGAACAACTTTGCCCTTACGCGCCAGTATCATCCGCCATACCGTGATGCCGAGTTCCCGGAAGACGATGACAACGGTGACGGGCCACCACAAGTCGCCCAGAATATTGAGCGACACCATCGCCGAGATCATCAGCGCCTTGTCGGCGATCGGGTCAGCGAGCTTCCCGTAGTCGGTGATCACCTCGTAACGACGGGCGAGGAAGCCGTCCAGCTGATCAGTGGCCATGAGCACACAGAAGGACAACAGGGCCCACCAGCGCAGCGCGCTGTCAAGGTCCCGTTCCCCCGCCAATGGCCCGGCCGCGATCAACAGCCAGACGAAGACCGGAATCAGGACGATCCGGACCGTGGTCAGGACATTCGGGAGGTTGAACCGGTGGACGGCGCGACCGAACTGCGACCTACCGGCACCGACCGGTGCCCCGTGGTGGCCGCTGTTGTCGTTCTCGTCACTGTTCTGCATCTCGTGCTGCGTCTCTTGCACCCTTCACATCCTACCCAGTGCACGCGGAAGTTGGTGCACCGGCAGTAACGGGTGTCAGTCGCGTGCGGCGCTTTCGACAGCAGAGTCCGCCGCGGCGGATTCTTTCGCCGCGTCGTGTTTCGACTTCACAAGGCTGGCGACCACGGTCACAGCCAGCACCCCGACGATGACAATCAGAGAGACCACCGTCTCAACTTCCGGCGCGTTCAGCACGGGTTCGCCCCCGTTGATGAAAGGAAGACCGTTCTCGTGCAGGGCATGCAGCACGAGCTTCACACCGATGAAGGCCAGGATGATCCCCAGCCCGTAGGGCAGGTACACCAACCGGTCGAGGAGCCCGTCCAGCAGGAAGTACATCTGCCGCAGCCCCAGCAGCGCGAAAGCGTTGGTGGTAAAGACGATGTACGGTTCCTGGGTGATGCCGTAGATCGCCGGGATGGAGTCGAGGGCGAACATCAGGTCCGTCATGCCGATGGCAACCAGGCAGACCAACAGGGGGGTTACCGCACGCTTGCCGAGCCGGCGCACCAGCAGCTTGTCGCCGCTGTAGTCGTCAGCGACAGGGACCGCCTTGTTGAGGACCTTGATCAGCTTCATGTCGCTGGGATCACGGGCCGGTTGGTCCGACAGCTCGTCACGGACCACGGTGTAGGCCGTCCACAGCAGCCAGATCCCGAAGATATAGAACACATCGGACCAGGCTTCGATGGCTGCGGCGCCGAAAGCGATGAAGATACCGCGGAACACCAGGGCCAGGGCGATGCCGATCAGCAGCACCTTCTGCTGGTACTCGCGGGGGACCTTGAACGTGCCCATGATGAGGGCGAAGATGAACAGGTTGTCCACGCTCAAGGCCTTCTCGGTCACATACCCGGTGAAGAACTCGACGCCGTGCGCGTGCGGGTCACCTGGTTCACCCCAGGTGAACCACAGGAAGACGCCGAAAACACAGGCCAGCGCAACGTAGAACAGGCTCCACCAGGCAGATTCCTTGATGGACGGGGCGTGCGGCGTGCGCACGTGGGCGTAGAAATCGAAAATGAAGAACCCGGCGATCACCGCAATGGTGATGATCCAGGTGAGTGCGTTGACTTCCATGACTGGTCGAAACCTCCGGTCGGCTAGGTGGACCGGAGGTCTCCCCCACCACCGCAAACGAGTGCTGGTGGCCGGCACGACCGGGGACCGAAGGCGGTCGCCGTGTTGACGATCAGTGCCGCGGGCGGGGTACTCCCCTCCTGACAGATTCGAATCCTACCAGAAGTCTGCTAGAAAGCACCCGTCGTGTGAGAGGAATCCGCCCGGACAACTCTGGTCTGCCCATCATCGACCACGGGAATTTCGCCCGTGGGATCACCGTCCTGGCCAGCGTAACCACGCGGGGCTGCAGCAGATGCATCGTATTCTGCATCGTAGTCCTCGCCGGGCTCACCCTGCGCCGCATCGTCCGCACCTCCCTGTGCATCCCTGGGCGCATCAGCAGGATCGGCTCCCTTGAGCATCCAGATGATGGTGTCCAACTCCTCCGGCTTCACCAGCACATCCCGGGCCTTGGATCCTTCGGACGGCCCCACGACACCGTGGGTCTCCATGAGATCCATCAACCGCCCTGCCTTGGCGAATCCGATTCGCAGCTTGCGCTGCAGCATCGAGGTGGACCCGAACTGACTGGTGACGACGAGTTCCACTGCCTGCAGCAGGTCCTCAAGGTCATTGCCGATGTCCGGATCGATGTCCTTCTTCGCCTCAGCTGCCTTGTCCTCTGTCACTCCGTCGGTGTAGTCGGGTTCCGCCTGGTCCTTGGCTGCGTCGACCACGGCCTGGACTTCCTCGTCAGTCACGAAAGCGCCCTGCATGCGCAACGGTTTACCCGCACCCTGGGGAATGAACAGGCCGTCACCCATGCCGATGAGCTTCTCCGCTCCACCCTGGTCGAGGATCACCCGAGAGTCGGTCAACGAGGAGGTCGCAAAAGCCAGGCGGGACGGCACATTCGTCTTGATCAGCCCCGTGACCACGTCCACCGATGGCCGCTGCGTGGCCAGGACGAGGTGGATGCCTGCCGCCCGTGCTTTCTGGGTGATCCGGACAATCGCGTCTTCGATCTCCTTCGGGGCAGTCATCATCAGGTCGGCGAGCTCGTCGACCACACACACGATGTACGGGTACGGACGGTACTCACGCTCCGACCCGGCCGGCGTCGTGATCTCCCCTGACTTCACCTTGCGGTTGAAGTCCTTGATGTGACGCACGCGGGTGGACTTCATGTCCATGTACCGCTGCTCCATCTCCTCGACCAACCAGGTCAATGCCGCAGCAGCCTTCTTCGGCTGGGTGATGATCGGCGTAACCAGGTGAGGAATGCCCTCGTACGGAGTCAACTCGACCATCTTCGGGTCGATCAGAATCAGCCGCACATCTTCCGGGGTGGCCCTCGTCAACAAGGAAACCAGGAGCGAGTTGACGAATGCCGACTTGCCGGACCCTGTGGAACCTGCGACCAGCAGGTGGGGCATCTTCTGGATCGAATGGGCCACGAAGGTGCCTTCGATGTCCTTGCCCAGACCGATGAGCATCGGGTCAGGGTCAGCGTTGACATGCTGGGCAGTGAGCACGTCGCCGAGACGCACCATCTCCCGGTCGGAGTTCGGTACCTCAATACCCACAGCGGACTTGCCGGGGATCGGGGTCAGCAGTCGGACGTTGTCCGTCGCCGCTGCGTACGCCAGATTCGACTGCAGGTTGGTGATCTTGGACACCTTCACGCCCGGCCCGAGCTCGATCTCGTAGCGCGTCACTGTCGGCCCGCGGGAGAATCCGGTGACCTGCGCATCGATCTTGAACTCCTCGAAGACGTCAGTGATCGCCTCGATCATGCGGTCATTTGCGGCACTGTGGGTCTTTGCTGTTTCTCCCGGAACGAGCAGTTCCGTGGACGGCAGGAGGTACTCCGCAGAGGTGACGTCCGTGACCCGGCCGACGGCTTCCCCGTCGCTGTCTGCCGCCGCGTTCTGCGCACTACCGGTGGCGTTCGTCGCGGCGACGTCAGCACCTGAACGTGCCAGGATGCGTCGTCGGGTCTCCTCCCGTTCGTCGGCGGCTGAGCGCGCATCGGCCGTCGGCTGCTCCGTCGCAGCCGCCGACGCTGGTCTTGCCGGGGCGGCGGGGTTGGTCTGCGCCGCTCCTTCGGCTGCCGTGGATGCAGTAGACGCGACCGGAGAGGCGAGCAGGTCGTCGTCAATGGTCGGCGTTGACTCGACAGCAGGACGGGCTGTCCGCGGTGATCGGGGTGCCGGCGACTGCCGCCGTTCCGAGGAGACGGCATCGTCCACGGTAGGTGCCTCGAGATCGTCCTCGGCAGGAGCCGTGGCTGCATCACTGCGAAACACCAGGGTCGCCTGGTCGCCGGCTCCGGGATCCACGGGGTAGTTGTCCATCGGTGTCGTCGCACGCGACGGGCGAGGACGGGCCCGCGGTCGTTGCGGGGAGCCGACGGACGGGCCGCGGCGGTCACGCGACGTCGCCCGGGGTGCGCGGTCCTGCCGCACAGCGTCGTCCAGCTCACGGTCCACGGACGCGTATTCGTCGTCCTCATCGTAGTCGGACTCGCCGTACGAGCCGTACGAGTCGTACGGATCGTCGCCACCACGGCCACGTGCGCGGTACCCCAACCACCCCGCGAGAGAACCGACCAGTTGCCGAACCGTCATGCCCGTCAGCTGGAGAGCACCGTAGACGATCACCATCAGCAGCAGCGGAACGGCGACGTACTCACTGAATCCGACGGCCATGGGAGTGCCGACGAACTGACCGGCGATCCCGCCGGCGGACGCCCGCCCCTCGATCTCCGACGGTTGCCCGGCGAGGATGTGGATCGTCCCGAGGACAGCGAGCACGATAATACCGATACCGAGACCGAGACGCAGTCGCGAACGCTGCGTGGTTTCGACACCCACCATGAGCACCCAGGCCGTTCCGGCGAGCAGCACCGGGACAAGCAGCGCTGCTGCGCCGATGAGGTACGTCAGCACGAAGTCAATACCGCTTCCCACCGTGCCGCCGACTCCGAACCATGAGGTGCCCGCGATGATCAGCGCCAGCGCGAGGGCCCCCAGGGCAGCACCGTCGGAGTGGCCTCCCACCCGAACCCGGGCTGCCTGACTGTCGTCGTGCTCCGACGCCGGTTGTTCAGCATCATCTGGGGTGGCCTGGGCATCCACGTCGTCATTCGCTCCTTTCGACCGGGTACGGGCGTCTTTCTTCTTCTTCTTCGAGGCGCTGGCACGGTCCAGCACGGTGGTCGGCAACTCGTCGGGCGCGTCGTGGTCCACCAGGCCTGCGTCAGGCGCGTCCGGAACCCTCACCGAGAGCTTGCGTGCAAGACCACCGAGGCCACGGGACATTCCCCCCACCATCGAGCCGACCGACGACCCCACGGCACCGAAGGCACCGCCGGTCCGTTCGAAGTCGGCGGTGTCATAGGAAGGAGTCCGTCGGGTACGCGCGGTGGCGGGCGACGCTTTGGCCGACGGACGGGAAGATCGCCCAGTGGAGCGCCGGGAAGAGTTCCCGGGAGAGGTACGCGTGCGACTGGTCGTTGACATGCGCGCCAGTTTAGCCCGACTACACCACCTTTAACAGTCGCAACACGCGTCACACCAGTGACACATATAACATCATCGCTTAGAGACTGACCCTGCGGACCGCATCCTCGTCTCCGACGACAGTCACGTCACAGGCCTTGATCCTTCCGTAAATCCACAGCAGAAGCTCTCCCGTTTCGCCCGTCACGGTGACCTCGGACGAACTGCTACCCACCCTGACGGACTCCCCCGCACCGTCGGTGCGCACCAGAGTCACCGATACACCGGAGCTCCGGATCAGGCCCCGGGAGATCTGTTTGACCGCTCCCCACAGCGTGTCCCTGGTCTGTCGTGGCAGGTCGCGAGGCGACCACTCCCCTCCCCCGCGACGTACGTCCTCATGGTGGACGAAATTCTCGCCGAGATTGATGAACCGGTCCCCGAGACGCATCGGATTCCACACCGGTGGTCCCGCACGGTAGAGCTCGACCAGTTCCTCGAAGTCCCTGCTCTCATACTGCCGACTCAGCGACGCCAGGTGCCCTGCCAGCGGGCGCAGGAACATTCCCGCCATCGCGTCCGGACGATACTCACGCAACACGAGGTGGACCGCCATGTCGCGGGTCATCCACCCTTCACACAGCGTGGGCTGGTCGGGCCCCCGGGACAACAGAAGGTCCGCCAGTGCCTGGCGTTCATCATGGGAGACTGTCATGTCTCCCGATGCTACGCGGGCTTCTGGCGGACCGTCATGCTCCGAGGCAGGTGCTTACAGAGACGGCACGTGATCCTCCGGGTCGAGTTCCTCGACGATCTCGCTCGTCATCGGCACAACCGTCGGAACAATGAAGGGCTCACGCTTCCACTTGTCCTTGACGAACTTGCCCACCTTGCGGCGCAGGGTCTGCGCCATCCGGTAGGGGTCATTCTCACCCTGGCCGGAGAGGTCCAGCATGACGTTGTCGACGAGTTCGGCGACCTGTCGCATCATGTCCTTGGACGCGTCCGAGAAACCACGGGCCTGGACCTGCGGATCCTCCAGCGGCCGTCCGGTGCGGTTGTCGATGACCACGGTCACCGAGATCAGACCGCCCTCCGACATTGCGGTACGGTCCTCAAGTTCCTCAGCTCCCACGTCACCCATGGTGACGCCGTCGACGTAGAGGTTGCCGACAGGAATCTGTCCCACCACCGATGCCTGACCGTTGACGAGGTCGACGACGACACCATTCTGCGCCAGGACGGTGTGGTCGCGGGCCACACCGGTGGAGATGGCGAGTTCACGGTTGGCACGGAGGTGGCGCCACTCACCGTGAACGGGCATGGCGTTGCGCGGGCGTGCGGCGTTGTACAGGAACAGCAGCTCGCCGGAGTAGCCGTGGCCCGAGGTATGCACCATGGCGTCCTTGCCCGTGATGACTTCGGCACCGATCTGAGACAGCATATTGATCACACCGAAGACCGCCTCCTCGTTACCGGGGACCAGTGAGGAGGACAGGACGATCAGGTCGCCCGGACGCACGGTGATCTGCCTGTGCTCACGACGCGCCATGCGCGACAGGGCGGCCATCGGCTCCCCCTGGGTGCCGGTGGTGATCAGCACGACCTTGTGCGGAGCCATACGGCTGGCCTCGTCCATCGAGACGATGGTGCCCCGCGGGGCCGTCAGCAGGCCCAGGCGCTCCGCGATCTCCATGTTGCGGATCATTGAGCGACCGTTGAACGCGACCTTGCGTCCAGCAGCCACGGCCGCGTCGACAGCCATCTGCACGCGGGCGACGTTGGAGGCGAACGACGCGATGATCACGCGCTGCTTCGCCTCGGTGACGATACGTCGCAGATTCGGTCCGATAGCCGCCTCCGAAGGCGAAACACCCGGAGTGGTGGCGTTGGTGGAGTCGCAGAGGAACAGGTCAATACCCTCGTCACCGAACCGGGACAGGGCCGGCAGATCCGTCGGACGGCCGTCAGCAGGAGTCTGGTCCAGCTTCACGTCGCCGGTGTGGACAACCAGTCCCGCACCCGTCTTCAACGCGATGCCGAGGCACTCCGGGATGGAGTGACCGACGTTGAAGAAGCGGAGGTCGAAGGGGCCCCGACTCTCGTGGGAGGTGTCGTCGACCTCGATCAGCTTCGGACGCAGCCGGTGCTCCTGGCACTTTGCGGCGATCAGCGCGCAGGTGAACCGCGAACCGATGATCGGAATGTCCGCACGCTGCTTCAGCAGCCACGGGATCGCCCCGATGTGGTCCTCGTGGCCGTGCGTGACCACGAGTGCCTCCACGCGGTCCCATTTGTCGTCGAGGTAGGAGAAATCCGGCAGGATCAGGTCCACGCCCGGTTCCCCCGACGAGGGGAAGAGCACACCACAGTCGATGATGATGATGCGGTTGTGGTACTCGAAGACAGTCATGTTGCGGCCGATCTCCGAGATACCGCCCAAGGCGATAATCCGCAGACCGTCCTTCGGGGCCTTCGGTGGCTTCGGCAGCCGCTGAGTCAGGTCAGCTCCCTGCATCGTCTGCACGGCATTGCGGCGACGGTCACCGCCGCCCTGGTTATTCCGGTTACCACGGTTGCGGTTGTTGTTGCCCTGGTTGCCCTGGTTGCCCTGGCCCCCCTGGTTACGGCCTCCACGGTTGCGGTTGTTGCCGCCCTGGTTGTTCCCGCTGTTGTTGGCGTTGCTTCCGCCGTTGTTACCGCGGCCCCTGGAGCGGCGTGAGCGGGAGCGGTTTCCACCACCGGAGTTGTTGCCGGAGCTCGTGTCCGGGTCGGACGTGGACGCGCCGTCGTCAGTGGATCCGCCGGCATTGCCGACGTTGCTGTTCGCCTCCGGAGCGGAGGTGCTGGCCTGTCCGCCGTCATTGAACGTGGTGGTCACATCCGCAGCACTGGTGTCAGCGCTCGGCGGAGCGGCCTTCCGGGTCACCTTGCGTGCCCGGGAACGGTTCTCAGTCATAGTGTCCTTATACCCCTGCGTTCCGCAGGTCTTCTGCCAGTCGGTCGATGTCCGCCGACGTGGGTTCGATGATGGGCAGGCGCGGTGCGCCCACCTCAATTCCATGAAGTGTGAGTGCCGCCTTGGCGAATGCCACCCCACCGAGCCGGGCCTGGGCTCGGGTCAGTGGGATCAGGCGGTTGGCGATCGACCGGGCGCCGGTAATGTCACCGGCGTCGACGGCGTCGCGGAGTGCGCGCAGCTGCGGGGCGGCGACATGTCCGATGACGGAAATCATGCCGGTAGCGCCGACCGCGAGCCACGGCACATTCAACGGGTCATCTCCGGAATACCACGCCAGTTCCGTCTCCTCCAGCAACTGCATCGCTGCCGGAAGATCGCCCTTGGCGTCCTTGACCGCCCGGATGTTCGGGTGGTCGGAGAGCCGACGAAGCGTGTCGGACTCGATAGGGACCACGGACCGGGACGGAATGTCATAGAGACAGATCGGGGTATCTACCGCGTCCGCCACAGCGGTGAAATGCCGGTAGAGCCCTTCCTGACTCGGTCGGGAGTAGTAGGGAGTGACCACGAGCAGGCCGTCCGCACCGGCAGCCGCCGATGCCTTCGACAGCTCCACGGAGTCCGCGGTGCTGTAGGTACCGCTGCCGGCGACGAGTTTCACCCGGTCACCGAGCTCAGCGCGAACCGCCTTGAGCAGGTCGATCTTCTCCGAGGGGCGGACCGTGGGTGACTCACCCGTGGTGCCGCTCAGAACAAGAGCGTCGCAACCCTGGTCCACCAGGTGTCCCGCCAGGGATACACCGGCGTCCAGGTCGATGCTGCCGTCCTTCGCGAAGGGCGTCACCATCGCCACAGAGACCGTGCCGAAGAACTCGGCTCCTCTTGTCGCTGTCATACCTGTGCTCATGTCAGCATAGGTTACCGCCCACAGCCCGTGATGTGTACCAGGACCCCCGCCGACGCGCCGGAGCCGTCAGATGTCGGCGACGTATGGGCTGGTCGCCATCAACGTGCCGTCCCGTAGTTCGGTGATCGTGAAATCATCGAAGATCTCGGGGCTGACCCCCCGCAACAGTCTGAGACACGCCACCGCGACGCGCCGGATCTCAGGGTCAGCGTGCTCTGCCGCACGCATCCCGATGAAGTGGCGCCATGAACGCATGTTCCCCGTCATCACGAAACGGGTCTCAGTCGCATTCGGCAGGACCGCGCGAGCTGCCTGTCGGGCCTGCTTGGCCCGCAGCACCGAGTTCGTCTCCGTCGTGGACCGCGCCTCCAGGGCGTCCAGTAGTTCCTCGTAGGCGTCCCTGGCGACGTCGGTGGCATGGAGCAGCAGTTCGGCGATGTCGGGGTCGGCGGCGATCGTGTCGGGGACCACGATCTCCGATTGCTCCGGCGGCACGTACCGCTGTGACAGCTGACTGAAGGAGAAGTGGCGGTGACGCATGATCTCGTGCGCACATGACCGTGACACTCCGCGCAGGTACACCCCGGCCGAGGCATGTTCCAGCAGGCTCAGGTGGCCGACGTCAAGGATGTGCCGGATGTAGGCGTCGTTCTCCGCGGTGTGCGGATTGGGACGGTCCCACGTCTCGTAGCACGCACGACCGGCGAACTCGACGAGGTTCGAGGCGTCCCCGCCCGCCGCCGAGGGTTCCCAGGGGACGTCCTCTGGAGGCAGGAACGTCGTCTGTGAAATCAGCCTGGCGGAAAACTCCGAGGTGGTGGGCATCGCCTGTGTACACTTCCCTGTTGTTAGAAGGTGTCTGGGGCAGGGGCGATCTACTCGGCGGGAACGCCGAGAGAATCGAGCCCGAGGAACTTTTCCAGACCGACGGTCAGCCCTGGATGCGACGGGACCTTGTCAACACCCAGGAGCACGCCCGGGACGAAAGACTCCCGGTCATAGGAATCCTGCTTGATGGTCAGGGTCTGTCCGGCAGCGCCCAGGATGACCTGCTCGTGAGCGACCATACCTGTCATACGCACCGCGTGGACCGGAACACCGTCGACATCGGCACCGCGGGCGCCGTCCATCGTCTGGTCGGTGGCATCGGGCTGCGGTCCCAAGCCGGCCGCCCGCCGGGCGCGTGCAACGCCTTCCGCGGTGTGCACGGCCGTACCGGACGGCGCGTCCTTCTTATTGGGGTGGTGCAATTCGATGACCTCGGCAGAGTCGAAGTACGGTGCGGCGATCTCCGCGAGCTTCATCGTCAGTACCGCTGAGATGGCGAAGTTCGGGGCGACCAGAACTCCGGTCGCCGGCGAGTCGTCCAGCCACTCCCGGAGGGTGTCATAGCGCTCCGGCGTCCAACCGGTCGTCCCGACGACGGCGTGGATGCCGTTCGCGACACAGAACTCCAGGTTGCCCATGACGGCGTCCGGAACCGTGAAGTCGACGACGACCTCGGTACCGTTGTCGACCAGAGCCGCGAGGTCATCCCCGTGGTCCAGGGCCGCAGACAGCTCGAGACCGTCCGTCTTTTCCACGGCGGCGACGACTGCAGTGCCGACCCTGCCGTGTGCTCCGAGAACTCCGACCTTCGTCATGTACTTCTACTCCTGAATAATTCCGGTGGTGTGTGGCTGGCAGTTGACGTCCGGTCAGGTTAGTTGGCGTCAACGAGGACCAGGGAAATCTTCCCCCGGTTATCGATGTCGGCGATCTCAACCTCGAGTGCCTGACCGACCGAGACCTCGTCCTCGACCTTCTCGACCCGGCGGTCGCCACCGAGGTTCGAGATGTGGATCAGACCGTCCTTGCCCGGAAGCAGGGAGACGAAGGCGCCGAAGGCGGTGGTTTTCACCACGGTGCCCAGGTACCGGTCGCCGACCTTCGGCAACTGCGGGTTGGCGATCGAGTTCACCTTGTCGACGGCTGCGTCGGCGGCCTTGCCGTCGGAAGCGGAGATGAAGACGGTTCCGTCATCCTCGATGGAGATGTTGGCGCCGGTCTCCTCGGTGATCTGGTTGATCGTCTTACCCTTCGGGCCGATCAGCTCGCCGATCTTGTTCTGGGGGACGCTGACGGTGGTGATACGCGGGGCGAACTCGCTCATCTCCTCCGGTCCGGCCACGGCTTCACCCATGGTGGACAGGATCTCCAGGCGTGCACTGCGAGCCTGAGCCAGTGCGGCGACGAGAACATCGGACGGGATACCGTCGACCTTCGTGTCCAACTGCAGCGCGGTGACATAGTCGGCGGTACCGGCGACCTTGAAGTCCATGTCGCCGAACGCGTCCTCGGCACCGAGGATGTCGGTGAGGGTCACGTAGCTCTCCTTGCCGTCGACCTCTCCGGTGACCAGGCCCATGGCGATACCTGCCACCGGGGCCTTGAGGGGCACGCCGGCGTTGTAGAGCGACAGCGTAGAGGCACAGACCGAGCCCATGGACGTCGATCCGTTCGAGCTCAGCGCCTCGGACACCTGCCGGATCGCATAGGGGAACTCCTCGCGGGACGGAATCACCGGCAACAGGGCACGCTCGGCCAAGGCACCGTGACCGATCTCGCGACGCTTCGGGGATCCGACACGTCCGGTCTCACCGGTGGAGTACGGCGGGAAGTTGTAGTGGTGGATGTACCGCTTGGAGTCCACCGGTCCGAGGCTGTCAATGCTCTGCTCCATCTTGAGCATGTCGAGTGTGGTTACACCCAGGATCTGGGTCTCACCACGCTCGAAGAGAGCGGAGCCGTGTGCACGCGGCACCAGGTCGATCATCACGCCGAGATCGCGGATGGCCGTGGCGTCACGGCCATCGATGCGGAAGCCGTCAGTGAGAATACGGGTACGGACCAGCTGGCGGGTGACCTCGTTGTGGGCGTTGCGGATCTCGGTGGTGCGCCCCTCGAACTGGGCCTCCAGCGCCTCGACCGTCGCGGCCATATCCTCGGACAGCGCTTCATCGCGCTCGGCCTTGTCGGCGATGGACATGATGCCGGAGAGCTTGTCGGCGGACTCGGACTCGACGGCGGCGAACACATCCTCGCCGAAGGGCGGGAACAGCTCGAAAGCACGCGCCTGGGCGTCGACTGCCGTGGCCAGCGCCGCCTGAGCACCACAAAGCTCAGCGATGAAGGGGCGTGCGGCGTCAATGCCCTGGGCGACGACTGCCTCCGTCGGTGCCGGGGCGCCCTCGGCGACGCGCTGGACGACAGTGTCGGTGGCCCCCGCTTCGACCATCATGATGGCGACGTTCTCGCCGGGGACGGGCTTACGGCGGCCGCGTCCCCTACGAACCGGCTCGACGACGCGGCCGGCGACGACGAGCTCGAAGACCGCCTGTTCCTGCTGCTGACGTGTCGGGAAAGCGACCCACTGCCCCTCAGCATGATCCTCGTCGACGACGAGTGCCATCCGCACACCACCGACGGGGCCGGAGACCGGCAGGCCGGACAGCTGCGTTGATGCTGAGGCGGCATTGATGGCGACCACATCGTACATGTCGTCGGGGTCCATGGACATGACCGTGACGACGACCTGAACCTCGTTGCGGATTCCCTTGGCGAAGGTCGGGCGCAGCGGCCGGTCAATCAGACGGCAGGCCAGGATCGCTTCGGTGCCAGGCCGGCCCTCGCGCCGGAAGAAACTGCCGGGGATACGCCCTGCGGCGTACATACGCTCTTCGACGTCAACCGTCAGCGGGAAGAAGTCGAGGTTCTCCTTCGGCTTCTTCGACGCGGTGGTCGTCGACAGCATCATCGTGTCGTCATCGAGATAGGCGGTGACGGCGCCGTCCGCCTGGCGTGCCAGCAGGCCGGTCTCAAAGGAGACCGTCCGGGTGCCGAAGTCACCGTTGTCGATGGTGGCGGTGGATTCCCAGATACCGGACTCGGCATCGATGAGTTCAGCCTTGTGGGTCGGGGCGACCGGTGTCTTGGCCGCCGGCGCCTTCTTCTCCGGAGCAGCCTTCGCCGGAGCCTTCTTCGCCTGCGTCTTCTTTGCGGGCGCCTTCTTCGCTGGAGCCTTGGCAGCTCCCGTTGCTCCCGCAGCGGCCGTCTTCTTTGCGGGCGCCTTCTTCGCTGCGGTCTTCTTGGCCGGTGCCTTCTTCGTCGAGGCCTTCTTCGGCTGGGTGTCGTTCTCGTTCTGCGATGTCACGTTGATGTGTATACCTTCTGCGTCTTCTTCGGTCCCTGTGCCGGTCGTCGGTGCCGGCCTCGGGTACGGATTCTCATGCTCTGGACAATTACCGCAGATCATCCTACACCACCACTGGTCGAACTGCGCTGTCCGACCACGGAAACCACGAAACCCCGTACACCGTCGGCGACGGTGTACGGGGTCAGTGCCAGCGCTGGGGACGTCTAGCGACGCAGGCCCAGGCGCTCAATCAGGGAACGGTAACGCTCGACGTTGTTCTCCTGCAGGTACTTCAGCAGCCTCTTGCGACGACCGACCAACAGCAGCAGTCCGCGGCGGGAGTGGTGGTCGTGCTTGTGGAACTTGAGGTGCTCGGTCAGCTGACGGATGCGCACCGTCATCAGCGCGACCTGCGCCTCAGGCGAACCGGTGTCGGTCTCGTGAACGCCGAACTCCTTGAGAGTCTCGGCCTTCTGGTCCTTGGTCAAAGCCATGGGAATTCTCCTGATGGTTGTTTCAGTCCGCGCGAAAAGAGGACGTACCGCCCGGAGGCGAGCGCCGTTGTGACTACCGCGAACCACAGTCACAGACCGGATGACACTATCATCCCCGCTCGCGGGGCACCAACCTCCGGGTGGCTTCGACGTCACTACCGATGGCCTCGACGAGTTCATCGAGCCCGTCGTAGCTCTCCATTCCACGGATATGGTCGATGAAGCTGACGGTGACTTTTCGGCCGTAGAGGTCGGCGTCATGGTCCAGGACGAACGCCTCCACGCTGCGGGTCTCGTCCCCGAAGGTGGGGTTCGTACCGACCGAGATCGCCGCAGGGAGGTGGACGTCGACCGGCATGTCACCGACCAGGGCACCGACGGGATCTTTCTGGGTCGGCAGGATGCGGAGGTCCCCAGCGTAGACTCCGTCCGCCGGCAGCGCCTGGCTGTCCGGGAAATACAGGTTCGCGGTCGGGAACCCCAGGGCGGCACCTCCCCTGCCTGCACCTCGGGTCACGACGCCACGGACGGTGAAGTTCCGCCCCAGGGCACCCGCGGCACCCGCGACATTTCCGACGGCGAGCTGCTCACGGATCCAGGACGAGCAGACCGTGTGTCCGTCAGCACTGCCGCCGTCGCGCAGCAGACCGTGGACGGTGACCTGCACACCATAACGCTCCCCCAGTTCCCTCATCGTCTCGGAGGTACCCGACGCCTGGCTTCCGAACGTGAAATTGTCCCCCACGACAACAGCTTTCGCTTTGAAGAGATCGACGATGACCCGTCGGAAGTACTCTTCCGGACTCCAGGAGATGATCTCGTCGTCAAAGGCGACCACGAGCATTGCGTCGATACCGTACCGGGCAGCACTCACCGCGCGTTGTTCAACCGTGGCAAGCAACGGCGGAACACTCTTCGGGAGGAAGATCACCGTCGGGTGAGGGTCAAAAGTCATCATCACCGCCGGCACACCGAGCTCCCGCGCCTTGGTGACCGCCGTGTCGATCAACGTCTGGTGTCCGCGGTGCACTCCGTCAAAGACACCGATCGTCACCACGCTTCCCTGGAGGTCCGAGGGAACCTCGTCCAGTCCGTTCCAGATATCCACGGACACCACACTACGACACTTCCTGTCACCACCTAGACTGTGCTCCATGCCTGGAAGAGAATCAGCCGACGGGATCATCGCCCGGTCCGGTCTTGTCATTGTCGACAAACCCGCCGGAATGACCAGTCACGACGTCGTCTCACGGTGTCGACGTATCTTCGGTACACGTCGGGTCGGACACTCCGGAACCTTGGACCCGATGGCCACCGGGGTGCTCGTCGTCGGGATCGAACGGGGCACCAAGTTCCTCGCGCACGTGGTGACCCACGACAAACGGTACGACGCCACGGTCCGCTTCGGGTCCGCGACCGTCACCGACGATATCGAGGGCGATGTCATCTCCACGGCACCTGCCCAGGCGATGGCCTCCCTAACGATCGACGGTGTCCGGGCGGCCTTCGCCGCACAGTCCGGCGAGATCATGCAGCGTCCCAGCAGCGTCAGCTCAATCAAAGTCAACGGCCGTCGGGCCCACGAACTCGTCCGGGAGGGGGTGGATGTCATACTGCCCGAGCGTCCCGTGACCGTCCACGAACTCAGTGTGGCGGATATCCGCATCAGCGGTGAGGGCCCGGAGACGGTCGCTGAGGCCGATATCAGCGTGCACTGCTCCTCAGGGACTTACATCCGGTCGATCGCACGGGATGCCGGCGAAGCCTTGGGCGTCGGCGGTCATCTGAGCGCCCTGCGACGTACGAGCGCAGGCCCGTTCGCCGTGAGCGAGGCGCGAACACTCGATGAGCTCTTCGCCGTGCGCGACAACACCGACACCTCGCCCGAACTGACGATGTCCCTGGATGAGGCGATGTCGACCTGCTTCCCGGTCCGTGGGGTCTCCGACGCCGAGGGGGACGCACTGTCGTTGGGTAAGTGGCTCTCCCCGGTCGGCATGCGTGGCGTCTATGCCGCCGTCACACCTGACGGCAGGGCCGTGGCCCTTCTCGAGGAGAAAGGCGCGCGCGCAGCCAGTGTGTTCGTGGCACGTCCGGCGGGGATGGACTGAGTCGCCCCGGACATTCTGACGCAGACCCTCCAACTGCAGGATCTGCGAGTGGTCCGCGAGCACGGTGGTCTCGTCACCGTCGTTCTCGACACACCACTCCGCCGGCCGGTCGTGCCGGTGGCGACGGCAGTCATGACTGTCCGTCCGCGCGCGTGGTGGAGACTTTCGCCAGAGCGGCGGTCAACTCGGTGACCTGACGGTTGTCGAGGTCATGGACGATGTCACTGATCTCGTCGCGTAGCGCCTGGTCAGCGAAAGGCGCGGTGAGGACGTTGAACTTCACGCGGGCCGCGTCCCAGTCCAAGGGGCAGGTGAAGAATCCGTCGTAGGCGGATTTCTCAGCGCTGAACTCCGTGCCGTCATCGAGCGTGACGGTGACTTCCGCAGGCATCTCCTCCGGGAAACGGTCGGACAACGCATCGTCCGGGGTGATCGTAACCTTGGCCATGAGCTCCTGGACGTCATCGGCGACAATGCGCGCCGGATCATACTGACCGGGATTGAGTTCGCCGTCGAGGAGAGCGACGGCCAGCATCCACGGGAGCGAATGGTCCGCCTCCTCCTTGGTGCGGATGGTTTGCTTGTCCCCCTCCTCGCCGCCGCCGATGATCGAGTACGCGACGTCGAACGTGGACAGCCTGACAGTGTCGATATGCGACGGGTCGAAGCCCTCCCGGGAGCGGATATCCAGGACAGCCTCCAGGGCAGACTGCGAATGTATCTCGGCGTTGTACTTCTTGATGATTGTCCGGGTGACACTCTCGAGGTCCTCGGACGACCAGTCCAGCGTGTAGTCGCCCGCGAGATCCTTGAACCCCTTGTTGCCCTCGAACACCTCTCCGGGCCCGGTGATGCCTCGGGACGCCAACAGCGCCGACCACACCCCCTCCTTGGCGACATGCGGGTACGCCAGCCCCTTCCAGTGGCTGAGGTTGCCGGTGCGCGTGACACGCAGGGCCACATTCGCCGTGCCGGCCATGGCGGCGGCATTCGCGATCTGGTCAGCATCGAGACCGAGTGCCTTGGCGGCCGAACACGCTGCGGCGAAAGCTCCCTGGGTGGTGTGGTCGAATCCGAGGGCGCGGACCGGCGCGACGTCCGACAGGCGGGTATGGACCTGGTACGCCACCGCGAAAGCGGTGAGCAGCTCCGCCCCACTGGCATCAACGCTCTCGGCTGCGGCGAGGACTGCCCCGAAGTTGTCTGAGGGGTGGTTGGTCTCGCCTTTCGCGAGATAGGCATCCATGAAGTCGAGGTAGCGGCTGAGCGCACTGTTGAAGAAGGCCGCCTTCTCCGGCGAGGTCTTTCCCCCGCCGATCAATGTCGCCTGTTCAGTCCCACCGAGGTCCTCCAGGAGTCCCCTGATCGCGTTGACTGGTTCAGCGTCGAGCGCACCGACAGCAACTCCGAGTGTGTCAAGCACCCGGATCTTGAGTTGTTCAAGAGCTTCCGGGCTGAGGTCACTGAGACGTGCCTTCTCCACGAAAGTGGCGAGTTCCTGTACTTCTGTCATCACCTGCTCCTTTCTTCTGAGGCATCCCGGAATGGACCAGATTGCCCATTAGGCTTGCCTCACCTCCCATACTGGACTTCATAGCGCCGAGTTCAACCCTTTGTGACATATCGCACCCGGGCATCGATGCCGCAACGGTGCACCCCTGCCCCGATTCAGCAGGCGCCGCAACGGTGCACTAGAATGCCAGAACGTGAGATAGCTTCTCCCGACCAGTGAGACGCTGTCACCCCGAGATGCACCAGAACAACAGTTGGACTTCAGAGAGGAACACATGGCAGAGAACGAGAACTCCCGCCAGATCCAGTGGAATGGTGGACTGCAGCAGGAGGCCGTCGACCTGCTCCGTACCCCGGGACATATCGTGGTCACCCCGACCAAGGTCGGCTACATCATCGCCACGAGTGACCGCGAGGGCCTGGAGCGCAAGTTCGCTGTCAAGCACCGCAAGCGCAACAAACCCGGCGTCGTGCTGTGCGGATCGATCGAGCAGCTCAAGGAACTCGCTCAACTGACCCCCGAGATCGAAAAGTTCTACCAGACCTGCGTGGACCGCGACATCCTGATGGGCTGCATCCTCCCGTGGAAGGACGGCGCCCAGGACAAGTACATGCCGGAAGGCGCCGGTGAGCTCGCCTCCGACACCCGCAACACCAGCTGCTTCGTGCTGAAGTTCGGCACCCCTGGCGAGAACATCGCTCGCGAACTGTGGGAGAAAGACCGCCGCCTGGTCTTCGCGTCATCGGCGAACCCCTCCGGCCAGGGAAATCGCGGACTGATCGAAGGCATCGGCGACGAGATCGCCGGGGAAGCCGACCTGATCATCGAGGGCAACGACTACGTCGCCTCCATCCAGCCGGACAAGAACATCGACACCCGCTACGAACAGGGCGTCATGGTCTCCATGGTCGATGACGACGGCACGCTGGTCCCTGAGCAGAACGGCCAGCGCGGCATCACCCCCTGCCCCACCCTCATCCGCAAGGGTATCTACAACGACGAGATCGTCCTGATCCTTGCCGAGCAGTTCAACTCCTGGGACTTCCGCCAGGGCGGGTACTACTGAGACACCCTGCTGAACCACTCAGCATGTCCTGAGATCACCCCGGGATCGCACAGACGGTCACCACGAAACCGTCGCGGATCACCCAGTGTCCCTCGATGGTGGGTACCGGGCTCGGCTGGGACAGCACCCGGGCATGCCAGCCTCCGCCGACCTCGTCGGCGGAGGCTGCATCGTCCCGCGGGCTCACGTCGAGGTGAAGCTCGACCTCATCAAAGTCGAGGAACCGCCCCACCAGAGGGAACCATGCCTTGTAGACCGCCTCCTTCGCGCTGAACAGCACGGTGCCCAGTGAGCGTCCCGGCGCCCGTTGCGCCGCACGCTGGAGCGACCGACGCTCCAGCGGGGAACTGACGGCCGACAGCACACCGTCCGGCAGTCGCTGTGCGACCTCTACATCCAGTCCCAGGCTGCGCCACCGGTCCGTTCTACCTACGAGCGCAACCCGCAGTCCCCGGGTGTGCGAAATGGTTCCGGTGACCGGCCCCGGAAACAGGGGCCGCCCCTTGTCGCCACGCAGGATCGGACCGTCTACCCCGAGACCGCGCAGCGCGCGGTGGGCACACCACCGGCCGTCTCCGAACTCGGCCTTGCGTGAATCCACCGCCGCACCGACGATGCGTCGCTCCTCCTCGTCGAGCTCGTCATAGTGAGCAAGATCGATGATCCGCCCCGGGTGGTACTCCACCAGGCCGGCATCAGCGGGGATAAGATCGCGGGGAACAACCGGAATCCGATCACTGTCGTCGAAGCCCACGGCAACATAGGGTGCTGAGATGATCATCCCGCTTCCTCTCCGGCTGACTCCGTCAGCACCGGGTACGGCCAGAGGTTCCGTTCACGGCGCTGCTCGAGGGTTCGCTCGCGCTCCCGCGGGTAACCCAGCGACACCTCGACATGACGGACACCCTCCACCTCGGTCACAACCGGGATATGCAGGTGCCCGTAAATCACCGTCTCCGCACCGAAGCGCACCGGCCAGTCCTGTGTATGTCGGCTCCCCGACCACAACGCAACTTCCGGCAGCCGGAGCCGTGCAGTGACTTCACGCACCAGCGGCCAGTGGTTGACCAGCACCGTCGGCCCCGACACCGTCGACAGTCGACGCACAGTGTATCCCAGACGTCGTTGACACCAGAGCGGAACGTCGACATAGGGGGCGATCGCGACCTGGTCGGTGAACACCACACCATTGCCTTCTGCCGCGGAGAGGGCGCGCTCCACGGTGACGAGCGGGTCACGCCACGAATGGTCATACAGCGTGAACATCGGCACGATGGTGCGCCCGGCGAACCGCGGATACGGGTCTTCGGGGGTGAGCACCCCCATCGACTGGCAGCCTTTGACCAGTTCCTCGTACTTCTGCGCTGCATGCACCTCGTCGGACGACCGGGAGAACAACTCATGGTTTCCGGGGACCCAGATCACCTGGGCGAACTTCTCTGACAACGAGCGCAGTGTGTCGAGAATCGTGGAGGTGCGTTCGGCGACATCACCGGCCACGATCAGCCAGTCGCCGGGATTCTCCGGGCGTACGGTGAGGTCGACGAGATCCCGGTTGCCCCGCGCCGCCACATGGAGGTCGGATACAGCCCACAGCGTCCGACGCCGGCCGCCGTTGTCTGTCTCTGCGCTCTCGTCCACGTCGCTCTCACTCACCATTTACGCCACTCTAGTCACTTCAATCACATGAGTCACTTCTGAAACAGAAATTATCCGCCGGTGCGAACCCATTGTCCGCTCCTGTAGCGCCACACCACTGCCGCCAACCGGATGACGATGAACGCCAGCAGACCGCACCAGACCCCGGTCAACCCCAGATCGAAAATCCAGGACAACCACACACCCGGAAGGAAACCGGCCAGTACCGAGACAATCGAGGCCGTCCGTAGGAACGCTACATCCCCCGCACCCAGCAGAACGCCGTCGATCGCGAAGACCACACCGCCAAGCCCGACCATCGCGACGAGGATCCACCACGGGCCCCACATCGTCGACAACACCGCTTCATCGGCGGTGAACACACCCGGGATGAAGAATGCACCGATCGCCAACAGCGCGGCGAGGACCAGCCCGGCCCCCACGGAGAACCGAAGGACACGGTGGCCGACCTGCCAGGCCGACCGTACCGACGCTGAACCGAGCGCCGCCCCGACCAGGGCCTGGGCCGCGACGGCCACCGAATCCAGCACCAGGGTCAGGAAGTTCCACAGCTGCAGCATCACCTGGTGGGCAGCAAGGGAGGAGTCCCCCATCCTGCCTGCGACAGCGGCAGCCGAGACGAACGCCACCTGGAAACTCATCGACCTCAGGATGAGGTCACGGCCCATGGCCAACTGGGGACGGATGACCGCCCAGCTGGGCCGCACAGACCGCCCGTCCCCGACCTTCCGCCAGGTCACGATGACCGCCACCACGAAACACGTCGCGGTGATCACCTCTCCGAGCACGTTAGCGTACGCCGAACCGACCAGACCGTAGCGGTCCACGGCCCACGGGACAGTCACCACCATCGGGACGACACCGGCCAGGGTGAAGTACAGCGGTGCACGGGTGTTGGCCACACCACGCAACCAACCGTTGCCGGCCATCGTCAGCAACGCCGGAATCACCGACAGCGACGTCACCCGCAGCCAAGACGCCGCTTCATCGGCGACCATGGAGCCTCCGTCGGCGGAACCACCGGTCAGCCACCCGGTCACCGGAGTAGCGAAGACCGCGACCAGGACGGCGAGGACCGCGCCCACACCGAGGGCGACCCAGGACGCCTGAATGCCCTCGGCGACCGCCCCCGGGCTGTCGCCGGCACCGTATCTACGCGCCGCGCGGGCCGTCGTCCCGTACGACAGGAAGGTCAACTGCACGGTGACCTGGGCCAGCACGGTCGCGCCGGTCGCCAAGGCGGCGAGGTCCGTGGCGCCAAGCCGTCCGACCACCGCAGTGTCCCACAGCAGATACAGCGGAGTGGCCGCTAACACCGCGAGGGCGGGCCACGCCAGACCGAGGATGGTCCGGGTGTCCGCCCTCACGCCGGCAGGAGGTGCCGCACTCACTCCTCTGTCTCGTCCGCGGGCGCGCGGTACGGGTCCGCCTCTCCCGCCGGGGTGGCGCCTTCGGCCTGCGCACGCACCCGGGAATCGATGTCGCGGGCTTTCGCGAGCAGCTCCTCCAGGTGGGCAGACGCTTCAGGAACGGTGTCCAGATCGAATCGCAATGTCGGCGTGAACCGCACGGAAAGCTGGTCACCGACGATCTTCCGGAGCTGTCCGCGCGCACGGTGGAGTGCCTCCGCCGCAGCATCGGTGTCGGGCTCCTCCTCCACCGTCCGTCCGCGCACAGTGTAGAACACCGTGGCGTCGTGCAGGTCCCCAGTGACCCGGCAGTCCGTCACGGTGACGAACTCCAGCCGGGGATCCTTCACGTCGCGCTCGATCGCCGATGCGACAATGGTCATGATGCGCTTGGCCATACGGGCGGCGCGGGCGTGGTCTGCCATCGGTGGCACCCCTTCTGATTGTTGGTGTGGTCGATCTTCTCGACGATGATTCTAGTCGCAGACACGGCGACACCCCCGTGCCGGGGGACGTCTGTTCATCGTCCCCCGGCACGGGGGTGTCAAGGCCGGGCGGAAAAGGACCTAGCTGTCCTTACTGTCCTTCTTCACCTGGTCACGCGGAACCTCGACCAGTTCGTACGCCTGGATCGTGTCCCCGATCTGGATATCCGGGTAGGACAGGACCATACCGCACTCATAGCCGTGGTTGACCTCGGTGACGTCATCCTTCTCACGTCGCAACGACTCGATGGTCGCCTTCTCCGTGACGACGTTACCGTCCCGGATGAGACGGATCTGCGCGTTGCGTCGCATCTTTCCGGTCTGGACCATCGAACCGGCGATCAGACCGACAGCAGAAGCCTTGAACAGCTGACGGATCTCGGCGGTGCCGATCTCCCGCTCCTCGTACACGGGCTTGAGCATGCCCTTGAGTGCCTGCTCGACCTCGTCGATGGCGTCGTAGATGACCGAGTAGTAACGGATCTCGACTCCCTCGGAGTTCGCGACCTCGGTAGCTTTGCCCTCTGCGCGAACGTTGAAGCCGATGATGATGGCGTCGGACGCCGCAGCCAGGTCGACGTTCGTCTGGGTGACAGCACCCACACCGCGGTCGATGATATTCAGGCTGACCTCGTCGTCGACCTCGATCTGCAGCAAGGAGTCCTCAAGTGCCTCGACCGTACCGGCATTGTCGCCCTTGAGGATGAGGTTGAGCTGGCTGGTCTCCTTGAGCACCTTGTCCAGGTCCTCCAGGCTGATCCGCTTGCGGGAACGGGCCTGCATGGCGTTACGACGACGCGCATTGCGCTGGTCGGCGATCTGCCGGGCGGTCCGGTCGTCATCCACGGCGAGCAGGTTGTCGCCGGCACCCGAGACGCTGGTGAGGCCGAGGACCTGTACCGGCATCGAGGGGCCTGCCTCCTTGACGTCCGCACCGTGCTCGTCGACCATACGGCGCACACGACCGTGAGCGTCGCCGACGACAATCGAGTCACCGACGCGCAGGGTACCGCGCTGGATGATGACGTTGGCCACCGGGCCACGTCCGCGGTCGAGGTGAGCCTCGATCGCCACACCCTGGGCGGGCATGTCGGGGTTGGCCACGAGCTCCAGCGACGCATCGGCCGTGAGCACCACGGCTTCGAGGAGGCTCTCGATGTTCGTGCCCTGCTTGGCCGAGATGTCGACAAACATGGTCTCGCCGCCGTACTCCTCGGGAACCAGACCGTACTCGGTGAGCTGACCACGGATCTTCTCCGGAGACGCGCCTTCCTTGTCGATCTTGTTCACCGCGACAACGACCGGTACATCGGCGGCCTTGGCGTGGTTGATGGCCTCCACGGTCTGCGGCATAACGCCGTCGTCCGCGGCAACAACCAGGATCGCGATGTCCGTTGCCTTGGCACCACGGGCACGCATGGCGGTGAACGCCTCGTGACCGGGGGTGTCGAGCAAGGTCAGCAGACGCTCTTCCTCGTTGACCTCGACCGGAACCTGGTAGGCACCGATGTGCTGGGTGATGCCACCTGCCTCGCCACCACCGACGTTGGTCTTGCGGATGGTGTCGAGCAGGCGGGTCTTACCGTGGTCGACGTGACCCATGACGGTGACCACCGGCGGGCGGTGCTGCAGGTCATCCTGGCTGCCGACGTCCTCACCGAACTGCAGGTCGAACGACTCGAGCAGCTCACGGTCCTCGTCCTCCGGGGAGACGACCTCGACGGTGTAAGCCATCTCGTCGCCGAGCAGCTTCAAGGTGTCATCCGGAACAGAGGCGGTCGCGGTGACCATCTCGCCGAGATTGAACATCGCCTGCACCAGCGCAGCCGGATCGGCGTTGATCTTCTCTGCGAAGTCCGACAGCGACGCCCCGCGACGCAGGCGGATCTTGGCACCCTTGCCGTTCGGCAGCTTGACGCCGCCGACGACACTCGGAGCCTGCATTGCCTCGTACTCGTTACGCTTCTGCCGTTTCGACTTACGTCCACGGCGCGGTGCGCCACCGGGGCGACCGAAGGCACCTGCGGTACCGCCGCGACGTCCGCCGCGACCACCGCGCGGTCCTCCCGGACCACCGGTACCGGGACCACCCTGGCCCCCACGGCCACGACCGCCACCGCCGCCGGTGCTGGCCTTGGCCGGCATCTGCCCGGGGCTGGGGTGGCTGGGCATCGACGCAGGACTCGGACGACGTCCGCCCGGCTTCGCTGCTCCACTGCCGCCCGGACGCGGGGCCGGGCGCCCGGTAGATCCGCCGGGGCGCGGCATATCCGTTTTACCGCCCTGGGCACCCTGACCCCCCTGCGAGCGGGGTGACGGCCGTTCAGTCCCGGAGGAGAACGGGTTGTTGGCGACACGAGGCGCGCGACCGCCGGGCTTCGGACCCGGTTTGGCACCCGGACGGGCAGCGCCGGGCTTCGGGCCGGGGCGGGGGCCCGGCTTCGAGGACGATGCGTCCTGCGGGGTGGGCTTTGCGGCAGGCTTCGCCGCACCCGGCTTCGGGCGGTCAGCCTGTGGCTTCGGGCTCGGCGCCGTCTTTTCGGTTGCTGCTGGTGCTGCATCCGCGGGGGTCGCCGGCCGCGCGTCGGCGGGTGCCGGCTCGGCAGGCGAGGACGCACCCGGCTTGGCCGAGGGCTTAGCGGGGCCAGGTTTGGCCGAGGCCCCGGGCTTGGCAGCTCCCGGCTTGGCGGTACCGGGCTTCGGACCCGGCTTGGCTGCACCGGTAGGCTCCGCCGCCGTCGCGGCAGAGCTGGATGCCTGAGCAGTCGGCTGACCGCTCAGGTTCGGGAGCGCGGCGTCATCCTTCGTGGACTCCGCACTCGCTCCGTAGTGATTCTTCATCTTCTTGACGACCGGCGGTTCCACCGTCGAGGACGCCGACTTCACGAACTCACCCTGCTCCTTGAGCGTGGCGAGAAGTTCCTTGCTTGTCGTTCCGAGCTGCTTAGCCAGCTCATGGACACGTAGCTTTCCGGGCACTGCTCTCCTTCGTAATGGTGGAGTCGCAGGCCAGCCACCCGTGGTTCTTCAGTCCACGAGGACGACTACGTACGACTCCAGGTCAGTTGGACACTCATCGCTGATGCTGCTTCATCGTGCGCTCATCAGTAATCGGTTTCCTTTTCCTTCTCGGCCACCGGGCTGGTGGTCAGATGCGGTACCTGCCGAGACATCGACGCTCCGCTCCCCCGGTTCTCACCGAGGATCCGGAGATACTCCATGACTGGAGTCGTGTCCGCCTCAACAGGCACTTTCAACGCCCGCGCAAAAGCACGTCGCTGTACGGCGGTCTCGTACGCACTGACAGTCGCGGTAATCCACGCGCCGCGACCGGGCAGGCGCCGTCCAGGATCTGGGACGACACGTACCGACCCCGATCCTCCACCCTCGCCGGTCCGCTCGGCAACACAGCGCAACAGCGCCGTCGCCGGGTGAACCTTGCGGGTGGCGATGCAGGTCCGTTGCGGACCCGCATCCGGCGAGAAACCGGGAACACGATCAGACATGCGTGTTCTCCTTCTCCTCGTCGTCAGACCGATACACAGTCTAACGCGCGACGGCCCCGCGGGGCCAACCGCCACTACAACGCTGTCAGATCTGCGGCAGGGCGTCGTCGGTCCCGGCGGTGTCGTCAGCGTCATCGACGCTGTCAGTGCTGTCGTCAGGGGCAGATTCCGGGCGAATGTCGATCTTCCATCCGGTCAGCCGTGCAGCCAGGCGTGCGTTCTGCCCCTCTTTGCCGATCGCCAGGGACAGCTGGTGGTCCGGCACGACGGCCCGGGCGACCTGCATGTCATGATCGGTGACGTCGACGCGGACAACCTTCGCCGGTGCCAGCGCATTGCCCACGTACACCGCCGGGTTGGCGGAGTGATCGACGATGTCGATCTTCTCGCCTCCGAGTGCCTCCATGATGGCGGTCACCCGCTGGCCGCGTGGGCCGATGCAGGCACCCTTGGCGTTGAGGCCGTTGACCGTGGAAGTCACCGCGATCTTCGACCGGTGGCCAGCCTCCCGTGCGATCGCGGTGATGTCCACCGAGCCATCGGCAACCTCAGGAACCTCGAGCGCGAACAGTCCCCGCACCAGTTCCGGGTGGGTCCGTGACAGCAGGATCTGTACGCCACGCTGGCCACGGTTCACAGCGGTGACATAGCACTTCACCCGGTCACCGTGCTCCAGCTTCTCACCGGGCATGTGCTCGGCGGCGAGGATCAGACCGTCCTGCCCGTCGGCTTCGGTGCCGAGGTGGACCACGGTGATACCGCGGTCGTTGGCTCGCGCGTCCCGGTTCACCACACCCGAGACCACGGTGCCCTCCAGGTCCGCGTACTTGGTGTACGTCGTGTCCGCCCGGGCGATATTGATCTGCCCACGGATCGCGTCCCGGACCGCCTTCGCGGCGGCACGACCGAAATCCTCCGGAGTGTCGTCGAACTCACCGGTGGTATTGCCGTCCTCGTCCTTCTCCAGGCGCAGGACGGTGACCGTCCCGTCGGTACGGTCGATCTCCACGCGGGCAGGCCCGTCCACCTTGGTCAGCTCGCGGTAGGAGTCCAGCAGTGCCGCGGAGATCGCGCCCAGCAGTGCACTCCTGCGCACGTGCTCGATGTTCTCCAGGGCGGTCAGGGCACTCAGGTCAATTTTCACTTGTCGTCCTTCTGCGCTCGTAGCGCACGGTACTTCTCGGGATCAAGGCCCACCAGGTCACGTTGATCGACCGGGGGTTCGGAAAACTCAACTTCTACCAAAGCTCCCGCTGCCGAAGCCAATCCGCGGGCCTCGACCTGCGGAGCTTCCTTCTTCTTCTCTCCGGGACGAATCAGCCAGATCTCGCCGGTGTCCCCATCCACCGCAGCGATACGCGCCTGCGTCCCGTCGATACTCACCAGACGGCCCGCATTCCGGCGGAAATGCCGCAGTTCGGTCAACGGAGTCTCCAGCCCCGGTGTGGTCACCTCGAAGGTGTAGCCCGGTCCGAAGTTCAACGTCCCCGAGGACTCACGGGCGTCGAGTTCCCCGGACACCGCCTTGCTGAGTTCCTCGAGCTGGTCGAGGTCCGGCCGGTCGTCGGCGTCGACGGCGACGCGGACCGCGGATTTCGCCCCCGCCCTGGTCACGGTGATCGATTCGAGGTCGAGACCGAGCGTTGCGGCCAGTGGGCCGACGACCTCGGCAAGGTCCTGTTCAGAAGGGAAAGCCATGCCGTGAACCCTATCACCGACCCGGGATGGCACTATGGGACCGTGCACGTCTCCTCACCCGCCCCCGCCTCCGCGATGCCGCGGCGTCGTCCCGTCGTCCGACGGGTACTTGCCGCCAGTGCGGCGCTCACCGTCGCGACAGTATCGTTCACCGCATGCTCGACTGAACCGCCCCGGCCGGACGAGAACCTGGAGTCGCTCGTCCAACAGCTCGACGCCCTCGACGGCACACCTGTCGCCGGAGGCACGGGAATCTTCGCCGACCAGTCCGAGGCGATCTCCGGGGAGATCGTGCGCCAGTGCGGCACAGACCGGGACGGCCAACCCCCGGAAGACTGCGGGGCACGCACCCTTGAGGCTCTTGCGGACACCCCTGCGGTTGAGGACGTGCGGTCACGGATGCTCCAGCTCATCGACGGCGACGACGCCGCCAGTGACACTGCACCTGACGACGACGGGGAACGCGACCGCGCCGTCCTACTCACCGGGCTGCATGCCGCGCTCGCCACCGTCGACGACAGCTCAGCCGGTGGCCCCGCGATCGATCAGGAGATGATCGACGCCGGATTCGACACCGACTCCCAGGACACCGCTGCCGGACTCGCCGCGACCACGGAACTGGTCAACCAGGCGGTGTATCTCTCCGGGGTCGTGCTGCCCGTCGCAGGGACGAACCGGGACACCGTCACGACCGTCAGCACCCGGATGCGTACCATCCGCGACACCGTGACACCTGCCTCCGGTGTCGCCGCCGACGCCGGTTACAGCACACCTGACGGTTTCACCCCGCCTACTGACGCCGCGACTGCGGCGTCTGTCCTCCTCGAGTCCGTCCACGCGGTGACGGTATCGCTGCGACGCGCGGTCGACGAGATCAGCGACAACGACCGGGCGCTGGTCGCCATGCTGTGTGCCGTGTCAGCGCGATCCGAGGCTGCCCTGGAGGACGCGCTGGGCGAGGATCCGCTGGCCGTCAGCGTCCGGGGAGAATAGACGGGGCGAGTAGAGGGGGCCGACCATGCGGGAAGGGCCCGCCGGGTGTTCCGGCAGGCCCTTCGATCGTGCTGCTTCTTCTTGTCGGGGATGCGTCGTGCCCTGGCACGCAGCTTCAGGTGTTCCTGCAGCTGGCCCGGGGACATCCTCCATGTCGAGCGGTCCGAGATTCTCACCTCCCGCGTCCTGTCACGGGCTGTCCTTCACGGACCACCCTGGTGCAGGACGCAGACTAACACGCCTCCGAGCACTACCGCCCGCGACGCTCCAGGAAGAGATCCACAGCGGTGTTGTAGGCGATGTTGTCGACGTCACCCGTCAGGCGGTTCCGCAGTTCCACCGTGCCGTCGGCGAACCCGCGCCCGACCACGAATACCAGAGGGACCCCCAGCAATTCAGCGTCCTTGAACTTCACGCCGGGGCTCACCTTCGGACGGTCATCGAAAAGAACCTCCAGCCCCGCGTCAGCCAACCGGTCGACCAGGTTCTCCGCGGCCTCGCCGGCGGCGGCATCCTTGTTCGCGATGACCACGTGGACATCATAGGGGGCGACCTCACTGGGCCACCGCAGTCCCTTCTCGTCGTGCATCTGCTCGGCCAACACGGCAATGAGGCGCGAGACACCCAGCCCGTAGGATCCCATGGTGGGGACCGAACGCTTGCCGTTGACGTCGAGGATCTGCATGTCGAAGGCCTCGGTGTACTTGCGGCCGAGTTGGAAGATATGCCCGATCTCGATACCACGCTCCAACGTCAACGTGCCCATTCCCTCGGGTGCGGCATCACCTTCGCGGACATTCGCCGCCTCGATGTATCCGTCGGGCGTGAAGTCCCGGCCCGCCACCATGTTGACCACATGGTGGTTCTTCTTGTCCGCACCCGTGATCCACGACGTGCCGGTCACGATGCGCGGATCCGCGAGCACCCGCACGCCATTGTCTGCCAGCCCCTTGGGGCCCACGTATCCCTTGATGAGGAACGGGTTGACCTCGAAATCCTTGTCCTCGGCGAGTTCCACTGTCGCCGGCTCCAGGGACGCCTCCAACCGCTTCATGTCGGCGTCGCGATCGCCCGGCAGCAGAATACCGGTCAGCTCCGGCTCCGCGCCGGGCTCGGTCACCTTGACGACCAGGCACTTGAGCGTGTCCGCGAGCTTAACGTCGCGACCGTCCACGGTAATGCCCTCAGCCCGCGCCCACTCAACCAGCGTGTCCATTGTCGTCGCATCCGGAGTCTCGTAGACCGTCGCCTCCGGCAAACCCTCCACCGGCCGCGTCTCGGGGTGCGGGGTGACGACGGCCTCGACATTGGCGGCATAGTCGCCGTCGGAGGCACGCACGAACGTGTCTTCACCGTTCGGGGAAACCGCGAGGAACTCCTCGGACGCCGACCCGCCCATCGCGCCGGAGGTAGCCGCACAGATCGCGTACTCTACGCCGAGCCGGTCAAAGACGGCCTGGTAGGCACGGCGATGTGCCTGGTAAGCCTCCTCGAGTCCCTCGTCGTCCATCGTGAAGGAGTAGGAGTCCTTCATGATGAACTCACGGCCCCGCAGGATGCCCGCACGGGGACGTTCCTCGTCCCGGTACTTCGTCTGGATCTGGAAGAGGGTGACAGGGAAATCCTTGTAGGAGCTGTACTCCCCCTTCACCAGCGAGGTGAACAACTCCTCGTGGGTCGGGCCGAGGAGATAGTCCTGTCCCTTGCGGTCCTTGAGACGGAACAGCGCGTCGCCGTACTCCGTCCAGCGCCCCGTCGTCTCATAGGGCTCCCGCGGCAGCAGGGCCGGTAGGCTGATCTCCTGGGCGCCGATGGCACCCATTTCCTCCCGCACGACCTTCTCTACGTTGCGCAGCACCCGCAGCCCCAGCGGCAGCCACGAGTACACGCCCGGAGCCGCCCGCCGGATATACCCCGCACGAACCAGAAGCTTGTGGCTGGGGACCTCCGCGTCGGCGGGATCATCGCGCAGCGTGCGCAGGAAAAGAGACGACATCCGGGTGATCATGACCGGTACTCTAGTTCAAAGCACTATGTGTGTATCGCTAGGGTGTAGCGCATGTTTATCCTGCTCCCCCCGTCCGAAACCAAGGCATCCGGTGGCGACGGCCCCGCGCTGGACATCGAGGCACTTTCCTTCCCCTCGCTCAACAAGGTCCGGCGGCGGAACATCGAGGATCTCCGCGTCCTCCACCCCGACGATGCGCTGCAGATTCTCGGGATCTCGGAGAAGCTCCGCAGTGAGGCCGAAGCGAACACCCGATTGCGCGAAGCACCGACTGTCCCGGCGATCATGCGCTACACGGGGGTCCTCTACGATGCCCTCGACGTCTCCACCCTCGCCCCCTCCGCACGCACGCGACTGGGGGTGGGTTCGGCGTTGTTCGGCCTACTGGCGGCGGACGACCCGGTGCCGCACTACCGGTTGTCCGCCGGGACGAAACTGCCGTACTCCGGTGCGGCAGTCGACGCACTGCCGACGATGAAGGCCCGCTGGGGTTCGGCCGTCACCGAGGCACTGCAACAGGTTCCCGGCACGGTCGTCGACCTACGGTCCGGCGGCTACCAGCAGTTGGGGCGGCTGCCCGGGGCGGTGACCGTGCGGGTCGAGTCTGTGCGCGAGGACGGCTCCCGCAAGGTTGTCAGTCACTTCAACAAGCACTACAAGGGTCTGCTGGCCCGGGAGCTGGCCTCCGCCGATACGGACTTGACGACCCCCGGTGACGTGGCCGGGGTGGCTGACATCGCACGACGTGCCGGGTTGACCGTGGAGGTCAACGAGGGGCTCTCTGCGAAAGACTCGTTGACGCTGGTGGTGTAGGCGGCGACTGGTGGCCGTCGGGCCGAACCCAGGAAGTGTTACCACTTTCGGCGTCCCATATCCTGCAAAAGCCCAGGTCACCAAAAGTGTTACCACCCTGAAGTGGTAACACTTCCCCTCATCAGTGGCCATCAGGGCAGGGAATTCTCAAATTCTCAATCGACCGATTGTTCTCAAATTCTCAAATTCTCAACCCGCAGATGCATCGACGCTACACTCGGTGTCATGACCAACCCCTTCCGTCCGACCTTCGGAGCGTCGCCGCAGTACTGGGCCGGCAGACGGATCATCCTCGACGACTACGCCGAGGCCCTGGCTTCCGGCCCCGGCGCCGCCGCACGCACACTGGTGATCACCGGATCCCGCGGGATCGGCAAGACTGTCCTGCTCAACGAGCTCGAGGATATCGCCGCCACCCAGGGTTGGCTGGTCCTGCGTGCCTCAGCCCGCGGGGACATCGTGGCCGAACTCACCGACTCGGTGATACCGGCGAAAATCCAGGAGCTCAGTCCACCGACGACGCGCCGGGTAACCGGTGTGGGGATCACCGGGCTCGGCACGGTGACCACCTCCGTCACCGGCCCCGACGAGCGTGATCTTCCGCGCCCCACGCTAGATTCACGTCTCCGCGACCTACTCGCGATGGTCTCCGGCACGGGAGTCCTGATCACCGTCGACGAGATCCAGGACGCCGACCGTGACGCACTGAGCAGGCTCGCCGTGACCTACCAGAACCTCATCCGCGACGATCTGGAAATCTCCCTGGCCATGGCCGGTCTCACCCACGGGGTGGAAACACTGCTCAACCTGCCGGGGACGACCTTCATGCGCCGGGCGCACCGCTACGATCTGGGACCGCTCACCAGTGAGGACGCCGCAGACGTACTCGCAACCTCATCGCGGGACTCCGGCCTGGCATTCGATACCACCGGGCTCGCCTCTGCCGTCCACCTCGCCGCCGGCTACCCCTACCTTGTGCAGCTCGTCGGCTCCCTGGCGTGGAACGTCGCTCGCCGCGCCGACGCAGACTCGATCTCCGTACAGCAGGTTGACTCGATCAGGGAGGAGGCGGTGGCGACAATGGGTGCTCAGGTGCACCACCCGTCACTGAAGGGGGTACCCACCGTTCAGCGGGAGTACCTCGAGGCAATGGCTGCACTGGCGGCGCACGGACGCGGCGGCACAGACGACCCGGTCGCCACCGCCGCGATCGCCGAACGCCTGGGCAAGACCCAACGTGCTGCCAGCGACCCGCGGGCAAAGCTGATCGACCGGGACCTGATCTCTCCCGCCGGGTGGGGCAAGGTCCAGTTCACACTGCCCTACCTGGGCGATTGGCTCCGGGGAAGCGGGACGGTGCGACGGATCAGTTGAGCTGTCCCGTAACGTCGATCCGCCGTGCCGCAGCCTCACCGACGATGATGATCGCCGGCGAGCCCAGTCCCTCGCGCTCGATCGTCTCACCCAGGGTAACCAACGTTGCTTCCGTGACGCGCTGCTGCGGGGTGGACGCCTGCTCGACGACAACCGCCGGGGTTTCTCCGTCCCGTCCACGGTCGATGAGTTCCGCGGCAATCGCCCCGGCATGGCGCATCGCCATGATCAGAACCAGCGTGCCGGTGAGCCCGGCGACAGCCGACCAGTTCACCAGTGATTTCGCATGTCCCGGAGGGACGTGACCGGAGACCACGGTGACGTCGTGGTTCAGCCCGCGGTGTGTCAGGGAGATCCCTGCCGCCGCCGGTGCGGACGTCACCGAGGTCACCCCGGGGATCACGCGTACGGGGATCCCCGCCGCGGCACACGCCTGGACCTCCTCGTGGCCCCGACCGAAGATGTACGCGTCCCCGCCCTTGAGGCGCACGACGTGCTTGCCGGCCTTCGCCCGGTCGATCATGAGCGCGTTGATGCGCTCCTGCGGAACCTGGGTGGAATACGGGATCTTCGCGACGTCGATGACCTCAGCACCCCGCTCTGCGGCTTCCTCGGCGAGTGCGACAGCTCCGAGATGGTCGGTGAGGACGACGTCGGCCGCCCGCACCGCCCGGGTCCCGGCAACGGTGACCAACTCAGCGTCCCCCGGACCTCCACCGACGAGAGTGACACTGCCGGCAGTGCTCTCCGCGGCACTGTGCACGCTGTGTGCAGGGAGTGCTTCCGCATCCAACGCAGACACGGCTGCCCCACGGCGGTCATCGACCGGTACGCCGTGCGCCGTCGCCCAGGCCAGAGCCTCGACAGCAGCAGCGGGCGGTGTGCCCGCAGGCACCCGCACCAGAGCGACACGCGTGTCCCCTGTGGCCGTACCGATGGTGGGGACGGCCCCCTGGTCACGAAGCAGCTCCGCTGCGACGGCGGCGTCCGGTCCGTCCACCACGAGCACCGGCACGCCGGTCAACACAAGACTCATGGGCTTGGAGTCTAGTCCCCTGCTACTTGTCGAGCTTCAGAGCCTTCTGGCTGCGCTCCCACTGCTCGTTGAACAGCGCGGTGTCCTTGGAGATCCGACCACCGTAGGACGGGATCATCTCCTTGAGCTTCGGAGCCCAGTCAGCCATCCGGTTACCGAAGCAACGCTCCAACACCTCGATCATCGCCGAGGGGGCGATGGACGCTCCCGGAGACGCACCCATCAGGCCGGCGATGCTGCCGTCGCCGGAGTTGACCAGAGCGGTACCGAACTCCAGCGAACCGAACTTCGGCGCACCGATCGGCTTGATCACCTGGACGCGCTGCCCGGCGGTGACAAGCTCCCAGTCATCGCCGTTGACGTTGGGCATGTACTCACGCAGCGACTCCACGCGGGCCGCCTGGTCCTTGAGCACCTCTTCGACCAGGTACTTGGTCAGACCCATCTCCTGGACAGCCACGCCCAGGTAGGACGGGATGTTGCCCGGGCGCAGGGACTTGAACAGGTCCAGGAAGGAGCCGTTCTTCAGGAACTTCGGCGTCCAGCCGGCGTACGGGCCGAAGAGCAGGCCCTTCTTACCGTCGATGATGCGGGTGTCCAGGTGCGGCACCGACATCGGCGGAGCGCCCTTGGCAGCCTTGCCGTAGACCTTCGCGGAGTGCTGCTCGATGACCTCGTCATTGGTGCACCGCAGCCACTCACCGGAGATCGGGAATCCGGCGTAGCCGCGGATCTCCGGGATACCGGCCTTCTGCAGCAGCGGCAGGGCCATACCGCCGGCACCGACGAACACGAAATTCGCGCGCACGGTGGAGGTGTCGCCGTTGTGCAGGTTCTTCACCTCGAGCTTCCAGCCGGCGCCGTCACGGGTGATGTTGGTGACATTGTTGCCGTACCGGACCTCGACACCTTCGGCGGTGACGGCGTCCAGGTACTGGCGGGTCAGCGCCCCGTAGTTGATGTCGGTGCCCGCGTCGGTCCAGGAGATCGCAACCGGCTCGGAGAAGTCACGGCCGTCCGCCATCAGCGGAAGTTTTTCGCTGAAGACCTCTTCCGAGTCGGTGTACTGCATATCCGGGAAGAGCGGGTGGTCCTTCAACGCTTCATAGCGGGCCTTGATGTAGTCCGCCTGCGCAGTACCGTGGCCGAACGACATGTGCGGGGTGCGGTTGATCCACTCGCTGGGCTCACCGAGGGTGCCGTTCTCCACGAGGTAGGACCAGAACTGGCGGGAGGCCTGGAACTTCTCGTTGATGCCGACAGCCTTGGAGATGTCGATCTTGCCGTTGACCTCGGGCGTGTAGTTGAGCTCACACAGGGCCGAGTGGCCGGTGCCGGCGTTGTTCCACGGCGAGGAGGACTCTGCACCGGGGACGTCCATACGCTCGATGATCAGCTGGCTCCAGTCAGGCTGGAGCTGACGCAGCATCACGGACAGGGTGGTGGAGATGACACCGGCGCCGATGAGGGCGACGTCGACGTGATCATTCTGGGAAGGTGACACGTTAAGCTCAATCCTTTTCATCGCTGCTTGTTCGCCGCAGCCGGTGACCCTCTGGGCACTGCCATAAGCCACACGCGGCGTCCACAATGGTGCGATGATACGTGCCACTGTGGCTACTGGTACAACCCGCCCCTCTGCGCGTGTGACCGTCCTGCCCTCTTCTGAACCGGTTCCGATGCGCGAACGCAGGCGGTCAGGGGCATTACACTGGCATCCCGTGAATGCTCTCAGCCGCCAGAATGTCGCCACCGTCCTTTCCCGCCCACTGGGACAAAGCGTCCATGAACTGGACTTTGAGCCGGATATTCTGGGCGACGGATACACGCGGCACACCATTGAATTCGGCATCGACCCAGACAATGAACCCGACGGCGCACCGGGCACGGTGTGCTGCACGCTTGTCCGTTACCGGCCGACAGACACACCGGAATGGGGGGAGCGTCCCGCCGTCCTGTTCGTCCATGGAATGACCGACTTCTTCTTCCAGACCCACGTCGCCGAGCACTTCCACGAACTGGGCTACGCCGTCTACGGCCTTGACCTGCGCAAGTGCGGCCGGTCGCACCGCGACGGGCAGACCTGGCACCATGTGACCTCCCAGTCGCTCTACGACGAGGACCTTGCCGTCGCCCTGTCACTGCTCAGCGCCGGGCACGGATCGACCACCCTGGTCGGGCATTCGACCGGCGGACTGGATGTGACGATGTTCGTCTCCCGCCTGCACACCGCAACTCAGCTCGGTGACACCGCGCGCGCGGCGTTATACGACAGCATCGACGCGGTGATCCTGAACAGCCCGTGGCTGGACCTGCAGTTCGACCGGGTTACGAACTTGATCATCCGCCGGGTCTTCCCCCATGTCGCCCGATTCTGGCCGACCTGGCATGTCCCGGGCGGGATCAACCCGACCTACGGGCAGAGCCTGCATGTCTCCAGGCACGGCGAGTGGGACTACGACCTGGAACTCAAGCCGCCGCTGCCCCGTCCGAAACAGGTCAGCTGGCTGGTGGGCGTCAGCCGGGAGATCAATAAGCTGCACAGCGGATCTTTCTCCACCGGTGTCCCCACGCTGCTCTTGTGCTCGGACGCCCACAGCGCCGGGAAGATGGTGCCTGACGGTACCGGTGCCACGGTCCCGGAGCGGCAGGCTTTCGTGACGGATACCGTGTTGAAACCGTCACAGATGCAGTCGGCCGCACACCTGGTGGACCCGCACTGTGAGGTACGCGTGATCCCCGGGGCGATGCACGACGTCTTCCTCTCACGTCCCGACGTCAGGGCCGCGGCCTTTGCAGCCGTCGACGCGTGGGTGGACGTACCATCGGTGCCATGACTGACTCCCCCGAACACTTTGACCTCATCATCGTCGGCACCGGCTCAGGCAATTCGATCCCCGAAGACCTCAACGACCGGAAGATCGCCGTTGTCGAGAAAGGTGTCTTCGGCGGCACCTGCATCAACGTCGGCTGTATCCCGACCAAGATGTACGTCTACGCCGCCGATGTGGCCCGTGAACTGACGGACGCCGACCGCTACAACCTGTATCCGATCGGAGGGGCGGCGGCCGCGCCGATGCCGGTGGCCGGCTGGCGGGTGAACTGGGACGACCTCAAGGAGCGGGTCTTCGGAAAGCGCATCGACCCGATCTCCCGGGGCGGTGAGGAATACCGACGCGGCGACGAGACCCCGAATATCACCCTGTTCAGTGACATCGCGTCCTTCGTCGGCGAGCGCACCCTACGCATCGGCGAGGGAGCCGGCGCCCGGACAATCACCGGCGACCAGATCGTCCTGGCCACAGGGACCCGGACGTGGGTGCCGGAGGTGATCGGGGAATCAGGTATCCCCTACCGCACGAACGCCGACATCATGAGGATGGACGAGCTGCCGCGCACGCTGGTGATCCTGGGTGGCGGGATCATCGCGGTGGAGTTCGCCCACATCTTCTCGGCACTGGGCGTGGAGGTGATTGTCATCAACCGGTCGGAGTCTCTGCTGCGCCGTTTTGATTCGACCGTGTCCTCGCGGTTCACCGAGTTGGCGGGGTCGCAGTGGACGAACCTGCTGGGGCACACGGTCACCGGTGCCCGCGCCGACGGCGGCCTCGTCACTCTGACGCTGGACGACGGTCGGGAGATCGACTGCGACGAGGTGCTGCTCGCCCAGGGGCGCGTGCCCAACGGCGACCTGTTGAATGCCTCGGCCGGGGGCGTGGACCTGGCCGAGGACGGCAGAATCCTCGTCGACGACTACGGCCGGACGACCGCCGAGGGGGTGTGGGCTCTGGGTGATGCCGCCAATGAGCTGCAGCTCAAGCATGTGGCGAACCAGGAGGCTCGTGCGGTCTTCCACAACGTGGCCGCTGACGCCACGTCAGAGAGCAGCCTGGAGGCCTTCAAGCACGACAACGTCCCGGGCGGAATCTTCACCCATCCCCAGATCGGCTACGTCGGCATGACCGAGGACGAGGCCCGTACATGGGCGCAGGAGAACGGCCGTACCGTGACCGTGAAGGTGCAGGAGTACGCCGACGTGGCCTACGGGTGGGCGATGGAGGACACGACCGGATTCTGCAAGCTGATCGCGGACGCTGACTCGCACCGCCTGCTGGGGGCCCACATCATGGGCCCGCAGGCCGCAACGCTGATTCAGCTGCTGGTGACCGCCATCGAGTTCGACCTGGATCTCGCCGAGTTCGCCACCAGGCAGTACTGGCCGCACCCGTCCTTGAGCGAACTGGTGGAGAACGCCGTCCTGGGGTTGGATCTGCGCTAGGTTTGTAGGGGAACCTAGTGTGGGGCCGGGCCGGCACCGGTCGCCGGAAGGGAACGACGATGCGGTGTGTGGTCACGGGAGCGGCGTCCGGTATCGGACGCGAGGTGGCGTTACTCCTGGCGCGCGAGGGGCACGAGGTGATGATCACCGACCGGGACGAAGTCGGCTTGGACGCGACGGCGCGCGACATCACCGACATCCGGCCGGGGGCGTTGTTGGACGACCAGGTCCTGGACATCACCGAGTTCGAGGAGGTGCGCTCCTGGGCGTCGCGGATCACCGGCGAATTCGGAGCCCCGGACGAGGTCTTCCATGTCGCCGGCATCGCGATCTGGGGTGACCCCCGCACCTTGCCACATGAGAAGTGGGCGAAGGTCATCGACGTGAACCTGATGGGTACGGTACATATTGTTGAAACACTTGTCCCGGCGATGACGGAGGCAGGGAAAGTCGGGGCGGGCCGACGGGCGCGACCACGCCGCCTGTGCTGCGTGTCCTCGGCAGCCGGGATCATCGGACTGCCCTGGCACGCAGCCTATTCCGCGTCCAAGGGTGGGGTGCTGGGCATGTGCGAGGTCCTACGCTTTGATCTCGCCCCGCACGGCGTGAGCGTGCACGTCGCGGTTCCCGGAGCCGTGGACACTCCCCTGGTACGTACCATCGATATTGACGGGGTAGACCAGACCGCCGACCGGGTACAGAAGGTCCAGAAGATCTTCCAGGGGCATGCTGCGACGCCGGTGGAGGCTGCGCAGAAGATCGTCGACGGGACGCGGAAAGGCAGGTACCTGCTCTACACCAGCGGCGATATCCGATTGGGGCGCTGGGCACAGGTGAATCTCCCCTGGGCGTACCGCGGCGTCATGCGATTGCTGAACAGGGGGTTTCGCTGGGCTGCCGCGGACGCAGAACAGGGGCGCACCCGGTAGAAAAGGGTGCACCCCTCGCGTGCCGTTCCCGGATTGTCCGGACTACTCGGAAGATCCCGAGCTGCCGATGACGTCGGCGATGGAACCGGCGACATCCTGGTTGTGCTCGCCGCTGCTGATGATGCCTTCGGCCGTCGCCGCACTGCCGCCGACGTTGTCGATCAACCGCTTGAAGCCCTGCCACAGGCCGTGGAGGAGGGTGGAGATGCCGTCGCCGAGGGAGCTGACGATGCTGAGATCCATGAGAATTTACCTTTCGGAAAGTCGGAGAGAGCTGATTCTTTCAGCGTCTCGGCTCAGAGCTTAAACCCTCGTACAGCAGCGCGCCTTCCTTCGGTGAACGATAGTACCCCCGGGGCTACGGCGTACCTCGCACAGGTGACAGCGCGAGTGACCGGCACGTGACCTCATTGACTCAGCTCCGTTCCCGACCTTAATGACGCGAGCCCCTCCCTCAGGTGTACTGCGTAAATGACACCATAGTCCACTCCTCCAGCTTGACTACATAAGTAAGCACGCTATAGTCTCGACGTCCGTCATAACGATCAGGCACCTGAGCGGTGCCCGGACGCTCCAAGCCTCCAAGGATCCGAGGATCCAAGGATCCAAGGATCCAAGGATCCAAGGATCCAAGGATCCAAGGATCCAAGGAAAGGAAAACGCCCCAGACCCACCCGCGCGAACCCCCACACCGGCCCCGGAAGGACAGTGAACCCGACCATGTTCGGAACTCCCCCGAAGACACAGATCCCCGCCCGGCGGTGGAAGGCAGATGACGTCACCGTCACCGAACCCGCCACCGTCAAACGCGCCATCAATGCCGCCGCCATCGGAAACGTCACCGAGTGGTACGACTTCGGCGTCTACGGCTACCTCGCCCTCACCATCGAGGGGGTGTTCCTTCCGGAGGACTCCGGACCCGCCGGCAAAATCATCGTCGCCGGACTCTTCGCCGTTTCCTTCCTCGTCCGTCCCATCGGTGGCCTGGTGTTCGGTCCACTGTCCGACAGGATCGGACGTAACCGCGTCCTCGCCATCACGATGATCATGATGGCGACCAGCACCTTCCTCATCGGTGTCATCCCGTCCTACGCCGCCATCGGCATGCTGGCGCCGTTCCTGCTGCTGGCCTGCCGCCTGTTGCAGGGCTTCTCCACCGGAGGCGAGTACTCCAACGCGATGACGTTCATCTCCGAGTACGCGCCCGACCGCAAGCGCGGCTACTTCGGTAGCCTGCTCGAAGTCGGCACCTTCGGCGGCTACATCCTCGGAGCGTCCGTCGCCGTCATCCTGGAAGCCGTCCTGTCCGACGGTCAAATGCAGTCCTGGGGATGGCGCCTGCCCTTCTTCGTCGCCCTGCCGCTCGGGTTCGTCGGCATCTACCTGCGCACCAAGCTCAAAGACACGCCCGCCTTCGAACAACAGGAAGCCGCGAAGAACATCCCGGAGAGCCAGTCCCACGCAGCACGGGACTTCGAGGGCAACGAGGCAAAGAAAATCCTCTCCCTGTGGCCGTCGATCCTGGTCTGCTGCGGCCTGGTGATTGCCTGGAATGTCACCAACTACATGCTGACATCCTTCATGCCGTCCTACTTCGATGAGGTCGGCAGCAGGCAAGGCGGCTACGAGATCTCCAGCCTGACCGCCAACGTCCTGGAGATCGCCGTGATGGCGGTGTGCCTGGTCCTGATCCCCGTCTTCGGAAAGCTCTCTGACCGGGTCGGGCGCCGTCCCGTCGTCCTGGCTGGTTGCCTGTCACTGATCCTGCTGTCGGTGCCCTCGATCCTGCTTATCCGGGTCGACAACCTGGCGTGCGTGTTTATCGGACTGCTGATCATGGGACTGTCTCTGATCTGTTTCAGCTCGATCATGCCGTCCACCCTGCCCTCGCTGTTCCCCACCGTGGTCCGGGCCGGAGCGCTGGCCATCGCCTTCAACGTCTCGATCTCACTGTTCGGTGGCACGACGTCCACGGTGATGGAAGCGCTGATTGCCGCGACCGGCAACCTCATGTGGCCCGGGTTCTACCTCATGCTCGCCGGTGTGATCGGACTGGTCGCACTGCGCTTTCTGCCGGAGAGCAACGGCCGGCCGATGTGGGGGTCCAACCCCGCCGCGGAGACCGAGCAGGAGGCCGCAGTCCACGCCGAGGAACTCAACCGGCAGATCGACGACCTGGAGCACGAGGCGAACACCGTCTCGAGGGCCACTATCGGTTCCCGCTAGACCGTGTCGGCGGCGTCGATGCCGAGCACGCCGTCGATCTTCGTCCCGATGTCGGGCCCCGCGTCGCCGTTCCCCTCGTCGATGATCCACTCCGCCTCCCGGACCATCAGTTCGCGCACGGAGTCGTCGAGGCCAGGCGTGTAGTCATACTCGTCCCATCGCTCACGCACAGTCTCCTCATCGACGGTGGCTCCGCCGCCCACGAGACGCTTCGTGAGTATCTCGCGTGCCGCATCCGGCTCGCCCCCGATGAACCCGGTGGCATCATGGACACCGTCGACGAGCGCGCGGAGTCGGTCAGGGCCACCCTCGACCAGGTCGTTCTTCACCACGAGAAGCATGGTGCCGGTGTATAGCTCCGGGGGCACCGCGATGTCGACGTAGTCATCGCCCAACGCCTTTTTCGTGGGCGCATAGAAGGTATCGAACATCAAACCGGCGTCGATGTCACCCTTCTGCAGTGCCGTGGCGAAGTCCGTAGGCCCGATGTTGACGATCTCGGCCTCGATGTCGTTGGACTCGAGCAGTTCGTCGAGGATGAAGTTCATGTTTGTGCCGAGGGTCACGCCGACCCGCTTGCCGTATAGCGAGGCGATCCCGACGTCTGCGTCACCTGCGTCGTCTCTGACTCCGGCCTTCTTTGAACCGATGATCCGGTAGCTGTCGTAACTACTCAAGTTCGCCACCGCCGTCACGCCCTGGTCGCGCAGAGCGGCCGCGACGAGGGGGAACTCGGTAAGCACGGCGGCGTCTACCCCACCACCGAGCAGAGCCTCGAGGGCGGCCCGTCCACTATCGAAGGGTGTGGTGGTGACGTCGAGGTCATGGTCACCCCACATGCCCTCCTCGGCGGCGACGGCGACCTGTGGTGCCGTCCACCCCTCCGACCAACCGAGCTTGAGCGACATCGCGGCGTCGGACGCCCCGGTGCCGTGCCCGTCCCCGCCGGAGCAGGCCGAGGTGGAAAGGAGCAGGGACGCAGTCGCCAACAGCGCCACGGCTGTTCGGGAGACTCGAGGAAGTGCGGTGGTGGTCATCGTCGTTTTTCCTTATATTCACTGAGCGATGGAGTGGTCTATGGTGCGCAGGATCATGCCGCGCAAACGGGTCTGCTCGCTGTCGGGACGGGTGGAGTCGCGCGGGCGCGGGGTATGCACGGTATGACTGTCGACGACCGCGCCGGGTGACGGAGACATCACATGCACGGTGTCGCTGAGCAGCAGTGCCTCGTCGACGTCGTGGGTGACGAACAGGACGGTGGTGCGCCGCTTCCCCCACACCCGCATGAGCAGTTCCTGGGTGTGGCGACGGGTGGTGGCGTCCAGCGCGCCGAAGGGTTCGTCCATCAGCAGCAGGGCAGGCTCGGCGGCGAGTGCCCTGGCCAGCGCGACGCGTTGCTGCATCCCACCTGAGAGCTGGGCGGGGAAACTGTCGGCGTGATCGGCCATGCGCACGCTGTCCAGGTAGTCCAGGGCAAGGTCACGACGTCGCCGCCGGGCCCGGAGCCCCGCTCCCGGCACGAGCCGCTGCAGGGCGATCTCCACGTTGGCACGGGCGCTCAGCCACGGGAACAGGGCGTACTGCTGGAACACCACGCCCACCTCCGGGGTCGGGGCGGTGACCGGGCGGCCGTCGAGCAGAACGTCACCGGTGTCCGGCGAGGTGAACCCGGCGACGATGTTGAGCAACGTCGACTTCCCGCAGCCGCTGGGGCCCACGAGGCTGTGGAACGAGCCCGGTTCCAGCGACAACGTGGTCTCGCCGAGCCCGGAGGTCGGCGAGAAGAGCTTCTCCACGGCGGTGATCTCCACCGCACCCGGTGCACTCATGACTTCTCCCATCTGAGTAGGCGGTGGCCTGCGGTACTGATCGCCAGGTCGACGGCGGCGCCGAGCACGCCGAGGGTGATCAGGCTGACAAACATGGCGTCGGTGGCCAGGTACTGGCGGGACTCCTGGAGCTGGAAACCGATGCCGGAGGACGCTCCGGTGAGCTCGGCGGCGATGAGGCTGATGAACGCCACCGAGGCGCCCAACCGCAGCCCGGTCACGATGAACGGCGACGCGGCGGGGACCACCACGGACAGGAACTGGCGAGGCCGGGACACCCCCAGTGAGCGCGCGGCCCGCAGGTAGGTCTCGGGCACGGCCTCGGCCCCGGCGTGGGTGTTGAGCCACACGGTCAGGCCCACGGCGTAGGCGATGACGGCGTACTTGGACTCCTCCCCGATCCCGAACCACACGATCGCGACGGGCACCAGCGCGATCGCCGGCACGGGTCGCAGCAGGATCAGCACCGGGCCGAGCAAGCGGCGCAGCAGCAGGACCCGTCCGGTGGCGATGCCCAGGACCACCCCTCCCACAGCGCCGAGGATGAAGCCCACCAGCACCCGGGTCAGCGACGGCCAGACGTTCGCGGCGATGTAACCGTTGGCGAGCATCGTCCGCGCCGCCGCCAGGACGGTGACCGGGCCGGGGAACATCTGCTCGTCGGCGATGACCACGGTGGCGACGACCTGCCAGACGGCGACCATCAGCACCAGTGAGGTCACCAGCCAGCCGACGGTGGCGAGTTGGTCTCTGCGTGCACGACTCATTCGGCACCTCCCGACGACCGTGCCGGAGCTGTCGTGCTGGCACCCTGCACCAGGGTGAACCCCACCGGGGTCCGGGAGGACCCGGGCGTGCCGGTGATCGACGCGAACGCGTTGACCGCGACCGCGTCGAGGTCCTGGCGCACGGTGGTCAACGGGAAGAGTTCGTGACCGGTGACCGGTCCGCCGTCGAAGGTGACCACGTCGATGTCGTCGGGCACGGAGTGACCTGCGTCGACCACAGCCTTCACCACGGCCTCCGCCTGACCGAAGGTGCCGACGACGAAGGCGTCCGGCGTGTGGTCGACGAGGTATCGGGAGACCGCGCGGTAGGCGTCCCCGGCGGAAAGGTCGGTGACGATGCGTGCCGTGGGGTCACCGGCCTCCTGCGCGGCGAGGAACCCCTCGAAGCGCTGGCGGACGGTGTCCCGTCGCACCAGGCCCGTCTCCTCGACGGTAAACCCGCCGACGAAGACGGGGTGCCGGGCACCGCCACGCAGGACGTGCTCGGTGGCGACGGCACCGGCGTGGACGTGGTCGGCACCGACATGGCCGTGCGAGGGACGTTCCGCGGTACCCAGTCCCGTCAGCCCACGGTCGTTGTGCACCCACACCACCGGCACACGGGCACGGTCACAGACCGCGGCGGTGGCGTCGGCGTCCCCCTCCCCCAGGACGATGAGTCCGGAGACCCCGGCGGCGATCAGGCGGGCGGCCGCCTCCGCCTCCTTGTCGGGGTCGAAGTCGGTGTTGGCGAACAGCACGAGATGGTTGTGCCGTCCGGCCTCCCGTTCGACGGCGTCGGCAACCTGGGAAAAGAAGGGCATGGTGACGTGGGGGACGAGCAGGCCCACCATGGGCGTCGACGCCCCGGTGCGTAGCGCACGGGCCGCGAGGTCGGGACGGTAGTCCAGTTCCACGAGCGCGGCCTCGATGCGTGCACGCAGGGCATCGGACACCGGGCGGTGGCTGCCGCTGACGACGTAACTCACCGCGGTGGTCGAGGCGCCCGCACGTGCTGCGACGTCGGCCAGCGTGACGCGTCGTGCCCCGGAGGCAGGTGTCGGCTCGGTCGGCACTGTCGGCACAGTCGGTTCCTTTCTGTTGCCGGTCTCAGGTGCCGATCAATCTAGGACGCGGGTGCGGTGCGCGTGAATCCTTTCACTCACCGTGATCCAATCGATTCACGTGACGGCGTCAGGGTGGGTAGCTTCGTGGCCCATGACACACCTGAGAACAACCGGAGTCACCGTCCACGAGCCTGACCAGGTCGAGGACGGCTACGTCCTCTTCGCCGCGCCCGACGGGGTCACCCGGCTGATCGACCACCACGGTGAGGTCGTTCACCGGTGGGAGCACCCCGGCGTGCCGTCCCGGATCATCGACCCCGCCCTCGTCGACGGCGAGTTGGGCCGGGTCGGCCTGCAGCTCTCCGACCTCCCCGCCGTGGACGAGCCCCGGGGCGGGATCTACCCCAACCGCACCGTCGGCGAACTCTCCTGGGACGGCGAGGTGCGCTGGGAATGGGGCACCGAGGCCCCTGGCGGGGCCGCCCGCCAGAACCACGACTGGACGCTGCTCGACAACGGCAACCGGCTGTACCTGGTCACCGTCCCCCGCGTGGTTCCCTTCCTCGGCGACCACACCGTCGGCGACCAGGGACTCTACGAGGTCGACCCCTCGGGGACGCTGGTGTGGCAGTGGCTGCTCGGCGACCACCTCGACGAACTCGGACTCAGCAAGGAAGGCCTGGAGGACCTGCGAGCGACGTCCCGGCGACACGCCGACACCCCCTGGGGTTACGCGGAGATTAACACCGCCAGCGTGATCGGCCCCAACCGCCTGCACGACGACGACCCGACCTCACCGTTCACCCCCGGCAACGTGATCATCAGCTCACGCAAGGCCAACGTCGTCGCCGTGGTCGACCGCGTCAGCGGCAGCGACGCCGTCCTGTGGCGCCTCGGGCCGTCCTTCGACAGCGCTCCGGGAGACCACCACGAACGCATCCTGCAACGCCGGGTCCCCCGCCCACTCGACCAGATCTCCGGACAGCACAACCCCCACATCATCGCCGAGGACCTGCCCGGTGCCGGCAACCTCCTGGTCTTCGACAACCAGGGAGGTGCGGGGTACCCCCCTGTGGCACTGGGGATCTACTCCGGATCGCGGGTACTCGAGATCGACCCGCTGACCAGGCAGATCGTGTGGCAGTACACCGCCGAGGACTCCGGCCGTCAGCCGTGGGAGTTCTTCAGCGCCTTCGTGAGCAACGCCCAACGCCTGCCCAACGGAAACACTCTCGTCACCGAAGGAATGCAGGGGCGAATCTTCCAGGTCACCCCGTCCGGACGCATCGTGTGGGAGTACGTGTCTCCCTATTCGGGGCCCGCCGCACCGGGGAGTTCCACCGAGAGTTTCCTGGTCTACCACGCCCAGCACGTGCCGGCGGCGTGGGTTCCGGTGGGGTGAATCCGGTGCAACACCGGCGACACCGGCGCGAAACAGCCAGACAACAGCCCGCCGATACCGTCGGTGGCCATGACCGTTTCCCGAGGAGTCCCCTCCCCCGCAGACACCGCCGACCGACTCAGCCGAAGTTTCGGACGCCGCCGTTTCCTACAGATCGCAAGTGCCGTCGGAGCCGCCGGTGCAGGCAGCACCCTCGTCGGCTGCAGTCACGACGGGGCCCCGGCCGCCGCGGCCAGCTCCACCAGTCCGGGCATCCCCGGCGAGATCCTTCAGCCCGGTTCCGGCTCCCTGCAGGCAGACCATTACCTCGCCTCCGAGGTCGACATGGTCCTCTGGGGTTACCTGCCCTCCACCGACAGCGAACCAGTGCTGCGGATGAAGTCAGGTGAGACGGTGACGGTGGACACCGTCAGTCATGAGGGGATCCTCGAGGACCAGGGCCGCGACCCGGACTCCTGGTTCGGAGAGAAGGGGGTGGACCGGGCTGACGTGCTCGACGACGCCCGCGAGATTGCGGCGAACTACGACCGCACGCCCCGTGACTTCGACAAGGACGGCCCGCACATCGTCACCGGGCCGATCTTCGTCGAGGGCGCCGAACCCGGCGACGTGCTGAAGGTCGAGACGTTGGAGACGACCCTCCGCGTTCCCTACGGCGTGGTGTCCAGCCGGCACGGCAAAGGCGCACTCCGGGCGATGCCGGACGGCAAGGCGCCGGACGGCATCGACCTGGACGAGGTCATGCCGCCGGTGGGGGCCGACGGCCGCGGAGAGAACGTCTCGGTGTTCACCCGGGCGCAGGACGGACGGGGAATCATGACCTCCGGCGAGCTGGAGCTGAGCTTCCCGCTGCGCCCGTTCATGGGCATGATGGGTGTGGCCACCACCGACGACGGCGACGCCACCGCCGAGAGCCGCAACTCCATTCCCCCGACCCTGGGCGGCGGGAACATCGACATCCGGCACCTCGCCGTGGGGTCGGCCCTCTACCTGCCGGTCTTCACCGACGGGGCACTGTTCTACACCGGAGACCCGCACCACGGCATGGGCGACGGGGAAGTCGCACTGACAGCCATGGAGGGGTCCCTGCGCACCACATTCCGACTCACGGTGTGTAAGAGAGGTGACCGGTCGACCCCGTCCGTCGCCTTCTCCTACCCTTTCGGGGAAACCGAGGACGCCTGGATACCGATCGGCCTGTCCGACCCGGACGGACTAGTCAACGGCTCGGACCGGGACCTCAACGTGGCGATGCGCCGCGCGGTCGTCAACGCCCTAGACTTCCTGGAAACCGACCTCGGCATCGAGCGAGCGGTGGCATACGCCTACCTCTCGGCTGCGTCAGACTTCGCGCTGTCCCAGGTGGTCGACATCACCACCGGAGTGCACGGATTGATCTACAAGGACGGATTGCCGACACTGACCTAGTGGGTTCGCGGCGGACAACACCCGGTACAGCCCCTCTGCTCCCCCACCGCATGGCGGGACCCGCTACGCCAGCATGTAACCCTCGCGGTCCCGCCCGTAGCGGCCGCTGCTGGTAAGGATCATGATGAATTCAACCATCGTCCAGATCCAGAGAGCTCCCATCATCAGGTAGCCCAGGATCGCGAGAAGTCCACCACCGATGATCATGTCCGGGTCCTCATCAACGTAGTAGGTCTCACCGGAATAAGTCGCGACCATCTCGGTACCCGTACCGGCGATGATGAGCGAATAGCCCACGATCACGATCACCCAGGTGACGATGAGGAAGATCAGCTGGGCGATCGCGCGGCCCTTATTGCCGATGTAGAAGTTGTGGGCGCCGGTGCCGCCCAGGAAGAACGCCAGCAGCGCCGCCACGACCTTCTTCTTGGTGGACGGCGGCGGGGTGGGATACCCCGGGTACATTGCGGCACCCGCGTAGGGACCGGGCTGGCCCGCGTTGCCGTACTGGCCGGGGTACCCGGGCATGCCGTTCCCGGGTCCCTGAGGGGCGCTGTACGCCTGGGCCTGGTCCGCCGCCGTGGGGTTACCGTAAGGGGTCCCCTGGATATTCTCCCCGGACCACCGTCCCCCGGTGGTACCCGCAGAGCGTGCATTATCGGAGCCTTGAGAGCTCTGGAATTCCGGGCCAGTCACAGTGCGTTCTCCCACCTAGTATCGAAAATATAAGAGTATGCACAGCCTATCGTGGCGGTGAGGTTTACTAGGCACCGACGTCCAGGAGCGCCGCGACCAGGCGGTAGCTGGACTCATACGCCCTCGCCCATTCGCTGGCACGCGGTCCCGCGACATTGACCCCGAGTCCGCTCCCCTGTCCTCGCAGCCACTCCGACACATCGTGTGCCACTACCGCCATGTCGCTCTGACGCCAGACCAAGGCGTCAAGAACGAGGTGGGGACGCTGCCAATGGCGGGCAAATCCCACCGTCAGGTCGGTCCCCGGCGACGTCCCGCCCATGGCCGTCAGTATGAGTGTGGCGTCACTGTCGCGGACGTTCCACTCCGTGCGTTGCTTCGTCTCCGACGACGGAGTCTCCGTCAACTCCGGGTAGTCCGTCAGTAGTCCCGGCGGTTCCGAGCGGTCCTCGGCCCATCCACCGGCGGGGCACCAGCCTGCGACGGGAATACCAGCAGCTCGGGCAGCATCGAGTGCTCCCCTGTCGACACCCGACTGGCCGCCGGAGCGGATGGTGGCGATCATATGGCGGTAGCGGTCAGAGCCGTCATAACGGCCAACACCTGTCTGAGCTGTCACAGCGTGACACTTTATACGGTGCGCTTCTTCCTCGCTCCGCATCACCTGACCTCATAAAACCTAGCTTTACTTCCCGGCTCCGCAGTATCTCGATACCGTAGGATCGCGACAGCTACTGCTCCAACTTCACACCCGTCGCCGCCACAACATCATCCGTCGTCACACCCGGCGCGACCTCCCGCAGTACCAGACGCCCGCTGATCCCAGACACACCTGTTCCACCGTCGCGGACCACGTCAATGACCGCCAGGTCCGTGATGATGCGGTCCACCACGCCCTGCCCGGTCAGCGGCAGCGTGCATTCAGGCAGGATCTTGGGCGAACCGTCCCTGGAGACGTGGTTCATCAGCACGATCACCTTCCGCGCACCGTGTACCAGGTCCATGGCCCCACCCATGCCCTTGACCATCTTGCCGGGCACCATCCAGTTGGCCAGATCCCCGTGGCGGGAGACCTCCATTCCGCCGAGCACGGCGACGTCCACGTGTCCCCCACGGATCATGCCGAAGGACAGGGAGGAGTCGAAGAAGGCCGCGCCCGGGTTGACGGTCACCGTCTCCTTGCCCGCGTTGATGAGATCGGGGTCCAGTTCCGTCGGAATGGGGTACGGTCCGGTGCCGAGGATGCCGTTCTCGCTGTGCAGGACGACGTGCACGCCGTCGGGCAGATGGTTCGGGATCAGCGTGGGCATGCCGATGCCGAGGTTCACGTACTGCCCGTCCTCGAGTTCCTGCGCGGCGCGTGCCGCCATCTGTTCTTTCGTCCAACTCATCGCTTCTCCTCCTCCACTGAATCTGCGCCGTCTGCGCTCCCTGCGCTCTCTGCCCGCACGGTCCTTTTCTCGATCCTCTTGTGTTGCGGACCGGTCTCCACGATGCGTTGCACGAAGATGCCGGGCAGGTGGACCTGTGCCGGATCGATCTCGCCGGGTTCCACGAGTCGCTCTACCTCGGCGATGGTGATCCTTCCCGCCATAGCGCACAGCGGGTTGAAGTTCATCGCGGATTTCGCGAACACCAGGTTGCCTTCGGTGTCGCCGATCTCGGCATGAATCAGGGCGACGTCCGCTGGCAGTGCTTCTTCCAGGACGTACCGGCGTCCGCTGAACTCGCGGACCTCCTTGGGCGGGGAGGCGACGGCGACGGAGCCGTCCTCCCGGTACTTCCACGGCAGCCCGCCGTCGGCGATGGGTGTGCCCACCCCGGCGGGCGTGTAGAAGGCGGGGACGCCGATACCGGCGGCACGTAGCTTCTCGGCCAGGGTTCCCTGCGGGGTCAGTTCAACTTCGAGTTCGCCGGCGAGGTACTGGCGGGCGAACTCCTTGTTCTCTCCCACGTACGATGCGACGACACGGCGGACCTGGCGGTTGTTGAGCAGCAGGCCCAGGCCCCAGTCGTCGACACCGCAGTTGTTCGAGTAGATCTCCAGGTCGCTGACACCAGTGTCGACGAGGGCGGCGATGAGGCTTTCGGGGATGCCGTTGAGCCCAAAGCCGCCGACGGCGAGCCGGGCGCCGTCGGCGATGTCGCGGACGGCCTTCTCCGGTGTCGCGACGACTTTCGCTGCGAGGCTGGTGGGACGGGTGGAGCGGGTGGAGTGAGGCGAATCCGTCATCGTTGTTCTCCTTCTCGGTCGTCGTGCTCACGGATGGGGAGGGTGAGCATGTGGTAGCTGAGTGTCTTTCCGTGCCCGTCGAGCACCGGTGAGCCGGTAACGCCGCCGCCGAGCACGCCGCGCAGTTCGCAGACGAAGGATTCGACGGTGGCCACCTCCCGGACGGTGACGTCCCGGACATCGCAGCAGAAGTGCTCTGCCACGGCCTGTGCGGTGAGGTGTGCGCGCAGCTGCCGGTAGTTGTGAGGGGTGCGGGGCAGGACGGCGACGATGAGGGTGTCACCCTTGTCGCCGGTGCGCGCGTCGGCGTAGTCGTCGAGCATGTTCATCAGCGGTCTCCTTTCACGGTGGTGACCTGGGCGGCGATTCGTTCGCGCGGCAGCAGTGCCGAGCGGATGGCGAGGACTTCACTGCTCGCGGTACGTGCTCCCCCGCCGGCGGCGGGTCCGGCGCAGTAGAGCGCCTCAACCTCCCAGCCGATCGCGCGGGCCTGGGTGGCGGTGTCCACGCGTGCGGCCACGCGCAGGCGGACCTCCGGCGGGTCGGGACGGTCCGCCGTCGGCATCATGCCGCGGAAGGCTGCGCCGTCGCCGATGAACTCCACGCTGACGGTCGCCGGGTCGATGCCGTGAACGTGCTGCAGCCGGTGCCGGACGATGTCCCAGGCCATCTCCGCGCGCTGGCGGGCGCGGGGCCCGGCGTAGGTGATCTGTCCTTCGCCGAGCCAGCCGCCCCGGAAACCCAGAGTGACTTTCAGTGTCCCGGTGCGGGCCCGTCCAGTCGCCCCACTGACCCGCACGGCGTCGGGTCCCACCTCGTCGAGGTGAACGCCGGAGAAGTCGGCGGTCACGTCCGGGGTGAGGTAGGCCGATGGGTCAGCTACTTCGTAAAGCGTCTGTTCACGCACCGTCTGCCGGGTGAGCATGCCGCCGGTGTCGGCGAGTTTGCCCAGCACCGCGGTGCCGTCAGCGCTGATGTCGGCGAAGGGGAACCCGAGGTCTTCCATGCCGGGCACGGGTTTGGTCACCGGGTCGGCGAAGTAGCCTCCGGTGACCTGCCCGGCGCATTCCAGCAGGTGGCCGACGAAGGTTCCGGCGCCCAGCCGCGCCCAGTCGTCGAGCTGCCAGCCGAATTCGTGGACCATCGGTGCCAGGAACAGGGAGGGGTCGGCCAACCGTCCGGTGACGATGACGTCCGCACCTGCTCCGAAGGCCGGCAGGACGTGCTCGACGCCGAGGTAGGCGTGCGCGGAGACCAGTCCGGTGTCGTCGGACGACAACGGCTCGCCGGTCTCCCAGACGTCCGGGTCCGCGGAGCGAATCTCGGACAGGACGCTGTCGCCGGTCAGGTAGGCCACGGTGACCGTCCGGTCCGGCACCACCTCGGCGGCGACGCGGGCGATCAGACGGGCGGCGGCTTCAGGGTTCGCGGCGCCCGAGTTCGTCACCACGGTTGTTCCCTGGGCCACGGTGTGTGGCAGGACGGCGCGCATTCTGGTCTCCAGCAGCGGGTCGTACCCGGTGTCCGGGTCACTGAGCCGGCGGAGCTGCCCTGCTGCGACGGTGCGCTCCCCGAGGCACTCGAACACGAGGTAGTCGAGGCCCCCGTCTTTCGCGAGTTTGACGGCCGGGTCGAGACGGTCACCGGCGAACCCTGCGCCGGATCCGATTCTGATGGTTGGCATCGAAGATATCTCCTAGAAAGCTAGAACGTCAGTGCGCCGGTGATGATCGCGGTCACGGTGATCACCAGAGTGGTGCCCCATGCCCAGAGGAATGTGAAGCGCTGGTGTTTGCCCAGTTCCACCTTCGCCATGCCGATCAGGATGAATGTGGAGGCGGTCAGCGGGCTGAGCGGGAAGCCGGTGGTCATCTGCCCGGCGATGGCACCGCGGGCGATCATCGCCGGGTCGACGCCCATGACCTCGGCGGTGTGTGCGAATACCGGGAGCACGCCGAAGTAGAACGCGTCGGGGGTGAACACCAGGCTCAGCGGCATCGACACGACCGAGACAAGGACGGGCAGGATTCCGCCGAAGCTCTCGGGGATGACATCTGCCAGGCTCTGGGCCATGTTCTCGATCATCCCGGTGTTACCGAGGATGCCGGTGAACACGCCGGCAGCGAAGACCATGGAGGTCACCAGCACCACGTTGGCTCCGTGCTCACGGAACAGCTGTTGCTGGTCCTTCCACTTCGGGATATTCACGCAGGCAGCGATGGTGAAGGCGACGATGAAACAGACCTCCATCGGGACCGCATGGGTGAACAGCACGACCACCAGCGTCAGGGTGAGGATCAGGTTGACCGCCATACGCCACCGCGGGACACCGTGGTCGCGCCGGGCATGGTCAGCATGGTCAGTGTGATCCTGCTCCGCGGGAACATCAACGGTCCCGTCCTGTGCGGGGATCTCGTCGCCACCAGAGCCCACAGCCACTGGCACCGGAGCGTCCAGCGAGATCGTTCCGAGACGCTTGCGCTCCATGCGTCCGATGAGGTAGCTGGCGAAAAGGACCCACACCCCGCCGGCGATCATGGGGATGATCATCGGGGTGAATACTTCTGCCGCGGTCATGTCCAGCGCTGCCATGGCACGCAGCGTGGGACCGCCCCAGGGCAGGATGTTCATCAGGCCGGCGCCGAGGGCAACGATGGCGGTGAGTGCCAGCGGTCGCATACCGATGCGCCGGTAGATCGGCAGGAAGGCCGACAGGGTGATCAGGAAGGTCGCCGCGCCGTCGCCGTCGAGGTGGACACACATCGTCACGACTGCGGTGCCGATGGCGATCTTGACGGGATCGCCTTTGGCCCAGCTGACCATCCGGCGGATCAGCGGGTCGAACAGGCCTGCCTCCATCATGACGGCGAAGAACAGGATGGCGAAGGTCATCATCACCGCGATGGGGGCGACCTGCAGCAGGCCGTCGCCGATGAAGTCTCCGAGGTCGCGGCCTCGTCCGGCGAGGACCGCGAAGATGATCGGCACGAGCACCAGGCCCACCAGGACCGAGGTCCGGGTGAACAGGGTCAGCGCCAGGAAGATCCCCACCGTGAGGAATCCGAACAGAGCAAGCACGTGGCTCTCCTATCGACGTAACTGCGACCCGGTGATCTTGCGGCAGCCGGTGCCAGGCTGTGACCTGGATCGCGTGGACGACCTCAGTATGAACAATGCCATTTAGTTGCGTCAAACAACAATATTGCATAGATTCTTGCAGTATGCGGATAACTGACATCACGGTGGGCCAGATGCGGGTCATCGCCTGCGTCGCTGACCAGGGCGGATTCACCCCCGCCGCCGAACGATTGAGCCAGTCCCAGTCCTCCTTGAGCAGGATCGTCTCGCAGGTGGAGAAAGCCACCGGAACCCGACTGTTCGAGCGAACCACACGCAGCTTCGCCCTCACCGACGCCGGCACCGAGTTCCTCCGCGCCGCACTGGTGATCCTGCAGACCTATGACCGTGAGATGAACAACGTCGCCAGTTACCTCAGCGGTCCCAACGGCCATCTCCGGCTGGCGACTCTGCCGTCACTGGCGGCGACACTCCTGCCCCCGTTCATCGACCGTTTCCGACGCTCTTTCCCCAACGTCAGCATCAACCTCCAGGACCTCATGGCGGCCAACATCATCGAGGAATGCCGCTACGGCTCCGTGGACCTCGCCATCACCGCCGAGGACCCGGAACTCATCGGAAGCCTGCCGGACCACTTCGACTTCTCCCCCATCGCCGAGGAGCGCTTCGCCTGCATCCTGCCCGCCACCCATGCGCTGGCACAGAAACCCGGCATCGACTGGGACGATTTGGCGGGCCGCTCCTTCGTCTCCTTCACCGAGGCCAGCTCCGTGCGACGCATCACCGACCGCGAATTGGCGGCACGGGGGATCCACCCGTCCCAGACAGTGACCGCCGGGACGATCTCCGCGGTCACAGGCCTGTGCGCGGCGAACCTCGGGATCTCTGCGGTCCCCGGCTTCGTCATCCCGATGACCCGCGTGCCAGGCGTCGCGCTCCGTCCGTTCCGGGGAGAGCCAGTCACCCGCAGAATCGGTGTGCTGGTGGACACCACCCGTTCGCTCTCCCCGGCCGCCGAAGAGTTCCTGGCTCTCATCACGAGCACACCGCCGGACGAGGTGTCGCTGCCGGACTTCACCACGTGGACGGGGTTCAGCTTCAATGCCCCCGCCTAGCGCTGCAACTCCAGCTGCAGGGTCGTCAACAATCTGTCGCCGGCATCCTGCAGGTCCAGGCCGGAAAGCTGTTCGGCCCGTTCAATCCGGTACCGCAGGGTGTTCGGGTGGACGGTCAGCGCCCTCGCCGCATCACGGACGTTCATGCCAGCATGCAGATACGCCACCAGGCTTTCGATAAGCGATGTCCCGTGCGTCTCGTCGTATTCCCTGACCACTGTAAGCCGGGGATCCTCGAGTTCCGGACGCATAGACAGCAGTAGGAAGATCTCCCCCAGCAGCACCGTCGTCCGGGACTTCGTCAGCGACGTCACCCGCTGCCGGTGAACCGCCGGTGAGTCCAGCACCCGGTCGACCTCACAGCGTGCTGCCGCCACCGCGTCGAGGCCGTCCACGGGCGTGGCTACCGCGGCGCGTACCCGACGGGTGCTCACTGTCTCATCGCCGTCGAACCGTCGCAACAATTGCTCCACCCAACCGATGAGCCGGCTGCCGCCGGTGTCGCCGTCCTCGGGCACCAGTACATAGGCACGGTGTCCGACGAGACTCACCCGGCCGCCGGCGGCGTACGCCTGCACGTGGAGCTGAAGTCGCCGTCCGAGGAACTCCATGGCCCCACGCGACACTCCTCTCGTCGCTTCGTCATCCGCGGCACTTGCGACACCAGCCGTGTCTTCAGCCTTTGCAGAGCCTGCAGCCTCACCGGTAGCGAAGCCGATCACCGTGTAGCTGCCCGTCGGCGGGAACTGCAACAGCGAACCTGCCGTCCTGCCGTCGACCCCGCCGTCCTCGCCGAAGAGGCGCCGGGTCATCACCTCCTCCGCCGACGAAGCCGACAACCGCGCCTGCACCATCAGCGCGGCGGCGCTCACCGCGCCACCACGTAGCAGTGTTTCAGCGTCGTCCGCGAACTCCCGCTCTCCTTGCTGCACCCACACCGATCCCAGCGGATCCCCGTCAGGACCGTGGATCCCGGTGATAAGGCGTCGATTCATCCCGATCGACGGTTCGGCCGGCAGCTCCACCACGGTGGTGGTACCCGCCAATGTGGTGAGCACACCCCGGCGCGAGAACATCTCCATAACCTCCCGCGAGGCGGCCCGTCCGAGGATCGCCCGTGTGCGCATTTCATCGGCGGTGCTCTCCGACGGTGAATAGGCGAGCACCCGGTTCGTGCGGTCCTCGATGGTGACCATCCCCCGCACGCCGTCGGCGATAAGATTCGCCAGTTCAGACAGGGTGTTTACCGATGCCCGCGCGCTGGAGTCCCGGACCGACCCTTCCTCCGGACGGTCCTCGTCCAGTAGTCGACGAAGGCGTGAGAGCACGACGTCCCAGCGTGCCCGGGGGTCGACCGCGATGACCACCACACAAAGTCGTGCTGCGGCGTCGCACAACCGACGTCCGACGATGTTCTCTTTGACCAACACCCCGACCGGCCTGTCCAGCAGGGATTCCAGCCACTGCGCCGCCAGCTCTTCGGTGACACCGACCATGGCGACGAGGTCCACCTCCGGTAGCACCGGTTGACGGAGCTCGACCTGCGCACTGACGTCCTCCGGGTCGACCATGGCGACCGAGTTCACCCGGCTCGACAATCCTGCCGCCGCAGCTCCTGGCGTCCCCGATTCCGCCGTGCAGTCAGGTGTCCCCGTCGCTGCCGTCACGAGGGGATCCAGCGCCGCAACCACGCGCCCCAACGGCATACCGTTCCGGCTCCCCTGCACGGTGCTGCTCCTCACTCCATGGCAGACCACCATGACTTGTCTAACCTTCCAAAGATTCCGCCTCAACCATAGATGATTCAACGAAGTCTGTGTCACACCCGCACTGCTTGAATGAGTGACACCACACACCTCCCCGGAAGGATGCCACCGTCATGAGACAGACCGGTGACCGACAACTCTCACGGTTCCAGATACTCGCCCTGGGCCTGCTGCTGTTCGCGATGTTCCTCGGAGCGGGCAACATCATCTTCGCCCCCATGGTCGGCCAGGCGGCGGGCAACGCGATGTGGGAGCCGATGAGCGGCTTCCTCATCACCGGCGTCGGCCTGGTCCTGCTGGCCATCATCGCCTTGACCAGCGTGCGCGGGGACGTCTTCCGGCTCGCCAGCCGAATCAGCCCCGCCTTCGCCGCGGTCTTCTGCTTCCTGCTCTTTCTCACCCTCGGCCCGCTGTACGTCATTCCCCGCACCACCTCGGTGGTGCACGAGATCACGGTGAAACCGAACCTCCCCGCCGACATCGCGACAAGTGCGTGGATCCTGCCGGTGTTCTCCGTGGTGTTCACCGCGGTGTCGGTCTACCTGTCACTGAGCCCCGGAAAACTCGTCGACAGGATCGGCAAGTTCCTCACCCCGGTGTTCTCGGCCCTGCTGGTCATCATCATCGTGCGCTCACTGGTCTCACCGATGGGCGACCTGCATGATCCAGTTTCCCCATACGACGACGGTGGCTTCCTCCTCGGCCTCACCGAGGGCTACCTGACCATGGACGTGCTCGCCGCACTGGTGTTCGCCGGAGTCTTCATCCAGCAGATCGCCACCCTCGGCGTGACGTCCCGCCGAGGCACCACCTCCGTCTTCCTCAAGGCCGGCGTCATCACCGCCGTCGGACTGGCGCTGCTGCACATCTCCACCGCCTGGCTCGGCGGCTCCGGGGTCGACGCCATCGGACGTCCGGACAACGGTGGCACCGTCCTCGCGGAGTCCGCCCGCACCCTGCTGGGTACGCCCGGACTCGCGATGATCGGCACGGTCGTCCTGCTGACCGGTCTGACCACCAACGTCGCCTGCATCACCTCCGTGGCGGACTACTTCTCCCGACAGTTCACCTGGCTGTCCTACCACCAGTGGGTGCTCGTCCACGCCGGACTGGGCCTGGTGATCGCAAACTTCGGTCTGCAGACCGTCCTCGACACCGCCCTGCCGATCCTCTTCCTGCTCTACCCGCTGGGAATGACACTGATCGTCCTGGCTCTGCTGGACCGCTTCTTCGGCGGACGCCGCCCCGTCTACGTCGGCGCCGTCATCGGTGCGGGCATCGTCGCCGTGCTCGACGCAGTGAAGACCGCCGGCATCCTCACCGACCAGATCAACGACACGTTCTCCTTCCTCCCCCTGTTCTCCGACGACGCCGGCTGGATCCTGCCCGCGGTCATCGGCGGAATCATCGGCCTCCTGTGGGCCCGGGCGACGAACTCACCTCCCCTGCCCGTCGACCGCGACGCCGACCCTGACACAGACCCTGCCCCAGACCCGAGCGAAAGAGAGGTTGCCACCTCATGACCTCCCGTACCGCGATCGTCCTCGGCGCCGGATCCATCGGCCTCTCCAGCGCCTACTACCTCAGGAAAACCGGGTTCGACGTCACTGTCATCGACCCCGAACCCCTCGCCGCCCGCGCATCCGGGCACAATGCCGGGTGGCTGATTCCCAGCATGTCGACGCCTGTGCCGGCGCCCGGAATCCTCCCTCAGGCGCTGAAATGGATGACCAGGAAGGACAGTCCGCTCTACATCAGCCCGTCGGCGGACCCCCACTTCCTCGCCTTCCTGCTGCGCACGCTCCAGCACTGCACCGAATCCCGGTTCTCCCGTGGTGCACAGATACTGGCCCGTCTCAGCGCCGGCTCCCTGCCGTTGTTCGATGACCTCACCGCCGACGGCGTGGAGTTCGAACGGCACAGCGACCCGCTGACCATGCTTTTCACCGATCCTCACAAAGTCGAGGGCAGGGTGCACGAGCTCGAGACCTTGGACGGCAAACTGCCCGGATTCAGTTGGCGTCACATGAGCCGCGACGACCTCAGCACCTACGCCCCGTCCCTCTCCGACAAGGTCGTCGCCGGTATCCAGTCCGAGGGTGACCAGTCGGTGGATCCTGCCTCCTTCGTCCGCGGGCTCGCGGCCGCCTGCGAACGCGACGGGGTCGAGCTCCGACTCGGCGAGACTGCGTCACTGGTCACCAGTCCCGCCAGCGCCGGGCGCGGGAGCGACGGGGTCGAAGTCACCGTCCAGGTCGGCGGCCGGCGGCTGCGGGCAGACAAGGTCGTCGTCGCGGCCGGAGCGTGGACCAACGAGCTGCTCTCCGGGATCGGCGAGCGTATCGCGCTCCAGGCGGGGAAAGGCTACGGCTACGACCTGCCCCTCGTCGACGACGGTCCGACCGCGCCGGTCTACCTCGCCGAGGCGAAGGTGGCGATCACCCCCCTCGACGACCGTGTCCGACTGGCCGGGACAATGGGTTTCTCCGGTATCGACGAGACGATCGACGCGGTACGTGCCGGTGGGATCCTGTCGGGATCCCGTGAGTACTTCGCCGACTGGATTCACCGCGCCCAGGACGCTGCCTTCGACCACAACGGCCGGGCCCTCAACCCGTGGACGGGTCTGCGTCCGACCACCCCGGACGGTGTACCGATGATCGGACCGCTCGCCAACCACCCGGAGGTCCTTGTCGCCACCGGCCATGTGATGCTGGGAATAAGTCTCGGCCCCACCACCGGCCGGCTCATCGCCGAACTAGCCTCGGGGGAGACCTCCGCCGAGTCTCTCGCCGACCTGTCCCCCGACCGATTCTGAGTAACACGTACGAGGACCACCATGCACATCCCCTTCATCTCCGCCGACACCGTCCGTGAACGGGTACCGATGACCGCCGCCGTCGACGCGATCGAGCAGACGCTGCGCGACGGCTTCGACACCTCGTCCGCACACCCGCGCAGCAGTGTCCCCCTCGACCACGGCAGCTTCCTGCTCATGCCCGCCGAGATCGCCGGCACCGCCGGAGTGAAGGTCGCCTCGGTCGCCCCCGACAACCCGGCGGTCGGCCTGCCGAAGATCCAGGGCCTCTACCTGCTGTTCGACGGCACCACCCTCGAGCCGACGGCGGTGATGGAAGGCAGCTCACTGACCGAGATCCGCACCCCGGCGCTCTCCGCCGTGGGCATCCGGCACCTGGCCGCGGACAAGGCTCTGAACGTCGTCCTCTTCGGAACCGGACCGCAGGCCTACCACCACGTCCATGCCGCAGCGGCCGTGCGCCAGATCAGTACAGTCACCGTCGTCGGACGTCGTGAGGAGAAGGTCACCGACCTCGTCGCCCGCCTGACCGAGGACGGTGTCACCGCCACCGCCAGTACTGACCGCACCGCCGAACTCCGGGACGCCGATCTGGTGCTGTGCTGCACCAGTGCCCGGGAGCCGCTCTTCGACGGGTCCCTCGTCAACGACGATGCCCTCGTCGTCGCCATGGGATCGCACGAACCGGACGCCCGGGAGACCGACGACACCCTCCTCTCCCGCGCCACCACCTACGTCGAGGACGTCGACACCGCCCTGCGGGAAGCCGGCGACGTCCGTATCGCCGTGGACAACGGCACGATCAGCGCCACTGACCTGCACACGCTGGGACACCTGGTGAATCACGGCCCGGTCGAGGCTGGTGGGCCGGTGTTCCTCAAGACCGTGGGCATGGGGTGGCAGGACCTCGCCGTGGCGCAGGTGGCCTACCACGCGGAGAACTGACCGGTGACAGCCGTCGCACCGCTGTCGTATCGTTGAGGTGCAGGGTGCCCGAAGCCACCGTCACCAGGGCAGGAGTCCGCCATGATCACCCGCGTGCTCGCCCACTGCACCGTCTCCGACCTTGACCGGGCCCACCGGTGGTACAGCGGTGTCTTCGAGCGGGAGCCGGATGCCGCGCCGATGCCCGGGCTGATCGAATGGCACATCGGGGAGAGCGCCGGCCTGCAGGTCTGGTCGGAACCCGGTCGCGCCGGAGCGTCGAGCGTGGTGCTCGGGGACACCGACATCGACGCCGTCGCCGCACGGATGACCTCGCTGGGAATCGAACACGACGGTCCGCAACCAGGTGGCGGCGCACGGATTCTGCAGCTCACCGATCCGGACGGTAACCGGGTCATCTTTTTCGGCGCGTAACCGATGAAGCGCACCGACCGGGCACGGGGCCGTCGAGGTGCCGTCACCGGCGCCGGTGTCGGCTTGGCCCTGGCGCTCCTCCTCAGCGCCTGCACGTCGGGCGTCCCCTCCACCACCGACAGCGGCACCGTCACGGCGGAAAGGAATGACACCGTGTCCCAAGGTTCCTACACGCACCACGCCACCACCCTCGACGGCATCGAACGCACCTGGAACGTCTACACCCCCGACGCCGGGCCGTCCGATGGCCCGATGCCCGTCGTCCTCGTCGTGCACGGCACCGGGGACACCGGCGACGGGATCCGCTCCGGCATCGGTCCCGACCTGGAGCGCGAGGCCGAGGAGCACGGCTTCATCGTGGCCTACATCGACGGCCACGACAACAACTGGAACGAGTGCCGCGTCGCCGGCGACTGGCCGGCCAAGGAGAAGGACCTCGACGATGTGGGGCTGATGCGCCACGTTGTCGACGGTATCCACCATGATCTCGGCCATGACACGGTCGATGTCTCCAGGACCTTCGCAATAGGTTTCTCCAGCGGAGGGCACATGGTGCAGCGGTTGGCCTACGAAGCTCCCGACCTCGTCTCAGGCATCGCCTCGGTGAACGCGAACGTCCCGGTCGATGACAACAACGCCTGCACGGACTCCGGCGAGCCGGTGCCCGTCATCTTCATTCAGAGCCGTGAGGATCCGATGAATCCCTTCGACGGTGGCGAGGTCGTGGTCGGTGCAGGGATCTTCGCCGAGAGCCGCGGCGAGGTCCGTTCCGCCCAGGCCAGCGCGGAGTGGTTCGCCGAGCGCAACGGGGTGTCCGCTGAGGTTTCCGACCGGGTGCGCGACGGCGACGCGGAGATCACCACCTGGGACGGTGAGTTTCCCGTACGCCTGATCTCCGTCGACCACAGCGGGCACTCCTTTCCCACGACGACCGGACGCTGGGGTAACGACAACGGCGCCCGCTACGACGGCCCCGGGGCGATCCGGGAGTTCTTCACCGGGACATACCCCTAGCTGTACTTCCCGGCAGCCCCGAGGAGATCAGCCCGTCCCCGCCGGGCAGGTCATCTGAGTCACCCCTCAGGTCACGGAAGGGCCGTTTTTCTGACCTGAGGGGTGACTCGGATGGCATGGGGGCTGACAACCGGCGACCACCCTACGCCAAGCCCCAGTTCCAATCCTTCGTCGCAGTGCGCAGGTGGGCGTAGGAGCGCACCGTCCTGCCGTTGAAGGGCGCCGAGGCCGGAGACGTTCCCGCCACCGTCCACTCCGGCGGCTGAGGGTCCCCCGACAGTGCCCAGGCCGCCTGGCGGGCAGCGCCGAGGGCAACGTATTCGGCCGGGTCCGGAACCAGCACGTCAACACCGAAAATGGACGGTGCCACGGCGCGCACTGCCGCGGACCGGGCTCCCCCACCGATCAGCAGGACGCGGGTGGCTTCCACCCCGGTTGCGCCGACCAGGGCCTCCACCGCGTCCTTCATCGAGCACAGCAGTCCCTCCACGGTGGCACGGGCGAAATCCTCCCGGGTGGTCGCGGTCGTGATGCCCTGCAGGATCCCGGACGCGTCGGGACGGTTCGGGGTGCGTTCCCCATCGAGGTACGGCTGCAGCACCAACCCACCGGCTCCCGGCGTGGACGCCAGGGCCAGTCGCTCGAACTCCTCCCAATCCACGCCCAGCAGGCGGCGCCCCATGTCCAGTACCCGAGCAGCATTCAGTGTGGCCACCAAGGGAAGGTAGCGTCCTGAAGCATCGGCGAATCCGGTGACCATGCCTGCCGAATCGTGCACGCTGTCAGGCACGACCGCCGAAGCCACCCCCGAGGTGCCGATCGACACACACACGTCGCCGGGCTGCAGGGCCAGTCCGAGTGCGGCGCCCTGGTTGTCGCCGGTGCCCGGCGCGATCACCGTGCGACGCTCGGCGGCAGCCGCGTTCGCTGAGGCTGCCACCACCCCCACCTTCTCGTTCGGGGCGGCCAGACGCGGCAGCTCCACCGCGTGGCCCAACGCACGTTCGGCGAGTTCAGGAAGCCAGCACCGCTCCCGGGTGCTGTAGTACCCGGTGCCCGATGCCTCCCCGTGGTCGGTGGTCTTTTCTCCGTAGCCGGAGAGGTGCCAGGTGAGGTAGTCGTGCGGGAGAAGCACGCTGGCGGTGCGCGTGGCGTTGTGCGGTTCGTGGTCGCGCATCCAGCGCAGTTTCGTCGCGGTGATAGAGGCGACGTACCGGCTGCCGGTGAGGTTCACACAGGCGCGCTCCCCACCCATCTCACCGATGAGGTCCTCGGCGGCGCGCGCCGAGCGGGTGTCATTCCACAGCAGGGCGTCACGGACGACGTCACCCTCAGCGTCGAGCGCCACCATGCCGTGCTGCTGTCCTGCGATAGAGACTGCGTCGGCCCGGTCGAGCAGTCCCTCGGTTGCCTGTGCCATGGCGGTCACCCACGCGCGCGGGTCGACTTCGGTTCCGTCGGGATGACTTGCACGTCCCTCGTCGACGACCTCACCTGTCTGCGCGTCCACGAGCAGAGCTTTGCAGGACTGCGTGGAGCTGTCGATCCCCAGTACCAGAGCCATCTCAGTTCTCTCCTTCGGTCGTGGCGAGCACGTGGAGGGTCGCACCGGTCCCCTCCAGCAGGGCCTGGTCGGCGTCGCTGACATCGTTGTCGATGATCACGTGGTCGAACTCCTCTACGTCAGCGACCTTGAACACCCCGGGTGCGCCGAACTTCGTCGAATCCACGACGAGAACCTTGACCGGCGCAATGTCCAGCAGCGCACGTTTGGTCTCGGCGGCCTCGGTGTCGGGGTGGAACAGTGCTATGCCAGAAGAACCGCCGGCAGCTCCCGGTGCCGGACGCAGCGAGGTCGTCGACACGAAAGTGATGTCCGCCGACAACCGGCGCAGCTGTTCGGAGGTCATCGCCCCGAGGAAGGAGTCGGTCTCAGGGATGTACTGGCCGCCGCACCCGATAAGCCGGATGCTCGCGGCGCCGGTACGTTGACGGTGCAGGCTCATCGCCGCCAGTGAGTGGGTGATCAGTGCCGACGGATTGCGCTGTGGCAGCACGGTGACAAGCGGTTCGAGCGTGGTGGAGTCGTCGATGGCGACGACCGCCCCGTCCTCGATGAGTTCTGCGGCGAGGGCGCACAGTCCGCTCTTGATGTCCCGGTGCAGTTGCCGCCGCTGGCCGACTCCGAGTTCACTCATCGACGGAGTGACCGAACGCGCCCCGCCACGGACGCGTTCCAGCAAGTGGTCGGCGGCGAGGCTGTCGAGGTCGCGGTGCACGGTCATCTGGCTGACGTCGAAATGGCGGGCGAGTTCCTCGACCCGGGCCGTGCCGTGGCGGGTGACATACGCCACGATGTTCTCGCGGCGTTTGTCGGGGCGCTTCTCCGGTCCCGTCGCAGGTATTGGCTCTGACATAGAGGCCACGATAGCACGGAGGCGTTGTGAGGTAACCCCCGTTTTAAACATTTTTCTGTTGTAAGTGGTGACTTTCTAACATCATGGCGGTAGGTTGACCGCAGTGGCTCACGACATGTGACCCGCATCCCATGCCTCCCCACACCAGGAGCACGAATGACTACCCTCACCACCCAGCCCCGGGCCACCGGGCTCCTCGACCGACTCGGCGTCCCCCGTGCCCTGATCTGGGGCTTCATCGGACTCACCATCTTCATGATCGGCGACGGCGTGGAGACCAACATCCTCGAACCCTTCCTGCGCGACGACCACGGATTCTCCACCTCCCGGGTCGGCACCCTGGTCACCGTCTACGGTATCGCCGTCGCGATCGCCGCCTTCTTTGCCGCGGCACTGTCTGACCTGTGGGGGCCGCGGCGGGTGATGATGCTCGGCGTCGGGGTGTGGGTCACACTGGAACTGGCTTTCCTGTGTCTGGCCCTGACCACCTCGAACCCCTGGTTGATCTTCATTACCTATGGACTCCGCGGCTTCGGCTACCCGTTGTTCGCGTACGGCTTCCTCGTGTGGATCACCGCTGTGGCCCCTGCCGAGGACCGGGCCACCGGCGTGGGATGGTTCTACGTCGGCTTCTCCGCCGGACTGCCCACCCTCGGTGCCTTGACCGCCACTTTGTCACTGTCCCTGCTAAACCTGGACTTTTACCAGACGCTCTGGCTCTCGCTCTCCCTGGTCATCATCGGTGCCGCCATCGCCCTGGTCGGCATCCGTGAACCTGTCGGGCGTCGTCCGCTAGTCGACAACCCCGAGGAAGTCAGCGCCACACTCTCCCGCGGGTTCAAGCTGCTGGCCACCGACAAACGGGCGCGACGGGTGACCTACATCCGCACCATCAACTCCGTGCCGACCTACGCCATGGCCGTCTACTTCCCCGCCTACTTCACCGACGAACTCGGCTGGAAACTCGGTTGGTTCCTCATCCTCACCACGGTGATCTACGCGGTCAACCTGCCGTTCAACCCGCTCTACGGACGCATCGGGGACCGCCTCGGCTGGGCCACCACCATGTTCTGGGCGGGGGCGGTCGCCTGCGCCGTCACGCTTGCTGCGGTGTACTTCACGCCGTTGATCGGGCGCTCCCTGGGGGTCTCCGACCCGGTGGTCTACGGGGTCACGCTGTTCTTCGGTGCCCTGTTCGGAGTCTCCCTGGCCGGCTACGTCCCCCTCTCTGCCATCGCCGTGGCCATCGACCCCGAGCATCCGGGTGCGGCGATGTCCACCTACAACCTCGGTGTCGGTGCCGCCGTCGCCGTCGGCCCCCTGCTGGTTGCGGTCTTCCTGCCACTGGTCGGGGCCACCGGACTGACCCTGATCATGATCGCGCTGTACCTCGTCGCCGCCTACCTCTCACTGACCCTGCGGGGGAACCAGCCGGGGTTCGACGGTGTGCCTGACAACGTCCCCGAACCCCTTGCCGAGCAGGCCGCCGCCGCGGCCGAAAAGAACTGACCCCGACACCTCTGAAGGAGATCCACCGCCATGCCTCGTCCCTTGACCACCAACCCCCTGACCACCTCCCTACTCCCCGCCCTCGCCGACATCACCGACGGCCGTACCGCCGTCCCGTCCTACGACCGCTCGCAGGTGTCCCCCGGCATCGTGCACATCGGCGTCGGCGGATTCCACCGCGCCCACCAGGCGATGTACCTCGACCGCCTGATGAATCAGGGCCAGGCGCTGGACTGGGGCATCGTCGGCCTCGGCGTGATGCCGTCCGACGTACGCATGCGCGACGCCCTGGCCAGCCAGGACCACCTCTACACCCTCACGACGAAAGCGCCGGACGGCACCGAGGACATCCGCGTCATCGGCAGCATCATCGACTACGTCTTCGCCCCCGACGACCCCGCCGCCGCGGTGACGATGCTCGCAGACCCCCGGATCCGCATCGTCAGCCTCACCGTCACCGAAGGCGGCTACAACATCGACCACGTCAGCGGCACTTTCGTCGACGACTCCGAGCACATTGCACACGACCGTGACGCACTGCAGGCCGGCGACTACGACAGTCTCCGCACGTTCTTCGGACTGGTCACCGCTGCACTGGCCGAGCGACGACGTACCGGGGACCGGCCGTTCACGATTATGAGCTGCGACAACATCCAGGGCAACGGGAACGTCGCCCACGACACATTCGTCGCATTTGCCCGCTCCGTCGACGCCGACCTCGGCGCCTGGGTCGACGACGCCGTTGCCTTCCCCAACTCCATGGTCGACCGCATCACCCCCGAGACCACCGATGACGACCGCTCCGACGTCGCCTCCCTGGGCTACAGCGATGCCTGGCCGGTGGTCTCCGAGGACTTCACCCAGTGGGTACTGGAAGACAGTTTCACTGCGGGACGTCCCTGCTACGAGGACGCAGGGGTCCAGCTCGTCGATGACGTCGTCCCCTATGAGCTGATGAAACTGCGGCTGCTCAATGCGTCCCATCAGGGCCTGTGCTATTTCGGCTATCTGGCCGGACATCGGATGGTGCACGACGTCATGGCAGACCCCCGCTTCGGCGAGTTCCTGCTGGCCTACATGACCGACGAGGCGACACCGACGCTGCAACCGCTACCCGGCGTGGACATCGATGCCTACCGTCGGACGCTCATCCGTCGCTTCGGCAACGCCGCGGTCAAGGACACCGTGTCCCGCCTGTGCGCAGAAAGCTCGGACCGAATCCCTAAGTGGCTGCTCCCGGTCGTCCGGGAGAACCTCGCAGCAGGGCGGCCGGTCCGACTGTCAGCCGCCATCGTCGCGTCATGGGCCCGCTACGCCGAGGGCGTCGACGAAGACGGTGAACCGATCACCGTCGTCGACCGTATGGCGGACCGGGTGGCTACCGCTGCCGCACAGAACAGGGAGGACGTCCTGGCGTTCCTTCGGGACCGTGAGATCTTCGGCGACCTGGTGGACTCCGCGGAGTTCACGTCCGGCTACACAACCGCGCTGAATTCCCTGCACGGAGTGGGGGCGAAGGCCACCCTCGACATACTGCTGGGTGCGTGAACGGGGGTAACGCATACCCGGGCGGGCTCTTGTCTGGGCTGTTTCACCTGTAGTAGGTTCGGTACGGCCTGCTACAAGTAAACGTAGCCTACGGTTATCGACGTTTCACCGGAACAACCGCCCGGTTGGGCGCCACCCACGGCGTCCGCACACCCTCGCCGGGCACAGGAGAGGAACATCCTTCATGCTGCACACCGCCCGTCGCTCCCGCGCGCGAACCGTCCGTCGGACGTTGACCGCCACCGTCCTCGCTGGCGGCCTCGTCCTCGCCGGCTGCTCCTCCGATGACTCCGACAACAGCTCGGATGACAACACCGCCTCTTCCGACAGCGCGGGCGCCGAGGAGTCCGAGGTCACCATCGAGAACATGTACGGTGAGGCGACCTACAACACCAACCCTGAGACCGTCGTGGCCATCGGCACCGCCGTGGACAATCTCCTGGCACTGGGCATCACTCCGGATGTCATCGTCGAGCGTGGCGACGACGCGGACGCAGACTGGAAGAATCCGCAGCTGGAGGGTGTCGAACGCATCCCGATGTCCGAGGACTTCCCCCTCGAGGAGGTCGTCTCGCATAACCCCGACCTGGTCGTCGGCGACACCTACCGCATCAAGGAAGACGCCTACGACGAGCTGTCCAAGGTCACCGATGTTCTGCCCGGCATGGACGAGGACGCCAGCTGGGAACCGCAGCTGCAGGCACTCGCCGAGATCTACGGCCTGGAAGACAAGGCGCAGGAGGTCATCGATGACGATGAGAAGGCATTCGCTGCTGTGCGCGACGAGCTGCCGGGTCTCGAAGGCAAGACTGCGCTGACCGTGCAGGACCGTGGTGGTCAGTTCGGCGTGATCGCTGATCCGGAGAACATCGCCAACAAGTTCTACTCCCGACTGGGCATGACACTGCCGGCGTCGTTCACCGACGGTTCATTGAAGATCGAGGGTGGTCGTGCGCAGATCTCCTATGAGCGGGTGTCGGATCTGGCGGCGAACTTCATGGGCATGTACGCCACAGAGGGCATGGACAAGATCCGTGCTATTGCCGGCTACGACCAGCTGCCGCAGGTGGAATCCGGTGCCGTGATCGAGGACAACAAAGCCGTCATGGCTGCGTTGAACATCCCGTCCTCACTGTCCAACGCCTGGCTGCTGGAGCAGGTGCGTGACCAGTTGGAGATCGTCGACGGCGAGGACGCGGTCGACGCGGAATAGCGGACCACTGTAGTGCGCGGTGCTCCCGGCACTACAGGACTGCGATGGACAGGGCCTGGAGATCATTCACTGATCTCCAGGCCCCTTGTTGTACGGTGCCCCGCCAGACTGCACTGACTAGTACCCCAGGGTCATGTTGGTTCTGACGCCATCAGACCGACACAGCCCCGGGGTCTCAGCTCAGGGACACCGACCCTCACGGGCTACCGGATGACTTTCTTCACGGTTGTCGACTTCTCCCCCAAGAACTGGCGGCGGAAGTATGTGTCGAGCAGGGAGCTGCCGGTGGTCATACGACGGGTTTTCTGGCGTCTATTCTGCCCGTTACCGAAGAGGGCCCCCGTCGAAGCACCTTTACCTTGGCCCGTTCTGGCCCCGTTCTGCCCGGCTGCGCCGACAGGCGCAGTACCGGCGCCACTGGCACGATGACCGTGAGTGCCGTTGCCGGCGGCAGGCGCTGCCCCGCCCGTGCCCTGGGCCACGCCTCGGGCACCAGCGCCGTTCTGGGTAGTCCCCGGCCCCGTGTGGGGTCCGCCACCGGTGGTGTGACCTGTGGATGGCGAGCCAGGGGTAGCGACACTGACGCCCCTGGGTAGCAGAGGTTGCATCACACCACCGGCGACATTTCGGGGATTGGCGGGCGGCGCGACGCTCGTAGCTACAGGTCGGCTACCATTCATGTTCTGGCCGGGGCCGGTACCTGTCGACGCCGGATGTGCCGCGGTAGCGGAGGCAGGCGACGCTGCCTGGATACCACCGGATGCGTTGCTGATTCCGCCAGCCGGACCCGCTGGTGCCTGACTGACAGTCGCTGCCTGAGAGGCCCCAGCCGGAGTAGCGGAGACATGCCCTGTCTGTGGCACCGCGGGATTGGGTTGGGCGGCAGCCTGACCAACAACGGGGGCAGCGGCCCCGCCTGCCACCTGGGTAATGGTCTCCTGGGCGGCCATGGTCGCCGCGCCGCCGGAATGAAGAGCTCCCGAGCCAGTGTGGTTGACCACAGGGACAGACAGGTTAGTCACCAGAGGACGTGCTGTGTCGAGCGCGGGCTGCAGATACCCGGAAACGAATGCCGCGACCTGTGCCTGAGATTTGGCGGCGATAACGGCTGCACCTGTCCCACCGGTGACAGCACCTGCTGCGGTGGCTTCGGCCGCAATCTCGGCTTCCATGGCAATGAGTTGTGCGTGTGCTGCAGCTCTAATGGGCGGCAGTTCGAGCATGGAGGTTGCCATCGCAGTGGAGTTGGCGGCGACTGTCGCGCATTGGCGCGCAATGGTCGATATCGCCTGCTCTGCCATGGAGAAGGCGCTGCCTTCGGTGGTCCCGGCTATCAACACGGCCGCACTCTGCAGTGATTCAGACGCCTGGAGCATCCGGCGGCTGGCGGAAGCCCAGGATTCCGACGCTGCGATGATTCCGCTGTCGTCTCCGGCGAACATTACGGTGAGCGCCTTCAGCGGAGTCGCTGCTTCAATTGCCGCGACCGGCGGCACGTAAGCCAGGTCAAGGACAGGGATCTCCGGCCTGGGCGGCATTCCGAAGTGAACTTCCTTGTCTGGCGCATCCGTGTAACTGAGCATGCCGGTGAATGT